>NZ_BAABRU010000003.1:0-300000 GCF_039545135.1 Herpetosiphon gulosus | reverse complement strand
TCAAAGCGATCTTTTGCATCAGTAAATCCTTTATTAAACATCGAGAACCTGACGATTGCTCATCAGGTTCTACGTGACAGGAATGATGCGAGGATGTTATTGACGAACGCTTGGGTTATTGATCTCGTTAGGATCAAGTTTGACCGTACGCTGGCCGGTCATTGGGTCGAAATTGGCCTGTGGGCTTGGCGCAGGATTATAGTTTGGCGCTTGGGCATAGGGTGCTTGGCTGGTTGGTGGCGTGTTGTTGACCGCTGGCTCAAAACCGGTGTTGATCACGCTTGGTGTGCTTGGTTTGCGGCGCACCTTGCTGCGAATGCTATTCCACCAAGCGCGATAAGTTGCGCTGGTATCAGTTTTGCCAAAGGCCAATGGTGCTGCTAGAGCTAAACAGATCACTGCTGGAATGTAGAACAGAATACGTAAGAACGTTTCGCCGAAGAGCGTCTGCCCAGCACCAAAGAGCACGAGCGAAATCCCAATCAACACATTTAGCGAATTAAGCCCCAAGTTACGAGTTCGTAACAAGCTCATCAATTCGGTGCGATTGCCGAAGAGTAATAAACTGCCAGTAATCAGTGGTACCAGCGCCCCCACAACATTGGCGGCAATATTGGCAATCATAATCAGTAATACGATCGCAACTACAACAACGACTACCGTTCCAACGGTCATCATGGTATTGCGTTGATTTTTCATCAGAACCTCCTAGAACGGGTAAACCCCCGTTTGGTTTGCTGTGGATGATACGGCAGCCAGCTCTGAATTGTTGCGTTAACGTTTGGATAGTGCCAAGCGGATGCCAAAGCCAAATAGAATTAGCCCCGTACTGCCTTCGATCCAAGCCCGTACCCGTGGCTTGAGCATCCAACTGCGCATTTTATCCAAACTTAGGGTAATCAGGCCTAGCCAAACGATGCCAAGCACAAAATGAATTGAAGTTAACAGCAATGAGCGTAATAGCACTGGATCATTCGAGCGAATGAATTGGGGTAGGAAGGCCAAATAAAACAGGGCAACTTTGGGGTTCAAGACGTTGGTAATCAAGCCTTCGCGGTAGGCATGCCATGGGTTGAGGCTTGGCTCAGTAGTGCTTGACAATTCGCTGGTTGGTTGATTGGGTTTGAAGGCGCTACGCAGCGATTGTAAGCCAAGATAACATAAGTAGAGTGCTCCCGCCCATTTGACCACACTAAATGCCAGCGCTGAGCGAGTCAAAATCAACGATAAGCCGAGGCTTGAGAGCAGTGCATGGATGAACAGGCCTGAGCTAACGCCGAGCGTCGCCAGAATCCCAGCTTTGCGGCCACGTGCTAAAACATTGCGCATAACCAACAGCGTATCAGCCCCAGGCGTGATGGTTAATAAGGCGACGGCGAGCGTGTAACCAATTAACTGAGCATCAAACATACGCTGCTCCTAAAGTAAAGCCCCTCTCCTGTTTGCTCACAAGAGAGGGGTTGAGTTGAGGTAACGATTATTCCTCAAACACGGCTTTCACACGGAAATAATCGCCTTGACGATCGGGCGCGTTGGCCAGTGCTGCATCAACTGGCAAACTCGATGTGACTGCATCAACCCGCGAGACATTGGTCAAATCGGTCACTTGCGCGGTAATGGGCACATCGGTCACATCAATTGCTTGCAACATCTCAATATGATCAAGAATCGAGGAAAGCTGCAAACGCATGCGTTCCATCTCATCCTCATCCAATTTTAAACGAGCTAAGTGAGCCACTTGGCGCACTTGTTCAGGAGTTAACGACATAGCATCCTCACAATTACTACTGGCGCGAACGGTAGCCCATAATTGCCCCGCCGATGACCGAGAGCAATAGCACGACGATCAGCACTGGTTGATCGATCTTGAGCACCCAACCAACCATACTTGCCATCATGCCACTGAAAATTCCACTACCGATTGCATAACCCAGCCGATTTGGCTGCGATTTAGGTTTTGCCATTGCTGCCTCGATTGTACCAGATTTCGCTCTGGGAACTTTTACGATTCACGTGGCGTTAGTCTAGCATAAACAACATCAGTTGAAAGGAACCTTCCAGTGCTTCGACGAATTATGGCAATTGTTGCCCTTTTAGTTTTGGCTGCCTGTGGTAACCAAACCACCGCAACCAACGTTCCCACAGTCCAAACGATTGTAACTGCTACTCCGGCGGTTGCCAGCGGCTTTGCTTATGATCCGAGTGCAGCGGTAACCATCGTAGAATTGCGCAATGAGGGTGGCTTTGTCACTCCGTTGTACAACAAATTATTGTCTGTGCCACAGTTTCGCTTGTATGGTAATGGCGAATTAATCTATCAATATTATGATGCAGATAGTAAATTGCTGTGGCAACAAACCACATTAAACGAAACCCAAATTCAGCAATTGCTCAACGATCTGCTTGGCGCTGATCAAGCTTTCTGTCTTGACACGCCACTAGGCGATCCCGAGCCGATGATCTCTGATGCCAATGTAACCACTTTAACGGTGAATTTGAGCGAGCGTTCGTGCAGTGCCCAAGCTTATGCTGCATTTTCTGAACAACGCTCAGGCTTGAATGCTGATGGCCAACGCCGTTTTGCTCAATTCCGCAAAGGTTTGAATACAGTTGAAGGCTTGATGCAAGTCCAAACCAAGCCCTATCAAGCCCAAGGTGCAACGATTTACTTGGAACCAGCAGGCGCTGAAGAAATTGCGACTGCCCAAGATTGGACATTCAAGGCTGAGTTGCGCGAAGGCAATGTGGTAACCGATAGCGAAGCTGCGGCGCTCGTCGCCTTTGCTGGCGCTCCAACCTTGGTAAAATCGGGCGAGCAAACCTTCCGTGTGGTAGCTGTACCAATTTTGCCATAATTGCAGCTAAAAACGTGAGGCTCTTGGTTCAAGATTTCTATATCAGAACCGAGAGCCTTTTGAGGTTTAGCGATTTGGTAATTTATTTAATATCGATTGGCTCGCCGGTAGCGCGATCAAGCCGAGGACGTAGAAAATTGTAGACCGCGCCACGCCGATTGGCGCTCAGCTTGCTCCAGGTCAGGCTAATAATTTCATGTAATTGCTCAGGGTTCAGTTTGTTGATCATGCCGCTGCGGACGAGCCAGCGCTGTACGCCGCCCCGTGGTTCTAGCCCAATATCAACCGTGGCAGTGCCAGCAATGGCGCAACCATCTTCAGCAACGCGCAATAATTCATCAATTAATGTTTCAGCATGCGGCACGACCTGCAAGCCATTTAATGTCACAATTTGGATGAATTGATCAGCATGAAAAGGTAAGGCAGTCATATCAGCACAAATTAAATGCACATTGATAATGCCTTTGTTAGCTAGTTCAGCTTGGGCCGCTTGGAGCATTGGCATTGCCAAATCGATGCCAACCACCTGTAAATTGGGGCGTTGGGCATATAAATCGATGGTCAACCGACCTGTGCCGATTGGCGCTTCGATGGCCCAACCTTCATGTTGCAAGGCTTTGGCGACCAATGCAGTTTGTTCTGAGCCAGTCATGCCCAGCCAGCGAAAAATCCCATGATGCACCAGCAGATCATAGGCACGCGGAAATCGATAGGGCAATTGCTGAATCAAGGGGCGCAGGCTAGCCAAAAAGCGCTTCACAAGGATTATCTCCAATAAAAGACCTGCTGTATTATAGCCAAATCTCAATTATTTGCGACTGAAAAAATTGCCAAACCAGCCGCGCAAGGTCAAAAGCCAATTGCGAATGCCCAAGCCTAGCCCAAGCGCCGCCGCCCCAAATGCCACTAACCCTAACCAACGAATTTGCCAAATCGCACCGCCAAGCAATGCTAAGACAGTGATGATGACGCAAGTATCAATTAACCAACGCTGTTGGGGCGCAGTTTGATAACTGCTACGGCTGCTGATTCGTTGCCATAGCCAACCCATTATTGTAATCAGGGCAATCCATTCCCATACCGATAAACGCATAAGCCAACGCATAAACGCTCCTGATGCTTGCTCAATCTAGCGTATTATAGCCAATGGCCTGCGAATTGGATGCATGCTAGCTAGTTTTTTCAAGCCAATTAACGACCTCTTTGTTGACATAATTCTCTTGTTCGGCATACGGTAAATGACCAACATGAGGAATCGCCACCAAATCAGCGTGGGGAATATTGAGTTTAAGCCATTGGGACTGTTTAAATGGCACAATTGGATCGTGCTGGCCATGCACAATTAATGTTGGAACCGTGGTTGGTTTGGCCATAATCAACGGACGAATATCGGCCTGTTTAAGCACGGTGGTGATGCCTGCAATGCCAGCAATCGGGGTTTGTTGCATTTGCTCGTAGCCATCGCGAATTGTTTTCACCACTTTGGGATTACTATAAAAGCCTTGGCGATCTTTGATGAAGGCCACCAGTGATTTGGAAAAAGCCCAATGGCTACAGCGGCCTAAGCCCAGCGAGCTATGAATAATCGCTTTGAGCAAGCTGGGCTGGCCGACAAACCGTTGCCATAAACTCACAATCCCAGTTAATTCCGACCAAACAACTGGCGAAAGCACGATCAGGCGTTTGACTAACTCTGGCGCTCGGTGGGCAATTCCCAAGGCGATTAAGCCGCCAGTGGAGTGGCCGATGATCGTCGCAGGTTTGCCGTTATTGAGCTTTTTGAGGCTGGCGATTCCAGTTTCAATCAGATGTTCTTGGGTCCAGCGGCTCCATTGCTGGTTGGGTTGGTTGGGCACGGCTCCATGGCCAGGTAAACCGACCAATTGCACCTCTCCATGGGGCCAAAGTGCATCCCACAACCAAAACCGATTAACGGCAGTGATGCCATGCCATGCGATAAATTGTTCAGCGCCAGTGCTGCGTTGCAAAACCCGAATCGCCTCTAGGCCAACCGTACCCTGAACGCTGATCGTGTATTCATCCATGGTATGCTCCCTTTATCGCCATGAATTGTTTGCGTCTGTAAACGCAACTCTCTTGCATTACGCTTTACTATAGAGTACTTTTTGGCTTAATGCAAGTCTCTTGCATTAGCTGTGGAAGGATCGAACCCATGAAATCTGCGCCATCTGAGGGGTCTGATGAGCCGACTGTTTATCAATCGTTGTTGCATCGCCAACGTCCAGGCGGGCGCAGTGCCAAGGTGCATGCGGCGGTGTTGCAAGCCACAGGCGAATTATTGTTCGAGCAAGGCTATGCGCAATTGCGCATCGCTGATGTAGCTCAACGCGCAGGCGTGCATGAAACCTCAATTTATCGACGCTGGAAAACCAAGGCCATGTTAGTGGCAGATACCGTGCTGGCTTTGTTCGATCAGCATGTGCCAAATCCTGATACTGGCTCGTTTCGCGAGGATGTGTTGAGCTTTTTACCCAGTTTGGTGCGCTATTTACAATCGCCAGAGGGCGAAGCGCTGGGTCGGGCTTGTGTTGATGTTTCTAATCTGGTCGAAGCGGCTGAGGCGCGTCAAGCGGTGTGGGGCATTTGGGTCGATCAATTTGCAGTGTTGGTTGAGCGAGCGATCGTTCGCGGCGAATTGCCAGCAACAATCAATGCCCAAATTTTTCTAGAGATGTTGATTGGGCCATTTTTTCTACGCTTGCTGGTAACGGGCGAACCATTGCACGAAGCGATGGCGGTGCAAGTGATTGATCTGCTCTTACAGCATTAAACAAACAACGCAATCGATGTTAACCGATTGCGTTGCTTTTTAACTTAATTAAATTTATTGGCCTTGTTGACGTTCGTTTTGCTCACGAGCTTTTTCAACTGCGGTGTTGGTTGGATCTTCGTCGCGATCACGACCAACTAAGCCACCGACAAAATCTTTGGTATATTCAACGATACCACGATCGTGAGGGGTATTAGCTTCGCCTTCTTCACGCCGTTCGTGAGCGCGATCATTGCCAAAAACGTTGCTGACAAAATCTTTGGTATATTCAGTAATGCCACGATCGCGTGGTTTATGCGATTCTTCGGTCGTTGGTTGCTCCTTTGGCGTTTCATCGCGATCAAACAAATTTTGAATAAAATCTTTGGCTTTTTCGCCAAAACCACGTTCATCATGATTGTTTTCTTGATTGCTCATTATCAATTCCTCCAATATTAATTAGGCTTTACGGCGCTGGGCTAATTGCGGAGCTGGTTGAATGCGGCTTAGCACAAAGCCAATCACAACTCCAGCGATGAATCCACCAGCGTGAGCAGCATAGGCAACACCGCCGCTGGTTTGGCTGGTTGTGGTGATTGTGGCAAAGGTTGCAACAAATTGCTGCACTGCCCACAAACCAATCATCATCCAAGCTGGAACCGTTTGAACGAAACGCCCGAGCAAGACTTTGACTGAATTGCTACGAAACATCACGATATAGGCTCCGAGTACGCCCGAAATCGCCCCTGATGCACCGACGCTGGGAATTCCAGCGCTTGCTGAATTGAGATTAAGCAGAATGTGTGCCGCCGTGGCAATTAATCCAGTAATCAGATAAAAAGCTAAGTATTTGGCATGGCCAAAGGCATCTTCAACATTATCGCCAAAAACAAACAGAAACAGCATATTACCAATTAAGTGTGCCCAACCACCGTGCAAAAACATCGAAGTCAATAAGGTGATCAAGCCATCGCCAGCAGCGATTCGTTCGGGCACTGCGCCCCAGGTCATAATAAAATCTTGCAAGGCTTGGCTTTCGCTGCCCAACGAAAATTCATACAGGAATACCAGCACGTTGAGCGCAATCAGGCCATAGGTTACATAGCCGCGCCGCTGTAATTTGGAGTTATCGTCGCCTAGTGGAAACATAGCCCCTCCCTACAACACGCTATATTTTTCAGCACCATTTTGCCAATATTCTTGCTTATCGAGCGATGCTGCACCATCTTCTGTATGATCGTTGCTGCTGGGTGTGGTTGGCAGTGTTTGATCAAACAAACCTAAGATGCGTTTTTTCAAGAGTTGACGGCTTTCTGCGCCAGTTTGTGGCGCAGTTAGGGCGGCGGTTGCTAGCCCCAAAAGGAAATATTTGGCAGCCATCCAGATCGTTTTGAAGAAATGTCTAAACATTGCGGTTCCTCCAACTTATGTGCTTGATAAACCGTGTCGCTATTTGCGTTGAAATTGACGACCGAATATCAACCAACTAAGCAAAAAGGATACCAAGGCTATTCCACCAAGCCAGATATAGGTGCTAGCTGCTGGCGCACGGTTGAGCAACATAATTTGTTGATAATTGGCGATGCCATGGGTTACGGGCAATCCTCGGGCAATATTCTGCACAAACGGCAAAAACGATTTTAACGAGATGAAGAAGCCGCTGAAGAACACCGACATGAGCAATACCAACATCGAGAATTGGACTGCTTGGCTATCAGTGCTAACTACCGACGAGATCAAAAAGCCAATCCCCAGCGAGGCGATCGTCAGCATAAATGTCAATAAGGCAAAATTGAGCAATTGGCCAGTGTAGAAGGGCACGCCTAACCCAAACACCATTAACGAGACCAACACACTGACAATCACTGCCGCCAAAATCGTGTAGCTGGCATATTTGCCAATCAAGGTTTGGAAGGCTGAGAGCGGCGAAACCCGAAACATCTCAAGCGAGCCTTGTTGCAACTCACGTACCAGCGACAAGCCTGCTAAGGTCACCATCATATGTTGCAGCAAGAGTGCCAAAACTGCTGGGGTATAAAAACGCACATAGGCCGTCGCTGGATCTTTGGTAATATCGCCAAGGCTTTCGATTGGCGCAAGATTGTTGGCAACCGAGCGCAACGGCGAAACTACCACCGCTGGATCGATCGCCTGTACTCGATCAGCCTGTTGATCAAGCTCGCCGAGCCGCGTATCAAGTTCAGCTAATTTTTGATCTTGTTGCTCCAAGGTTCCGCCTGCGGCCAAATCGCGATCAAGACTATCAAGCGAGGCTTGGAATGAGCTAAGGCTTTGGGTTGAGCTGCTGGTTTCGCTGGCTCCATTTTGGGTCATTGATAAGGCAATTAATTGCAAGGCTCCCGATTCGCGTAATGTTTTGATAGTTTGGCGAGCTTCGTCGCGTTTGTTGCTATTGAGTTGTTCGCGCAATTGGCTAATTTGCTGGCGAGCGTCGCTAACATAATCGCGCAATGTGCCAATTTGCTGCTGGCTCTGACCTACCACGCTAAACAACATGCCTTTGTTCAATTCGTTAATTTGGGTGTACGAGAGATATTCGATCCACGAGCGTAGCAATGGGTCAACTTCGCTATAGATAAAACGAATATCAACCGCCTTGCCCGTGGAGTAGACCGTGGTCATCTCCAACGGGAAAATTTCGACCAAATCTAGCTCGTCGTTGTTGAGCGCGGCGACCGCTGGCTCCTCACTTTCATAAATATGCCGCTCCGCATCAATTACAAAGGTATTGCTGATGCGCTTGAGCAATTCAGTTACTTGCGGATCGTCGCGATGGCCTGGTGGCACGACGATGCCTGTACGTAATTTAGGTTGTTCGCCTTGATAACCGACCCCAAACAAGGAGAGAATCAGAAATGGCCCGATGATCAAGCCAACCAAAAGCAAGGGTTGTCGTCGTACTGCATTTAATTCTTTGGCACAGAACGCAAAGATGCGCACTAAATCTTTAACCATTGCTCTGCTCCTTGGGTTCTGGTTGCTCAAGCCGCTCCATCAACGTGATGAAAATATCGTCGAATGGTGGGTTATATTCGCCAACTTGGCGGGTGTCGATGGTTGGATCGGTGGCGAGAGCGGCGAGTAATTCAGGCAATGCCGTGCTGGCATCATCAACATAGACCATCATGCTGCCCAGCGGTGCATTGTGTGGGCGTTCAATCCCCAAAACCAACTGATGGCGGCTCAAAATTCGCACAGCACTGCGCAGATCGTCAGCATCAACCCGAATTGTTAGCACATCGCTACCTAAGGCGCGGCGGCGCAAGCCATCGGGCGTATCGACCAGCAATAATTGACCATCGCGCATCACTGCCACCCGATCACAATAGGCAACTTCGTTGACATATTGAGTGGTGACGACCAGTGATTTGCCCATGGCCTTGAGTTCTTGAAATTGATCCCAGAAGCGGCCACGCAGCACTGGGTCAATGCCAGCGGTTGGCTCATCAACAAATAATAATTCTGGCTCGTGCACCAAGGCGGCGGCTAATTGTAAACGCCGTTGCATGCCACCAGAAATATTGCCAGCCAAGGTGCGGCGAGCCTGATCAAGCTCAACAAAGTTCAATAATTCATCAATTCGTTTGCGGCGTTTAGTCAGCGAAACGCCATACATCGAGGCGGCAAAGCGCATATTTTCAACCACATTCAGATTGGGGTACAGCACGAAGAGTTGCGGCATATAGCCCAATTGCTCACGATCGCGGGCCTTGAAGGTGGCTGGATTTTTGCCCAATACGCTGACCGAGCCAGATGTTGGGATATACACGCCCGTCATCAAGCGGACTGTGGTGGTTTTGCCACAACCTGACGGCCCGACGATCCCAAAAATCTCGCCAGGCTGAATATTCCATGAAACATCGCGCACCACGTCGCGATCGCCAAAACGCTTTGTCACCTGTTGAAGTTGAATCAACGATTGACCGGCATGTGCTTGCATAAGCTGATTGCTCCTTGCACCAAGCGGCGATACTGCTCTTAACTTGTTGATCGGCTTTGGCTCTATTGTATCCTAGCGATCAACTGTATTTTGAAAAAGGCTCCACGCTTCTAGCAAGATGTGAACCATGTTGAGTGAGGGATCAGGGTCTAGTAATTAGGGATCAGGATTGCTGATTGGGCTAGCTAATTCAAATCTGCTCCCTTCTGATCCCTAGCCCCTGACTCCTGACCCCTCTGATCCCTAGTCCCTGACTCCTGACCCCTAACCCTTCGTGCTGTTCGTGTCCTTCGTGGATCAAAACCTGACCAGCAAACCTGCGTTGTTGCAGTCGCGCAGATGTGCTAAAATGAGTTACCGAGTTTGTACGGAGTTTTTGAGTATGGCACATGCAACACGGATTGGGCTAGTAACCAGTGGCTCGTTATTGGAAGGCTTAACTGCCCGTTTAGATGAACGCTACGAGATTGAGCGTTTGCGCGTTGGTCAATTTATGGTGGTACAAGGCCGCCATAATCGCTTTTTTTCAATGTTGACTGATGTGCAATTGGCTGCAACTAGCCTTTCGATTTTGGCTGATCCGCCGGATGATGAGCACCCGTTGTTGCGTGAGATTTTGGCTGGACGTAATACCTATGGCACATTTAAATTAACTCCCCAATTGATGTTGCCCGAAGATTCACTCGAAACGCCCCGTCCAGTCAAGACTATTCCGGCCCATTTTGCGCCAATTTATGAGGCCAGCGAAGATGATTTTGGCTTGGTTTTTGGGGCTGAGGGCGATGGTAAGTTTCAAATGGGCACGCCGCTTGATATGGATGTGCCTGTTTGTATTGATTTGGCGCGTTTTGTTGAGCGCTCGAATGGCGTGTTTGGCAAGTCAGGTACAGGTAAATCATTCTTAACGCGTTTATTATTATGTGGCGTGATTAAACATAATGCTGCTAGCAATTTGATTTTTGATATGCACTCCGAATATGGCTGGAGCGGCACAACCGAGGATAAGATTCAAGAAGTTAAAGGCTTATCGCAGCTTTTTCCTGGTCAAGTTTATATTTACAGCCTCGATCCTGAATCGTCGCGGCGGCGCGGGGTAAAATACGATGGTGAGATTACGATCGGCCTGAATGAAATTCGAGTTGATGATATTTTGTTATTGCAAGACGCACTTAATCTTAATCCCACTGCGGCAGAATCGGCCTTTATTTGTGCCCAACGTTTTGGCGATGATTGGATTCAAAAGCTGCGTGAATTAGATACCGAACAATTGAAAGAATTTGTTGAATCAACTGGCGCGAATATGTCGTCGATGTCGGCACTTTCGCGCAAATTAGCCCAGCTTGAGCAGCTCAAATTTGTCACCCGCAAATCTAGCCAATCATCAATTCGCCAAATTATTGATGCCTTGTTAGCGGGCAAAAATGTGGTGGTGGAGTTTGGTCAATACCGTAGTGAATTGGCCTATATGCTGGTTTCAAATATTCTGACGCGCCTGATTTATGATGAGTGGGTGCGGCGTACCGAAACCTTCCTTGCCACAAAAAAATCCAGCGATAAACCACCACAACTGATGATTACAATCGAAGAAGCGCATAATTTTCTTACGCCCAGCCTTGCTAAGCAGACGATTTTCGGCAAAATTGCCCGTGAATTGCGCAAATATTCGGTGACGTTGCTGGTAGTTGATCAACGGCCATCATCGATTGATAACGAAGTAATGAGCCAGCTTGGCTCGCGGATTACCGCCTTGCTCAACGATGATCGTGATATTGATGCGGTATTTATGGGCGTTGGTGGCTCGAAAGGCTTGAAAACCGTGTTGGCCTCGCTTGATTCGCGCCAGCAAGCCATGATGTTGGGTCATGCTGTGCCGATGCCAGTGGTGATGCGCACCCGCGCCTATGATAAAGCTTTTTATGAAGCGATGATGCAGGGGAATCGACGTGGGCCAAGCTCACGACCGCGCACCCCCGAACTGATCGATCAAGAAGCTGACGAATTATTTTAAGCATGCAATAATCCATTTTTCCTAAACCTAATCAGTCAAAAGATGGAGATTGCTAGTTAAAAAGTACTTCGAGAGGGTTGACGATCAACTAGGAACAATGCTATAGTGAAACGAGTGGCTAAATGCTGTTGTTCCCTAGGAGCGACGGCATCACAGCACGCACAGTACCGCGATGAGATTGCCACAATTTGCCTTAGCATTCAGGCATGTATAGATAAACTGTCGCCGCGCCTCGTGCCGATGCTTGGGGGGCGGCGTTCGATCATTAGTTTAGATAAAAACATCTTGCCTGCGACTCAACCTCGGAGGAGCCATTTCAATGATTGACAAGCTACTGGAGCTTGCGGCAAAAAATCAAAACCGCATCAAACGCGAAGACATTCTCAGCGTGTTGCCAGAGCCAGAAACGAATATCGAAGCCCTCGAAAGCCTCTACGAACAAATCGAAGAAGCGGGGATCGAGGTTGTTGATGCAGATGAAGCGCCCAACGTTGCCGACCTTGATCTCGATTTAGATCTTGATAGCGATCACGACCTTGACGGAGCCTTGCCTGATCTTTCGGATATTGCGCTTGATGACCCAGTGCGCATGTACTTGCAAGAAATTGGTCAAGTACCCTTGCTGACTGCGGCGGAAGAAGTCGATCTCGCCAAGAAGATGGAAGTGGCTCACGCCGCCAACGATACTTTGCTGCAAGATGACGGCATGCTGGAACATGGCGATCGAATTTCGTTAAAACGCCATATTGATACTGGTCGAGCAGCCCGCCAACATTTAATTCAGGCCAACTTGCGTTTGGTGGTTTCGATTGCCAAAAAATATACCTCGTATGGCTTGACCATGATGGATTTGGTACAAGAGGGCAATATTGGCTTGATGCGGGCCGTTGAGAAATTCGATTACACCAAAGGCCATAAGTTCTCAACCTACGCGACTTGGTGGATTCGCCAAGCAATTACGCGGGCAATCGCCGATCAAAGCCGCACCATCCGCTTGCCTGTGCATATGGGCGAGGCGATTAGCCAAGTCAAGCGAACATCGCATAAGTTGCAACAAACCATGCAGCGCGAACCAACGCCCGAAGAAATTGCCGAAGCCATGGGCATTACCGCCTCGAAAGTGCGCCGCACCTTGGAAGCCTCGATGCACCCACTTTCGCTAGAAATGCCAGTTGGCCAAGAAGGCGAAGGTCGCATGGGCGATTTCATCGAGGATGATCGGGTTTCAACCCCAGTTGATGCTGCCGCCATGACCATGTTGCGCGAACAAATTGAAGAAGTTTTGCAAAAATTGCCTGAGCGCGAACGCAAAATAATTCAATTGCGCTATGGCCTCAAAGATGGCCGCTACCGCACCCTCGAAGAAGTTGGACTCGAATTTGGCATTACCCGCGAACGGATTCGCCAAATCGAAGCGGTGGCCTTGCGTAAACTACGTCACCCTCACCTTGGCAAGAAATTACGTGGCTATCTTGATTAACGAATGGCGCTAAAACGACCGACCCAGCGCCCATTTAACGTGGCGTTGGGTTGATTTTTTGCGTAACAACCTGTTTTATGGTACACTATCGCAGTTTTGCAGCGATCTAAGATTATTTTAACTCTACATGGAGTAGCATAGCAATGGCGAACGAAACTCTACGGTTGGCACTCCAGCCGCGTGAAATTACCGGCAAAAAGGTTCAAAGCTTGCGCGACCAAGGTATTTTGCCAATCGGTATTTGTGGCCGTGGGATCGAACCCTACTCAGCCCAAGTTGACGAACGTGAATTTAACAAAGTGATCAACCAAGCTGGTTATAGCGGCTTGATCGAGTTGAGCATCCCTGGCCAAAAACGCCAAGTTGCCTTCTTGTTGGAAGTCCAACGTAACTCAGTCAGCAATCGGATTATCCATGCCGATTTGCGGGTTGTTGATGCTAATGCACCAGTCGAATTGGATATTCATGTTGCTTTGCAAGGTGAAAACGATATGGTGAGCCGTGGCAATGCTGTGTTGAATTTGGTTCAATCAGTGATTCGGGTGCGGGCTTTGCCAGGCGATGTGCCACATCAAATTGATATTGATGCAAGCAGCTTGACCGAAATTGGCCAACAAATCTTGGTTAAAGATTTGAGCTTGCCAGCTACCGTGGAAATTCTCGATGATGTTGAAACCTTGATTTTGACCTTGGGTTACCCACAAGCTGAAGAAGCTCCAGCTGCTGAAACTGCTGCTGAATAATTAAATGCCCCTGTGGATTAATCCATAGGGGTTTTTTAAATCCAAAAAAAGGATGTGGTGTATGCCACATCCTTTTTTAATCTATTTAGCTTTTCTTTTTGGGGCGACCACGGCGAGCACCAGTTTTACGGGCTGGTTGGCTTTGTGGGTCGATCACCAAAAATTCAATCCGGTTTTTATCTTTGATTGGGCGGAAGCGTAATACAAGGTTGCTACGACTAGCGGCTTCGCGCACAAGTGCCCGCAATTTGCGTTTGTCTTCTTCATCGCCTAATACCACTTGACCACCAAAACCAGCTTTAGCGTTTTGGAAATAATTGGTATACTCGGCAATAATGCGTTCGCGGGTTTCGCGCTGAACGGCACGCTTTGGTTTTGCCCGTTCTTGCATTTCTTCTGGTGACCAGAGTGTAAATTCTGCCATGGTTTTAGCCTCCGAAAATGATACTATGCTTGTGACGACACGCCATTCTCAATATTCTTGCTCTGTATAGCCTTATCGTATATAGATTTCTGCTTTGTGTCAAGTTTTTTTGTTTCAATTTGGCCAATTTTGGAGGAATTGTGATGGAACATTCATCAATGTTTACACTTGATCAACGTGATGCACGTAGTTGTCTGTTTAAACGGGCAAATCAGCAAATTCGCATCAGCATCTGTAGCGAACAGCTAATTCGGGTTTGTATTAGCAATGATGCGCCATTAGCACGGCGTTCATGGGCGGTTAATCGCGCTGATGATGCGTGGGAAGCATTTGCATGGTCGGTTTCCGGAAATTCAGATTCAACCAGCATTGAGACGACAAAGCTCAAGGTAAATGTTGCACATGCTGATGGTCGAATTACATTTACCAATCTAGATCAGCAGCCATTTTTTAGTGATGTTACAGCGGCAAACTACAATGCCGATGGATGGGTTGTTAGTAAGCAAATTTATAATTCTGAGCATTTTTATGGTTTTGGTGAACGCACTGGCTGGCTTGAAAAAACAGGTCAGCATTTTTTAAATTGGACACTTGATCCTGAACCGCACCATAGCCCACGCGTTGATAATATGTATGCGACAATGCCAGTTTTTATGGGCTTGCAGCCTAATCTATGTTATGGCGTGTTTTTCAATACATCATTTCGCTCAAGTATTGATGTTGGGGCGACTGATGCTGCTTTGTTGAGCTTAAAAACGCAAGGCCCAGATCTCGATTATTATGTGGTTTTAGGCACAACACCCGCCGAAATTACGGCTACTTGGCGCGAATTATTAGGGGCAATGCCCTTACCTGCCTATTGGGCGCTTGGTTATCATCAAAGTCGCTGGGGTTACGATTCAAGCATTACAATGCAGGCAATTGCTGATGAATTACGCGCCCGCAATATCCCGTGCGATGCAATTCATTTTGATATTGATTATATGGATGGCTATCGGGTTTTTACCTGGCATCCTGAACATTTTGCACAGCCAGTTCAATTGTTGCAAAATTTGGCTCGCGATGGCTTCAATATCGTAACAATTATCGATCCTGGGGTCAAAACTGACCCAAATTATGCAGTATTTGCCGAAGGAATTGCCAACGATTATTTTATCAAACGAGCCGATGGGACGTTATTCAGTGGCTATGTTTGGCCTGATGATAGCGCATTTGCCGATTTTACCCGTGCTGATGTGCGCGAATGGTGGGGAAATTTACATAAGATCTTGATCGATGCTGGAGTACGCGGCATTTGGGATGATATGAACGAACCAACCGTGTTTGATCGACCTTTTAGCGAAGGTGGTGGCAATGGTGGCACGATCGACCTGAATGCACCGCAAGGATCTGCCGATGAGCCTACAACTCACGCCGAAGTGCATAATTTGTATGGTTTGTTGATGGCGCGTGCCACCTATGAAGGCTTACGGCAATTGCGCCCCAATGAGCGGCCATTTGTATTAACTCGCTCAGGCTTTGCTGGCCTGTCGCGTTGGGCAACCTTGTGGACTGGCGATAATTCGGCGTTGTGGGAACATTTAGAAATGATGTTGCCGCAAATTGCTAACTTGGGGCTTTCGGGAATACCGTTTGTTGGCGTGGATATTGGTGGATTTTTTGGCAATGCTTCGCCAGAATTATGGGCGCGTTGGGTTCAAGTTGGGGCATTTTTGCCGTTCTGTCGTGGCCACTCTTGTTCGGGTACTCGTCCGGCTGAGCCGTGGGCCTTTGGCGAACGTACTGAAGCAATCGCGCGGGCCTACCTCAGTTTGCGCTATCGTTTATTGCCCTATTTGTATACCTTGTTTTATCAGGCTTCAACCACAGGTGCGCCAATTATTCGGCCATTGGTGTATGAATTTGCGACTGATCCGACCACTCACAGCTTACATGATCAGGTGTTGTGTGGCTCGCAATTAATGCTTGCGCCGATTGTCCGGCCTGGGGCTGAATATCGCTCGGTTTATTTGCCAGCTGGCGAGTGGTACGATTGGTGGACTGGCGAGCGGATCAAGGGTTCGCAGCATATTTTGGTGCATGCGCCGCTTGAACGTTTGCCGCTCTATGTACGGGGCGGGGCGATTTTGACCCTCGGCCCAGTCCTCAACTATACCAGCGAAGCTTCGCTTGATCCTCTGACGCTCGATGTCTATCCCAGCGGCACAAGCGAATGGACGCTCTACGAGGACGATGGCATTTCATTTGATTATGAAAAAGGCCAAGCAGCGACCACAACGTTTGGCTGTGTTGAAACTGAGCAAGCAATTAGGTTGACGATTGCCGCCCGCCAAGGTGCTTGGCAACCTGCCCCGCGCACAATCGTGGTCAATCTGCATTCGTTGCCGCCCAAAGCAGTCTTGTTTGATACGAATGCAATCGAATGGGTCTACGCCGACGGCGCGACGACCGTGAGTTTTGCTGACGATGGCTTGGCGCACACGCTTGAGGTGCAATTGTAAGGCATAAAACTAAAGCACATCGATCATCGAGCGATTAGTTGATCCTGTGCTTCCTTACCCTTAGCCAATTTACCCGCTCTGTGGGAGAAGGGTTGAGGGTAAGGTCGCTGCGAGTTTATTAATATCATAGACTATTACAGTTAATTGGTAAAAAATAATCGCTACGATAATTATTGGCCTAATTAGGAGGCATAGCTGTGGGATTACGATTAATTGTTGATAGCGATTTAGCAATTGATGATTGGTTGGCCTTAGGCTATGTGGCACGTCATCCAGCGATTGATTTATTGGCGATCACGGTTGCGGCGACAGGCGAGGCTCATGCTAATCCTGCCATCAAGCGTGCTCATGGCTTGTTATGCTTGGCTGAGCATGCGGCTGTGCCGATTGGGGCAGGTCGCAAGCGGCCACTACGTGGCAATAACCGCTTTCCTTGGTATTTGCGTTGGGCCATGGATGTGGGCTTATTGCTGCCCGTGCCTAAAGTGCAACAATCCCAAACGCTATCCGCACTTGATCTGCTGCTACAACAATTATTAGGTAGCGAGCAGCCAATTACCTTGCTTTGCATCGGCCCTTTGACCAATATTGGTGAGTTGTTGCAACTCCACCCCACAATTGCCGCGCGGATCAAGCGTTTGGTGATTATGGGTGGAGCGGTGCATGTGGCTGGCAATATCAATAGCATTATTCGCACAAATAATTTGACAGCTGAATGGAATATCTACATCGACCCTTATGCCACACAGCTTGTATTGGAATCGGGCCTGCCAATCACCTTGGTTCCGTTGGATGTGACCAATAGCGTGCCCGTTGGAAGCAGCTTTTTTGAATTGCTCGAACCAACTCCCAAGACTGCGATTGCTGCGCATATTAAACGAGTGCTTCAACGGATTCAGAAGATCAATCGTGGTCTCTATTTTTGGGACCCACTAGCGGCGTTTGTGGCAGTCCATCCTGAGTTAGTCCAATATCAACCAATGCGCTTGAAGGTGGTCGAAACGGCGGGTGCTGAACAAGGACGTTTGGTCGAAGCTGCTGATGGAGCCTTGGTTGATGTGTGTATTGGCGTTGATCGTGCCTATTTTGAGCAACATTTTTGGCAGATTGTTAATCGTGTTGCCGAGTAAACCGTCGATTTGGGTCAAGCTACCCTACATCTAGAATAGTATAAAAACAGTGTATAATTCAGCATCCAAATGGTATGCATTATGCATGATTCAGGCGGGTTGGTTCGCGCACTAAGGAGGCAGGCACTGCAATGAACACACCCACTTGGGCGGTGGAACTCGACCACGTAACCAAAGAATTTCGCGGCAGCGTAGCCGTTCGTGATATTTCGTTAAAGATCGCGGACGGTGAATTTTTTTCGCTGCTTGGCCCCTCTGGCTGTGGTAAAACCACACTACTTCGCATGATCGCTGGCTTTGAAAACCCCAGCAGTGGCGACATTTATATTGAAGGCGTGTTGATGGGTGAAACCCCCGCCAATCGCCGTGATGTCAATACTGTTTTTCAGAGTTATGCGCTATTTCCCCATATGTCGGTGGCAGAAAATGTAGCCTTTGGCTTGCACATGAAAAACATCAACAAGGCCGATATTGCCACGCGGGTGAAGCAAGCCTTGGATATGGTGCAACTTGGCACATTTGGTGATCGTCGCCCCAAACAACTTTCTGGTGGCCAGCAGCAACGGGTAGCTTTAGCCCGGGCCTTGATTAACGAACCAGAAGTTTTGTTGCTCGATGAACCACTGGCTGCGCTTGATCTGAAGCTGCGCAAAGAAATGCAATTGGAACTCAAAAGCATTCAGCAGCGCTTAGGCATTACCTTTATCTTTGTCACCCACGATCAAGAAGAAGCTCTGACCATGAGTGACCGAATTGCGGTGATGGAATTGGGCAAGGTGCTGCAAGTTGGTCAGCCCACCGAAATTTATGAACGCCCCAAAACACGCTTTGTCGCCGATTTTATTGGTGAATGCAATTTTATTGATGGTACGGTGCTGGCGGTTGAAAACGGTGCGGTAACCTTGGAGACTGATGGTGGTGTGCGGGTTGTGGGTACTGGCATGTTTCCGGTTGCCGCTGGTGATCATGCAGTGCTAGCCGTCCGGCCTGAGAAAGTCCGATTGGTGGAAGGTCAACAGCCCCAAGGTACAAATGTATTTGCTGCAATTGTTGAGCGCGTCGCCTATATTGGTTCTGATACGCGGATTATTGTGCGTTTGCCTGATGGTTCGCCGTTTGATGTCTGGGAAGCCAACACGGTTTCGACGCTTGATCCAAATCAATATTATACCGCTGGCGACCCTGTGTATGTGACATGGGCCACTCAAAATAGCCTCATTCTCGAACGTTAATTAATCGCACTCTGCTCAGGTTTGTTGGTTTGGGCAAGCCAAACAACATCCATGGGGGAACTATGTATAATGCGCGAACTGAGCAACGTCGTGCCTGGTTGCAAGCCTCGCCTGCCCTGATTTGGCTGGGCTTCTTCTTTTTGGCTCCCTTGGTGCTCATTTTAATTTATTCATTTCAAGGCCGTGCCGACGATGGCACAGTGCTCTGGAATTGGTCGCTGGCGAATTATCAAAAGCTGTTCGCTGATGGCGCGTTTTGGCGCACGCTCTGGCTTTCGACCTGGATTGCGCTGGTAGTAACCGCGATCACCTTGGTGGTCAGTTATCCCTTGGCCTTTTTTATGGCAACCCGCAGCCCCAAAATTCGCGGTGTGTTGGTGCTTGCAGTCATGATTCCCTTTTGGACTAACTTTCTGGTGCGGATTTACGCCTGGAAAGTGTTGCTTGGCAATAATGGCGTGCTCAATCGCTTTTTAGGTCAATTTGATCTAGGTCCGTTGCAAATTATCAATAGCCCAAGTGCGGTGATTATGGCGCTAATCTATGGCGAATTGCCGTATATGATTTTGCCCTTATATGCAGCGCTTGAACGCTTCGATTGGGTGCAACTTGAGGCAGCCCGTGATTTAGGCGCTGGGCGATTTCAAACATTTTGGCGTGTGCTCTTGCCCCAAACCTTGCCAGGCATTACGGCTGGCTCAATTTTGGTGTTTGTGCCGACCGTTGGTACGTTCGCCGTCTCAGATATTTTGGGCGGTACAAGTGTGAATATGGTTGGCAATACCCTGAGTTTACAATTTGGTTCAGCCTCGAATTGGGCTTATGGCTCAGCAATTTCGATGATTTTTATGCTGTTACTCTTGGGCGCAATCTTGCTCTATTTCAAAGCTACACGGGAGGTAGATGATGGCGAAAATCCTGGCTGATAAGCGCATCGAAACCCAGCACGGGCGTTCGCGCCCAGTGGCCAAACGGCACATGCCTTGGGGTACATGGGCGCTAACGCTGAATGCGATTTTCGTCTACACCTTCTTGTATGTGCCGATTATTGTGCTGGTGTTGTTTTCGTTCAATGCGGCCAAAGTTGGAGCACAATGGCAAGGCTTTACGCTGCAATGGTATAACGAATTGTTTGCTGATGCTCGGTTGGGTGATGCACTCTGGACAAGCCTTAAGATTGCTGGCTCATCGACCTTGATTGCGACCACCATTGGCACCTTGGCCGCCTTAGCGCTGGAAAAACGTGGTTGGTGGGGCCGCAAAACCTTTGATACAGCGCTCTATCTGCCAGTGATTATTCCCGATGTGGTGATGGCTGTCTCGCTTTTAGGGTTCTTTACCTTGGCCTTCCGTCAATTTCAAGCCTTGATCGGCTTGAACTTAGCCATGGGTTTGTGGACAGTAATTATCTCGCATGTGGCCTTCAATATTTCGTTTGTGACGGTGGTGGTTGGCACAAGTTTGGCCAATTTTGATCGGCGCTTGGAAGAAGCTGCCGCCGATTTGGGCGCAACGCCATGGCAAACCTTTTGGCGCATCAAGTTTCCTTTGATTGGGCCTGGGGTTTTGGGCGGGGCGTTGCTTTCGTTTACGCTCTCGCTTGATGATTTTGTGGTAACCTTTTTTACCCGTGGCCCAGGAGTTAACACCTTGACGACTGAAGTCTATGGGCGGATCAAAAAATCAATTTCGCCTGAGATTAATGCAATCTCAAGCTTGATGTTACTGGCCTCGACAACCTTGGTTGTGGCTTCGTTGTGGATGCAACGCCGTCGCCAAGCCTAATTATTGATATTTGTGTGTTTAAGGAGTTTGATTGATGAAACTACGTCGCTTTGGGCTGGTGCTCATGGTATTGAGTTTGTTGGTAGCCTGTGGCGAAGCTAGCTCAACTGCTGTTCCGACAACTGCGCCTGCTGGTACGGCCACTGGCTCGAATATTGGCTCGGTTGATCGCAGTAAGTTAAGCGAAACGCTGCGGATCTATGCTTGGGGCGAGTATGTTCCCGAAGATGTGCCACAACTATTTGAGAGCGAATTTGGGGTCAAAGTTACGGTTGATACCTATTCATCGAACGAAGAAATGGCTGCCAAAATTCGGGCTGGCAATTCGGGCTACGATTTGATTCAACCTTCAGATTATATGGTGGCATTATTGGCCGAGGGCAATTATTTGGCCAAAATTGATTTGGCGAATATTCCCAACATTGCCAATATCGACCCAGCCAATATGGGTTTGTATTACGACCCAAACAATGAATTTTCAGTGCCATACTTGTGGGGAACCACGGGGATTGCCTACGATAAAACCGCAGTTTCGCCTGCCCCAACTAGCTGGTCGATTTTGTTTGACCCAGCCCAATTGAGCGCCTACAAAGGTCGCGTGAGCATGCTCAACGACGAGCGCGAAGTGATTGGCGCAGCCATGCTGTTCTTGGGCAAAGATCGCAACTCCAGCGATGCGGCAGATCTCGAAGCTGCCAAAAAGGTGTTGATTGAACAAAAACCGTTATTAGCCAAATATAACAGCGATAATGTCTATCAAGATTTGGCTTCGGGCGAAGTGGTTTTGGCCCAATCGTGGAATAATTACACTGGTTTGGCCATGATCGATAATGAAAACATCGAGTGGGTGATTCCGCAAGAGGGCGGCGTGATTTGGCAAGATACTATGGCGATTGTGGCTGGCACGCCCAATCAATATACTGCCGAAGTGTTCATTGATTTTATGAATCGGCCAGAAATTGCCGCCAAAGTAGCTGATTTTACTGGTGCTTTAACTCCCAATGTCAAGGGCGAACCATTGATCGGCGATGATCTCAAGGCTGTGTATCCCAAGATCAAGCCCAGCGCTGAAGATCGCAAACGCCTTGACTGGCTGCGCAAAGGCCAAAATGCCACGGCATTTTCTGATGTTTGGTCGGCAGTTAAATCGCAGTAGTTGTTTTTAGGGGTCAGAGGTCAGGGCTCAGGTTAGAGATTCGGGTTAGGGGTGTTATTGGGCATAGCAGAAAAAGTTGCGATAGCCCCAAGCCAATAGCCAATTTGAAAATTAGCGGTCAAGGATTCAGGGACGAGGGTCAGGAGCCAATAGATGGACTAAATCCTGACCCCTGACAACTGATCCTTGACCTCTTATGATTCCTACTTTGCCAAGCGATCCAAGACTTCACGTGCAAGAGCGCAAGCTTGTCCACGATGGCTGATGCGGTTTTTTTCCTCAGGATCAAGTTCAGCCAGATGCTTGTCATAATCCAAAAGGTAAAATACCGGGTCATAGCCAAAGCCGCCGACTCCACGCGGTTGCTCGGCAATTACCCCAGGTAAAATTCCCTCAACTACCTCAGCTGGCTGGCCGGGCCATGCAATCGCAATTACACAGACGAAGCGGGCAATCCGATCATGAAATGGTTTACCTTTGAGTTCTTCCAGCACCCGAGCATAAGCCCGATGCGGATTAGTTGGGTCGGGCAAAGCCCAGCGGGCAGTGTAGATGCCAGGTTTGCCATCGAGTGCTGCTACTTCCAGCCCTGAATCGTCGGCTAAGGTTGGCAAACCACTGATTTGGGCATAGGTTTCGGCCTTCAAACGGGCATTTTCAACAAAGGTTGTGCCAGTTTCCTCAACTTCGTAATCAATGCCTGCATCGGCCAACGTTAGCAACTCAAATGGCAAGCCACTGAAAATTGCCCGTAGTTCACCGACTTTATGGGCATTATTTGAACCAATTAATAGCTTTTGCATACATCCTTACCCTAGGAACGGACATTTTGATGTTGTAAGACATAGCGATGCACTGCGACGGCGACTCCGCCGAAACGCGCCGAAGGTGCAACCCAATCGGCAGCTTCGATCGCTTGTTGCATACTGCCAGTTAATGAAACCCCAACTCCGGCCCAGCGCAACATTCCCACATCAGCATCAGCATCGCCAATTGCTAGCACCTCACTTTGCTGAATGTTCCACGCCTGACAGAGATGTTCCAAGGCGCGTTCTTTGGTGGCCTCGGCATGGGAAATAACTGCTGAGTACACTTCGCCAGTGCTGCGCAAATAGCGAAATTGCTTTAATTGCGAATTACGCCCCAAAATCTCTTCAACTGCACGGGTTGCCAACTCGCCATGGCACAGAATGCGGGTGGGAGCAAGCCGCACAATCAATTCTAATGATGACACAGGTGTGCAGACTGTGCGTGAGCCAACCAAATTGCTGGCTTGGGCCGTGACAAAATTGGTTTCATCAATCGTAAAAACAATTGGCAAGCTACGCTTATCGGCCATAGCTGCGATACGTTGCGCCAACTCCAAATCGATGGTGTGATGGGCAATTTCGCGCCCACGTTCATCCCAAACGCGGGCACCATTATGGCAAACCAGCGCAGTTGGAATATGTAAACGCTGAGCAACTTCTTGAGCAGCTTCACGACGGCGGGCAGTGGCTAAAACCACGCGAATCCCTTGACGAGCAGCTAAGGCCAACGCCTCGATATTGGTCGGGGGCAATTGGCCGCGATCATCAAGCAGGGTAAGGTCAATATCGGTTGCAATCATTCGAATTGGCATAAGCCCTACCGTAGATAGTTCATGCGAGCAGTCGCATGAACCATCGATTACACAGGCCACACACGCTGGCCAAAACGCTCGATGTGATAGCCGTGTGTTTCCAACATGTCAATGATAGATTGGCCATGCGCTTCATCGCGCACTTCGAGAATCATCTCAATTCCCACCCGATCGAGGGGGAGTTGCCAAACTGCCCGCCGATGGCTAATATCGATGACATTCGCGCCAGCTTGGGCAATGGCATTAACTAAGGGAGCGAGATTTCCCGGACGATCAGGGACACTGGTCCGAACGCGTAAATAGCGACCTTGTTTGACCAAAACTTGTTCAATAATCCGCGCAAGGAAGTTGCCATCGATATTGCCACCGCTGAGCACCACCAAGGTTGGCTCATTGGGACGCAAACGAATTGCCCCTTCAAGCAAGGCGGCCACGCCAACTGCTCCTGCTCCCTCAACCACCATGCGGCTATATTGCAAGATATGCACGAGCGCCCGTGCCGCCGCATCATCGTCAACCGTGACAATATCATCAACCAACTGATTGATAATCGGCAAGGTCAATTCGCCTGGTCGTTTGACTGCAATCCCATCACAGATGGTGGCGGCATGCGGCACGGCAATCGGCTTGCCTGCTTGTTGCGAGGCGATCATCGAAGGGCAGCCTGCCGCCTGCACTCCGATCAAGCGCACATTGGGGCGGAGCGAACGCAAGGCCAGGGCAATCCCTGCCATCATTCCGCCACCACCGATTGGCACAACCACCGTGCCGCCTTGGTCGGGCAATTGATCGGCAATTTCTAAGCCGAGCGTGCCTTGTCCAGCAATTGTAAAGGGATCATCGAAGGCATGAACATAGGTTGCGCCAGTTTGAGCTTGGAGTTCGCGGGCATACGACCCAGCATCATCAAACGAAGCCCCATGCAAAATCACCTCTGCACCCATGCGTTGGGCCGACGTAATTTTGGCCAAGGGAGCAAACTCAGGCATCACGACGGTAGCTTTAATGCCATTCAATTGAGCGGCTAAGGCCACGCCTTGGGCATGGTTGCCTGCCGAATGGGTAATTACGCCACGAGCTTTTTCTTCATCGGAGAGCGAGTTGATTTTGGTATATGCTCCACGAACTTTGAACGAGCCAGCACGTTGGGTATTTTCGGCTTTGTAAATAATTTGGCCACCAAGCTCTTGGCTCAGTTGTTCGGCTGGCAAGAGCGGCGTTTGGGTGATAATCGAGCCTAAAACATGGGCTGCGGCATAAATGTCATCAATCGTTGGCATAGACTTTTCTACCATGGTGAGTTCAAATCCTCCGCAATGAGGATTGACCCGCATCGTTGCGAGTCAATGGGGCTATTGTACCATAGCCACTTTGAGTTTTTGGCTAGTCAGTAAACGATTGAATAACATTTAAACGTTGAGAAAGTAATAGTACTCGGCCAGATCACGTTGCCAGCCATGCTGCTCGTAGAGCCGTTGGGCGGTTATGTTGCTCGCTTCAGTTTCTAATACGAGGCCTTTGCTCTTGGTGCTAACAGCCCAATCGCGGGCAACATTGAGCAAGCCTGAAGCCACACCTTGACCACGGGCATGCTCTGCCACAAACAGATCGTTTAAAATCCATAAACGTTGCATTGAAACCGATGAAAAACTAGGGTAGAGTTGGCAGAAGCCTAAACCAGCCTTAGGAGTTTGCGCCAAAAAGATGATCGATTCGTTATTGCTCAGCCGATCGTGTAAAAAAGTGCGGGCGGCAGCAAGATCGCTTGCTTGACGATAAAATTGGCGGTAGCCATCAAATAATGGCACAAGTCGCTCAAGTTCATCCAAGCTCGCTTGGATAATTTGCATCGCAACTCCTTTGTGCGGCTGCACACAAGTTAATTTTAGACTATAGTAGCTAGTATCGTACCATAATTCGGCCTAGAATAACGCATTAATTGACATGTCACAGATCAAGCTCCTGCTTCGTCGGGATTAGGTCTGTTTGATTTTTGATCGATAGTAGCCTTTAATGGTTAAGTATTTTAGTGAGGAGCTAAGCGCTATGAAACCAATTATCTTTGAAATTACCGGGGAGATCGAAGCCCCCGCCGAACTGGTTTATCAAATTATTGCCGATTATCGCGATGGGCATCCACATATTGTGCCTAAGCAATATTTCAAAAGCCTGAAGGTCGAGCAAGGTGGCATTGGCAAGGGCACGATTTTTGTTACTGAAACTGAAGCGTTTGGCCGTAAGCAAACCATGCGCATGCACGTGACTGAGCCAAGCCCCGGCAGCGTGTTGGTCGAAACTGATTATGATTTGGGGATTATCACCACGTTTACGGTTACGCCCGATGGTGAACAGCGCTCGAAGCTAACCTTACATACTCGATCTGAGCCAAAACCTGGCCTGATGGGTTTGATCGAGCGCTTTTTATCACCTGGCTTGTTGCGCAAGATGTATTTGGCCGAATTTGAGACCTTTAATCAATATGTGCGCAGCAACCAATATCGCGCCCAAACTAACTAAACTGTATGTTCCCACACCCCTGAATTCTCTGCTATAGCGGCGGGCGCTGGGGTGTGGGATTTCCGATTAACCCTACGTTTTTGCCGTTTGACCACGATTGAGATAGCTTTCGAAGCTGTACAATGCTAAGGCAAGCCAAATAATTGCAAAACCAATCAATTTTGTGCCTGAAATTGGCTCATGATAGAGCAACACACCAAGGCTAAATTGCATGGTTGGGTTGATATATTGCAATAAGCCCAAGGTGGTCATGGGAATTTGGCGTGCTCCGGCTGCAAACATCAACAATGGAATCGCCGTTACAATCCCTGCACCTGCCAAGATTAAGCTGACTGTCCACGATTGATGCGCAAAAGCGGCTTTGCCTTGGGTTTCGAGCCAGAGCAAATAGCCCGCTGCTGGCCCAAAAAAGACCACGGTCTCCAACGCAAGCCCTTGCAGCGAATCCAACGCCGCAGTTTTGCGAATTAGGCCATAAAAGCCAAAGGTAAATGCCAAGGCTAGGGCAATCCATGGCAACACACCCAGTGCTACCGTGAGATAGACCACGCCGATGGTGGCCAAACCGATCGCCATGGCCTGCCAGCGCCGCACTCGTTCGCCCAAAAACAACATGCCCAGCGCGACGTTGACCAAAGGATTGATAAAATAACCAAGGCTACTTTCGACCACATGGTTGGCATTGACCGCCCAGATGTAGACATACCAGTTGATGCCGAGCAAAAAAGCGCTGGTCGCATAGATTAAAACTGTGCGACGATTGCGCAAAACCTGCAAAAATTGGCCCATTTGGCCACGCACAACCACCAACAAACCCACAAACACCAACGACCATGCCATGCGATGCGCCAAAATTTCCAACGCTGGAACGCTACGCAGCAACTTCCAGTAGAGCGGGAAAAATCCCCAACATGCATAAGCCCCGGCAGCGTAGAGAATTCCCCGTTTCATGCCAACACTCCCATTTGAAGCCGACTGTGGTTGATGGTTCAGCCATAGTACAATTGCTAATTGCTGCATTATCGCTGATTTTTGGCAAAATCATGCTATGCTTAAGGTCTAGTTTGACATACAATAACCTGTATATCTGAATGATTTCGCTGTTGGCAGACCTTTACTCGCTGCATCGTCGTGATCGTTGAACTCCTTTGTATCAACCTTGGAGCGTTGACATGAGCAATTCAGCATCAGATTCCGCCGCACTCCAGGCCCAAATTGCCGAATTACAGGCCCAATTAGCCCACGCCCAACGCCAAGCCGAGTTATTTGAAAATCTGGTCAAACGATTACCAATTGGCATCGATTTGTTACAACGAGAAGATCCGGATGATCCGACCTCGCTGCGTTTAATTTTTACCAATGGCTTGATGCCTAATGCTCCAATTGATATGCGTTTGCACGTTGGCAAGCTGATTAAAGATATTTTTCCCGATGTGCCGCCAATGGTTTTTGAACGCTATCAGCATGCCCTTGATTCAGGTGAGTTGGTGCATTTGAATGAATTAACGGTCAAAGTGCCAGATATTGGGGTTCGGATTGCTCAGCTTTCAGCGATTCCGCTTACCAACGATATTTTGTGTATCAAGGTTGCCGATATTACCGAGCAAAAGCAGGTGCTTGAAGCCCAACGCCATATGCTCGAGCAGCAGGCGATTATTAATAGCCAACAGGAAGCCTTGGCCGATATTTCAACTCCATTAATTCCAATTACCGATAGTGTGGTGATTATGCCGCTAATTGGGGCGGTCGATACGCGGCGAGCGCAGCAGATGATGGAAACTTTATTGCATGGTATTAGCCACATGACGGCCCGCTTTGCAATTTTGGATATTACTGGAGTGCCAATTGTGGATACCCAAGTGGCCCATGTGCTGATTCAAGCTGCTCAATCGGTGCGTTTGCTTGGTGGTCAGGTTATTTTAACTGGTATTCGCCCAGAAGTTGCCCAAACCTTGGTTGGCTTGGGCGTGAATCTGAATGATTTGATTGTGCGTGGCAATTTACAAAGTGGCGTGGCCTATGCCACAATTGAGCGTTATCATTAAATAGTGGTTGCGCTAGCTACTTGGCTAGCGCTGTTTGCTAAATAAAGTTGGTTTTGCGTTGTTGCACGACGAGCGTGATGCCTAATAAACCTACGATAACCGCTAGTTGGATTGCCAAAATGCTTAGTTCGGTGCTATTCCAAGCTAGGCTGTTGCTATCGCGATGTTGGGCAATTGCTGGAATTTGCAGAATTCCCCACAAAAACCCTTGAAAGCCTAAATTTGCGAGAGCCATAGCTCCAATTGCTCCATGCTGCGAGCCAGTCACAAGTCCCATCATCATAATTAAACAATAGCTCAGCAAAATTTCGATCAAGGCCAATGTTGTTATTACGACTAAACCATTGGGCAGGCTATCACGGCTGAGAATAATCAGCCAACTGCCAACTAATGCCAGCAGCCAAGGTAGCAAAAACATCGATAGATTGGCCATAATTTTGGCCAAAGCATATTGAAGGCCCGAAACTGGCAAACTCATAATAAACGGCAAGGTTTTTTGGCTGTGTTCGCTAATGACATTGCTGGTTGTTAGATGAATTCCCAAAATCATTAATACCGTCAGAATCAGAATTACCCCAATTCCAAAGATAAAGCTGTTGTCATCGGCAAGTAACAATGCCAGCGCAATCAGCATGGCGCTGATGTAAATTGACATCATCGTGCGATTAATTTGCCAATCTTTACGCACTAAATGGTTGATCATCGAATTCATAGATTTTTTCCTTCGCGCCGTGCTTGAATCGAAGCAACAAAAATTTCTTCAAGGGTTAATAATTCGACTGCCTGAATTTCTAGACCTGCTTGTTGATAGGTTTGCTGCAATTCAGGGCTATAACGATTGGTAATAATTGTTTGGAGTTGACCATGGCCTTGGTGTTGTAATACATTCGGCAATTGGGCAACCGTTTGATCTGCTGCAACGCGCACCCGCAAGCGTCGCCAAGCATCAAGCAAATCTTCTTTTGAACGTGCTTCGATAATTGAGCCTTGATCGATAAACACCACCTGATCCGAAATTTGCTCAACATCAAGCGTGTTGTGCGATGAAAATAAGATTGTGCGATCTTCATCCGCCAGCACTTCGATCAATGCCGTGAGCACTTCTTGGCGTGCCACTGGATCAAGTCCAGTTGTCGGTTCGTCGAGAATTAGTAATTTGGGCCGACGTGCTAAGGCTAATAACAAGGTCGCTTTGACCCGCTGACCATGCGATAAACCTTTGATTTTCTGTTCAGCACGCAGGTCGAAACGTTTGAGCAATTGCTCAGCATAGGCTTGATCCCAATTTGGATAAATCGATTGAATAAATTGCATATGCCAAGCCAAACTAGCCTTGGGATACAAGCGCATATCCTCGGAAACATAGCCAATCTCGCGTTTGGCTAGCACTTGTTGTTCCGGCATGGTTTGGCCTAATACCTGCACCGAACCATGATCTTGATGGACGAGGCCTAATAAAATGCGAATCGTGGTTGATTTGCCTGCGCCATTGACCCCAATAAATCCAGTGATGCTGCCAGTTGGTAGGCTCAACGAAATATCATTTAAGCTGAAATATTTATAGCGTTTACCAACCTGGTGTAGCTCGACGGCATGCGTATTCATAAAAGCTCCTGTTGTTGTTGAGCTGTTGAAGCTTGTAAACGGTGGATTAATTGTTCGTTGGATAAGCCCAACAATGCTGCTAAACGAGCTACTTGCTCAAGATACGAATTCAATTCATCCTCCCATAATTGGCGACTAAGCTGGGTATTAGTGGCAACAAACGAGCCTTTGCCATGCTGAGTCACAATAATTCCCTCATGTTCTAGCTCGAAATATGCTCGCTTGACCGTAATGACGCTAATGCGTAGATCGATTGCTAGTTGACGAATTGAGGGAATTTCACTGCCTGCAGGCCAGTCGCCAATCGCGATCCGCTGTTTGATCTGCTCGATAATTTGCAGATACATCGGGCGGCCATCAGTGCGTGAAATACTTAAATCACTGTGTATGTTCATATATACAGTATATACAGTATATACTCAGTTTGTCAAGCGTTAAAAAAGTAACGGCCAGCGCTAGGCTGGCCGTTGGCTTGCGTTATGCAGCGAATTTAGTAGCCGTAGCGGTTCTTGAGATGTCGCCAGAAGTCGCGCAACATCCATTTATCAAAATCGGTAATTTGGCTAGCGCTGCCAGCATTCATAATAAAGCTGTTGATGCCAGTGGGTGTCCAATCGTAAAAATCGTCAAGCCCAAAGGTATTCCCAACTTCATGCAGAAAGATGTGGATGTTCTCGCTGTTGAGGTTATTGACAAAATATTCGCTTCCCACTCGCTGGCCCCAATCGCCACCAGCGCCGCCTGCCATTCCCTTGGTTAGCCACAACGACATATCATAGTGGTGATCGAAGCCGCCAGGACAATCGGAATAATCGCCATCTTGGTTGAAGAAACGACCACATGGCGGAGCACATTGTGGTGCATTTTCAGCGATATTGTTGACATAAATATCAAAAGAATTGTCGCTCCATTGTAGGGTATTACGATCACGGACGGCCCAGCCGACCACTTTGATGTTGACATTGGTGTAAGGCCAACCATTGGTGCCTTGACCATTATCAAGCATTGCATCCATCCATTTTTTGAATTGCCGCGCCAGCGAAGCATGAATTTGGTCGCGCAAGGCGGCGGAAACTGGGGCATCCGAATCCCAGCGCACACAATAATTAATCGAGCCGTTGCCCGCAATCACTTGATCCCAGCCATAATTGCGAAAACCATACAAGTTGCCATAGGTCGATTCGACATGCTGCCAAACTTCATTCAGCGGCGTTACCAAGTTGCTCGGCGGATTCCAGCCAGTCGGCGCAGGCGTGCGAGTTGCAGTTGGTGCAGGCGTGCGAGTTGCACTCGGCACAGGCGTGCGGGTTGCGGTTGGTACAACTGCTGTGGCTGAAGGCGCAGGCGTGCGGGTTGCAGTTGGAATTGCGGTTACAGTTGGTGCAGGTGTGCGGGTTGCGGTTGGCACAACTCCAGTTGCGGTTGGTGTGATGCCGCCATTGCAGGCGATACCATTCAACTGAAAATTGCTGGGAATTGGATTGCTGCCCATCCAACTGGCAATAAAGCCCAAACTCACACTCGAATTACTGGCAATTGTTCCATTCCAAGCCATATTGCTGACGCTGACGGCAGTGCCTGTTTGGCTATAATTGCCACCCCATAATTGCGAAATAACTTGATTATTGAAACTCCAAGTTAATGTCCAGTTGTTGATCGGGCTTGTGCCAGTGTTGCGAATCACGATATCGCCCTGAAAACCGCCTTGCCACTGCCTAACAATGCTATAGCTAATTGAACAAGCACTGCTCGTTTGGGCTTGGGCTGGTTTTTGGCTCTGTGTCCAAACCAAGCCAAGCATCACCATGATCATTACTAAACGGCCTCCCCGTTTTGGATTCGCCATCATCGATACTCCTAACCACAGCCTTGAAGAATTTCGACCAGTCAGCGGAATTTGGAATCGATCCCAAGCAAGAACAAAAACAATCAGTGATCGATCCGAACCTGGTTAGGCTATCCTAGCATGGCACATTTGTTAAAATCTACTTAATTTCTTTAGATTTGTTAATGAATTTTAACGGTTAAGCTAAGATCTAAAGATGTGCACTGATCGATTAAATTAAAAAAGGCTGGCTCCTGCCGAGGCAAGTGCCAACCTGCTGCAACTGGGCTTAAAAGCGTCCGTAGGCCACGAAAAGCGCCAAACTGAGCAAAACAATATTGATGCCAACCATGGGGTACTCTTTGAGCCGAGCATGGACTAAGCCAGCCACAAACATCGTAAGGGCTAGGCCCATTGCTGCTAAAGGTGTTAAAATCATGGCGATTCCGGTGAGCCATGGCAAAATTAAGCCAATTGCGCCCAAAACTTCGATGCCACCGATGAGTTTGATGGTGTTTGGCGTAAAATCTTTAGCCCAAGCAAGCTGAGCTGCAATTTTATCCTTAGGTTGAATCAGTTTGAACGCTCCAGCTCCAGCAAACACCAACGCCAACAAGCCCTGCATAATCCAGAGAATGATGTTCATGGCAACCCCTATTGCTAACTGTGCATGGCATATATGCTAGCAAAATTGACGGCATTTTACCAGTGTTGATTATGCTTGTTCGCGGGCAGTTTTGAGGGCTTTTGTCCACCAACCAAGCTCATCAAACAAGGTATTGAGGGTTGGCAAGAGGTGGGGTAGATCATTCAAGGCTACACCTTGTTGCCAAATCCCAATAAAATCGGTTCCGCCGATATGCACTGCTGTGCGAGTGGGAGCCATTTGCAATTCAACACAAATGCCGCGCAGATGTTCGACTGCACGCGCACCGCCGACTCCGCCATAGCCAACCGCTGCGGCTGGTTTTTTGTTCCATTCGGGCGAGGCATAGTCGAGGGCGTTTTTCAAAGCAGCGGTAATGCTATGGTTATATTCGGCGGTAACAAAAATATAGCCATCATAACTACCAACTGTTTTTTGCCATTGTTGGGCGGTTTCGTTGGTTGAAGGAACCCAAGCATTTGAGGCAACTTCATCGAAAAATGGCAAATTTACCTCACGCAGATCAACAAGCTCGAAGGCTAAATCGGTGCGCGCAGCGGCATGCTCTAAAACCCATTGGGCAACTTTTTCGCCTAAACGAGCTTGGCGGGTGCTGCTGATGATGATCGCGATCCGTGGTGTGGTCATTGAACACTCCTTCTGATTGACCTAACAAACTAAAACCTTGCTGTTTCGATCGATTGTGGCTTGCTTGTGGCTTGGGGCCATGCTACTATCCTAGGGCATAGCCATCAATAATCTAGACAACATATGTATGATAGTTGGCTAAAAAACCTGCGTCAACCAACAAAAAGCTACAAGTGTTGTTTAGTTGCAAAATTAGGTACAACCTTGATTCATGTTAATCTACCAATCGATCCTCGAATTACGCGCACACGCCAACGGTTAATCGATGCCTTTAATCAGCTAATGCATGCAAAACCGTTTGATGAGATTACGGTGCGTGATATTGCCCGCCAAGCTGGGGTTAACCGCGCCACATTTTACGCCCACTTTCCCGATAAACATGCCTTGCTCGATGCAATTATGGCGATTTCTTTTGCCGATACCTTGCAACGCTGGCTAGTTGGGCCGCTTGCTGATCCTGAAATTTATTTAGAGCGACTGTTTTTGGCAATTACCGATCAACTGACCATGTTCAATGGCACTAAATGTCAAGATACCTTTTCAACGTTTGAAGCAGTGATCGAGGTACAAATTAAGGCTCAAGTTTGCAAACACATCCAGACTTGGTTTCGCCAACATATGCCAGCCCAAATCTTGCGCTATCAGCCACTTGAATTGAGCGCCGCGCTGGTGAGTTGGGCCTTGTATGGGGCGGCGCAAGAATGGAAAACTCGCGCCCGAACCCAATCACCAGCAGCGTTTGGCCGTCAAGTCATCCCTTTAATTAGCGCAATGGTTGATCGGTTTACCCATGAACGCTAACCCCGATGCTTGTTCAGAAAATGGTTTAACTGGCCAGCACTAATCGCCGAACCCCGACAATCCTCAAGATCGGCGCAAACATAGCTGTAGGTAGCTTGATAGGCAGCATCTTGGCGACCTTTGAGGCTGCGCACCGAAATCATATCGCCAACTTCAACGAACTGACCACATAAATCGCATTGGCGTTGGCGAAATGGCTTGCCTGCATGGGCCGACATATTGAATACAATTCCTCGCGTTTGAGTGCCATCATGCCAAACCAAATAGATCCGATTGGTTCGTTCGGCCAGCCAATGATAAAAACCATGTTGCGAGAGCCTAATATCGAGCGGCAGTTCGTAATCCTCGGCTTTACGAAAAAGCTTGCGCAAGGCTGGGCGCTCAAAAACAAGTGGGGTTTCATCGATTTCATCCATGGTTATGTGCTCCAACAAATCTAGTAACAATTAATTCTATCCATGTTTGTGTGCCGCTGCTTAGGCCTAAAGCTGGGCTTAGGCTTCAATCATTCGAATGAGCAAGCGTTATTTTGGATGCAAAATGGACTTGATGTGCCATCAAAATGTCAATTTATATCCATTTGCTCAGCCTAAACTGCTTGCATAGCGATGAATTGATTTGCGATTGAAGGAGCCGTTATGCCACGCTGGATTATGTTTAGCTTGATTTTGATGTTAACCAGAGGATGCGTTAACTCGGTTCCAATTCCAACACCATTGCCAGAAGCAACCTTCGTTTCTGAGCCAACTCAAACATTAACTGATCAATGTGTATCTGCTAACTTACCACCCCAACCACTTCAACCAAAAGATGAAGCTTTTGTGAAAAAAGCTTTTATTCAAACCGAAATAGCTGGCGAAATTGATGCAATTGTGACGGTCATTGATACAAATTGTACAATACAATATATCGATATTACTTATCATTTCATGCTTGATGTGCCTGATAACGCTGATCGGGGTAGATTGGAAGAAATAGCTCATAGGATTCAAGATCTAGTGCTTGAATTGAAACAGCATCCACCACTTGATATTCGCTTGAATACCCTAGTTATTACTTGGAGATTTGCAAAATACGGTTGTTCGTGGGGCTATGATTATGCCATGCTTGATGGGGTGGGTGTTTGGTATCCAACACCTGCTGATCTCTTTTTGATGCCATCAGGATTAAAGTTTCCAGCAATTTGTGCACATACTGAGGTTGTCGAATCAACTATTCCAAGACCTGTACCGCCTCATGTTTACCCTTGCAGCCAGCAACTAGAGATTACTTACCTACGTTTGCGAAATGACCAACAAGCGATTACTTCCGCAGCCTTTGAACAATGGAATCCTTTGATGGAAATATATCTGAACGGCATTATAGCTGGCACTTCCTGTTTTTATGATATTGTGACTATTCAATATAGCCTGCGCTTAAACATATCGGATGATACACCGGTATCCTTTGTCCTTGAACAGACTCATTTGCTTACTACCACGCTGGAACTTCTCCGTAATCATCCACAACTTGAGGCTTTAATCATTGACACCAGCATTAACTGGTATTTCTCATCGAGTTGTGTTTGGAGCTTTGACAATTCCTGGAAGGATGGTGAAGTCATTGTCCAAAGTAATGATAGTTTACCTCCGCCATGTGTACAACCATAGGCTTAAATGAATCAAGCCCTGCTTTCACACAGGGCTTGGTTGGGGTTTGGCGAAGCTTACGGTCTAAACGAAAATATTCGAGCGATCTTTAAGGTGGTCGAGCAAAGTATTTTGAATGGTCGTGCGGACTTGCTCGGTCAATTGTGAGATTAATAGTGGATCTTCTGCGCCCTTCGAGCCATATTGCTCAGTTTCGATTGGCTCGCCAAACACGATTGTCCATTTGGTGGGCAGTGGAATCAAGCCCAATGGCCCCAACCATGGAAAGGTTGGCGTGATTGGAAAATAGGGAAAGCCCAAGAGTTTGGCCACCGACTTGGCATTATGCAAGTGCGGGTGAATTTCCTCGCCGCCGATAATCGAAACTGGAATGATCGGCGCACCAGTTTTGACCGCAACTTTGACGAAGCCGCCACGCCCAAATCGCGCCAAGCGATAGCGGTCTTTGAACAATTTGCCAACGCCCTTCAAGCCTTCTGGAAAGACCCCAACCAACTCATCGCGCTCTAGCAGAGCTTCGGCGTTAGCTGGCAAGGCCTGAACTTGGCCCAAACGACTGAGCAAGGGCGAGATAAATGGCAACGACGAGAACCAACTTAGGTGCAGATTGCGTAACACACGGCCAGCCTCATGCTCAAAACTTAGCGCCGAGCCAACCATCGCCCCATCCCAAGGCAGCACACCGGAATGATTACAAACTAACAAGGCGCGGCCTGAATCGGGGACGTTTTCGAGGCCAATTGCTTCGACTCGCCAATATTTCCGGTACATAAACAATAAAAGCGGCTTGGCCAAATCGAGCAATTCATAATCCAGCCCAAATTCATCAACCGCGTAATCGCCGCGCCAGCGCCGTTTGACCATATCGGCATTGGCATCAAGCTGATAGCGCAATACCAAGCCGATGCCTTTCCAAAAATCAGCATCAAGATAATCGCTGTTGATATTGGCTTTGAGCGTGGTGACGGCCATTTCGATCGCTTTTTTGGGCCAGCGCGTCAGCGATTCACGAATTAAGTGAATCACTTCGGCGATTGCGCTCTCGCGTTCATCTTCGGATGGTGGCAAGGCTCGAATTTCGGTTTCTAAGGCCGAGAGTAACGAATCGATCCGTGTTTGGCTGGTGCGCCGCAGATCATGATCGATATTAACCACCTCGATCGGGGTTTCAGGCTCAACTGGATATTCATCAGCGGCTGCGAGCGCAGTTTCTTCAGTGCTGGCATCAACAACCGGAATCGTTTGTTCGGCTTCATCAGCACCGCCAGCAGCGCGACGGCGACGTTTTTGGGGTTGATCGCTCATGCTTCATCCTCCTGACGGCGACGATTTAAAAAGGCTTGAATTCCATCGTAGGCTTTGCGTTTGGGCAATAAATCGCTGTAGCTTTTCAATCGCAACGAGCTACGGAAGGCATCGAGCGCTTCCTCGGCAGTGTGGCGTGGCTCGTAATTCAATTCGCCGCGCATGGCCGTGGTATCGGCCACCCAAGGAAAACGCAAATAATCTAATTCAAATGGCATAATTTGGTTGGCTAAGCGATTGTGGCGCACAAAACCGAAGCGTCCAGCTGCATAAGCCAAGGGGTGAAAAATTGGCAACGGTTGGCGGCCAACCCGCCGAATCATCTGGCTCAGCGGCATTACACCATCGGCTGCAACATTGAAAACCCCATTGGCTTCAGCGACCAAGGCGTGCAACAAGGAGCCAATCACATCGGCCTCATGCACAATTTGCATCAATGGGTCAAAGCCGAGCAAGGTTGGCGGAGTTGGTTGGCCCAAGTAGCGCATGGTTGATGATGCGCCGCTGGCTCCAACAATGCCTGGGAAGCGCAAAACTGCAATATTCATGGCGTGGTTACGCCGAAAATCGGCGATGAAACGCTCGATTTCATAGCGATGGCGCAATAGTGGCTTGCCATCAGTGCCACGTAGCGGCGCATGTTCATGTAAATACAAGGGGTTATCAACGTGCGCCCCATAGACCATGGTTGTGCTTTTGATCACCACCTGTTTAACGTCAGCAGCATTTGCCGCCGCCAAAACCTCCATTGTGCCCATCACATTGGTTTGAAAGGCATCTTCGGGCGAAAGCAGGCCGCGACCCCCAGATAAGCCCGAGGTAAAGACCATGTGTAAAATGCCTTCGACCTTCTCGGTGCGAAGCAATTCGACCAACAATGGGTTGCGTAAATCGGCCTGAATATACTCAACGCCATCAATTGGGCGTTCTGGTGGAGTAATATCAAGCCCAATCACGCGCACAATCGGAAATTTCGCCAATTGGCGGGCCAATCGCCGTCCCCAGCGACCAGCAGCCCCTGTGATCAGCACTGTGCGTCGTTCCACAAAAGCTCCTTATCCAAAAAAAGCCAAATGCGAGCACAACCGTGGTGAGCACATAGAGCGTGGCAGCGAACGTGGGTGAAGCTCTATGCAAAAAAACGTGGCTCCTCGGCAAGAATAAAGCGGTTGACCTAGCGTGGTTGAATTGTCAATGAGCCAGGTATCAGATGATCGTTGAACCAGTGTAAAAGCTGCTCTTGGCTGCGTTCTGAACGGGCGGCAGCAGCGAGTTCATGGCTCAAGCCCTCAATATCTTCGATGGTTTGATCGTTGATATGGGCCAAACGTAAGGCAACCAACAGTGCAGTCGCCGTATTGCCTGCACGAAACGGGCGATTTTTAATTAATGTATAGCTCAGTGCTGCAATTTTGGCAGGTAAATCGGGATACAATTCCTCACCAAAACAGGTCTGGGTTTGGCTTACTACCAAGCCAATCAGCCGATCAAGGCTGTTAAGGCCTAGCCGACCGCCAAAGCGCTCGACCAAATAGCCATGAATATCCAACATATCTTCGCGTTTTAAATAGTGCATATGCCACTTCATTGTTGAGTAAGCCTGCGCAACGTTGCGGCTGGCTCAGGTTATAAGCCAATTAACGATTGAAACTCGCGATCATAGGCATCGACCACGCCCTTGGCCCAAGCCCGTAATTCTGGGCTGAGTGGCTTGCGCAATACCAATTCGCCTTCAGTAAAGACTAATTCGACGGTATCGTGATGCTCAAGGCCGATTGCATCAAGCCAGCCTTGCACCACGCTTGGTAAATTTTCCCGCTCGATCACTAATGAACGTGGCATTATTTGTGTCCTTTGTTAGTAGGGGCTAGGAGTCAGGGATCAGGGTCTAGTAGTTAATTTGCTCATAGCTTTTAGCCTCTGAACAATTGGTTTGTATCTATACTGACTGACTATGCAGGTGTTGGTCTACTGGGTCTAATTTCCTGACCCCTGACCCCTGACCCCTAGCCCTCGACCCCTCGTTGCTACTCCTCGCCCTGCTTGCGCAAATGCGGGAAGAAGATCACTTCACGAATGGTAGTTTGATTGGTAAATAATAGACACAGCCGATCGATCCCGATGCCCAAGCCGCCAGTTGGTGGCATGCCAACTCTGAGCGCCTCAAGGTAATCTTCGTCCATTTGCATGGCTTCGTCGTCGCCAGCGGCATAATCGCGGCCTTGCTCTAAGAAGCGTTGTTCTTGGTCGAAGGGATCGTTTAATTCGCTGAAGGCGTTGGCAATTTCGGCTCCAAGCATAAATAGCTCAAAGCGCTCGACAAACTGTGGATCATCGGCTTTGCGCTTGGCCAAAGGCGAAAGCGGCTGTGGATATTCGGTGATAAAGGTTGGCTGAATCAACTCAGGCTCAACAAATTCACTAAATAGCTCATCAACTTGCTTGGCCCAAGTTGGCTTGCGCTCAATTTTCAAGCCAGCTTCGCCAATTGCTTCCCATAGTGTATCAAATTCGCGGCACTCGCGAATATCAACTCCAGTTTTTTCGAAAATGGCATCGCGCATGGTTAGGCGCTGCCACGAACCACCAAGCTCAATTTGCTGGCCTTGATATTCGATGCTGGTGCTGTTGAAAATTTGCTCAGCAGCAAAGCGAATCATACCCTCGGTTAATTGCATAATCGATTCATAATCGCCGTAGGCTTGATAAACCTCGATCATGGTAAATTCTGGGTTGTGGGTGCGATCAACACCTTCGTTGCGGAAATTTTTACCAATTTCATATACGCCATCGAAGCCACCAACGATCAAACGCTTCAAATAGAGCTCAGTGGCGATCCGCAGGTATAAATCTTGGTGCAGTTGATTATGATGGGTGGTGAATGGTCGAGCCGCCGCGCCACCATAAATCGCCTGCAACACTGGCGTTTCAACTTCCAAAAAGCCGCGTTCATCGAGGTAGCGCCGCATTGCCGTGATCAAACGAGCGCGAGTTCGGAAGATTTCGCGAACTTCGGGATTGGCTGATAAATCAACATACCGTTGGCGTTGGCGAGCTTCTTGATCGCTAAATTGGCCTTCGCGTTTGTCGGGTGGCGGCGTGATCGCCTTGCTGAGCATCGTCCAGCTTGTGACATGCACACTTGGTTCGCCCATTTTGGTGGTGAAGAGCGTGCCTGTGACCGCGATAATATCGCCAAGATCAGTCAGATCAACAAAATGCTTGAATGGCTCATCTCCAACATCGGCTTTACTGAGAAAAACTTGAAACGCGCCATGATCATCATTTAAATGGGCGAAGGCTGATTTGCCCATAACGCGGCGTTGGCGCAAGCGCCCCATGATCGTCACCGTAGCGTTAGCCTCGACAAGGGCCGAAAATTGTTCACGCACGGCGGTTAATGTATGGGTGCGTTGAGGCACTCGTGCTGGATATGGCTCGATGCCAGCGGCTTGGAGCGCCTGTAGCTTGCCATAACGTGTTTGCTGTAAATCGTTTAATTCCATGCTAATCTCAATAATAGAATAAAGCGAGCCAGCGCAACTCGTGCTAATGCTAATGAAAAAAGGGCTGTGCTGGATGGCCTACTGCTTGAATCCTGCTGGCTATTATAGCCGAGAAAGCACTGTGTAATCCAAAAGGCGCACTCTCCAGTGCGCCTTAGGCTTTGTCACACACTGAATTGAGTGGGGGATTGGTTAGCGAATTTTGAGAACTGTCATTTTCATAATCCCGCTGGGGGTGCTGGCAGTGGCTTTTTGGCGGGCGCGTTTACCCATCAAAGCGCTGCCAATCGGCGATTCATTGGAGATTTTGCCATCGCGGGGGCTAGCTTCGGCAGCACCGACAATCATCCATTCTTCTTCTTCGCCGTCTTCATAGCGAATCGTGACTGATGACCCTAGCCGTACTTCGCGGTTATCCCCATCTTCTTCAATCATTTGGGCGTTGTTTAAAATGTTGCGGATTTCACGGATACGCCCTTCGAGGAAAGCCTGCTTATTTTTGGCATCTTCGTACTCGCCGCTTTCGGAAATATCGCCGAGTTCTTTGGCTTGACGAATCCGCTCGGCGACTTCCATACGGCCAGTTGTTTCAAGTTCCTCAATTTCCGCTTCCAGTTTCGCACGACCCTCTTTAGTCAGATAAAACGGCTTATCGGTCATAGTACTTGCCTCGATTATGGAATGAAAAAAAACCGAGAGGACTCTCAGTCAAAAGAAACGCCCACGCGATTGCTCACGTGAACGTGTTAGCCATTATACGGTATTCACTCACCCTTGTCTAGCCATGAAAGTGTTAGAATTTTTGAACTCATCTTCAGCTTTTAGCCTCAATTTGTTGCAAAAAATCAGCTAACCATTGCTGTCCAACCAACTTAAATGGCTCAGCCTCTGTAGCTAATTGTTGATAGATTTGGGTAGTTGTTGCATGCACTTGGTCAATCTGGCTTGCTGGCATTGGCCAACGTTGGCAAACTGCCGTAAACACAGCCTGATCGCGAATTTCTAGTCTGCCATCATCCATTTTTAAGAGATCAATTTCCAGATCAACTTCCTCAACTAGTTGATTATCCCAAATATGAGGTAGCACAATATCCACATCAATTAGTTTACCGCTACGATTAAAACACGCTGACCAATAAGCGTTATAGGGTATCAATTTAACAAATGATTGTTCAAATGTACCTTGTTGACCATTGCTATGATGCCAAACGCTGCCAGCTATAATCCCCAGCCAATGTCCAAATTGATCTGTGCCAAGCAGGTAACCAATTGCTTGGGCAGTTGGGCGTTTTGGCCATTTAAAGCCATGAATCGTGATTTGTGGATAACTACTGAACATCATGTGCAACCCTAATTAAGTCAAAACAAGCTTTGATTATACCAATCAAAGCCTCCGAATAAAATTGTGCTAATTACTTATTTTACTCTTTTAATTGCCCTAGTCTATGAACATAACAACAGTGCTTAAATTTATCCCGATCTCTCCAACCTATTTATGTAGTGCGCTCAATTTTGCCTTCTGACTTTTGCCTTTTGATTTCATCCTTCCATTAGTGTGATATTGACAAAAAGCAGAATCGCGCTATACTACTCTGCACTTGGTGTCATAGTGACTATTAAAGAAGGAATGGTTATGCAACGGGTTGGGATTTTGGGCGGAACTTTCGATCCAATCCATTATGCTCATTTGGCAATTGCCGAAGAGGCGCGAGTGGTTTTGGGTTTAAGTCAGGTGATGTTTATTCCAACGGCCCAACAGCCGTTGAAGCAGCAGCACTTTAGTTCAGCCTACCAGCGCCTTGCCATGACCAAACTGGCGATTGCCGATAATCCAGCCTTTACAGTTTCCACGATCGAAGTCGAGCGTAGCGGCGTTTCCTATACCATCGATACCATCCAGGCGCTGCACGAAGATCAACCAGATATCGAGTGGTGGTTGATTGTTGGCTCGGATAGTTTGGCAACGTTGCCGCGTTGGCATTCCGCCGCCGATTTAGTGCAATTGGCCCATTTTGCCATTTTAGAACGACCTGGCTTCGATTTGGATTGGTCGGCTTTGCTTGAGCAATTCCCAGCTTTAGCCAAACGGAGCGTACGGATTCAAGGCCCACGCATGGATCTTTCGGCGACTGAGTTACGTAGTCGCTTGCAGGCTGGCTTGCCTGTGCGCTATCTCGTTCCTGATGCTGTTGCGAGCTATATTGCCGAACAACAGCTCTATCTTGCTTAATGTAGCGCTTACCCTAGGGCTTATATGTTCTTACCTGAAATCTCACTGAAGATAGATCAGGATTCGATAGCTTCCGATAGTTGTCCTTTAGGGGGTGCAGGGGATGAAACCCCCTGCGTTTCCCTCCAGCGGAGGGACGGAAGGGTGGAGAATCCTAAGCATTCACCTATAGAATCAAGAACATATATCCTAGTGTTTAATCACGAAAGGATTTACCCGTTCTATGAACGATTATATTATTGTTGGCTCAGGCATCGCTGGTTTATACACTGCCCAATTGGCAGCGCAACATAATCTCAAAGTTGTGTTAGTAACCAAAGAGGCAGTTGAGGAATGCAACACGCGCTATGCCCAAGGTGGAATTGCTGCCGCGATTGGTGAGCACGATTCGCCCGAACTGCACATTGAGGATACCTTGGTTGCTGGCGCTGGCATCAGTGATCCAGCAGCAGTGCGAGTTTTGTGCGAAGAAGGCCCAGCGCGGGTGCACGAGTTGATCAACTTGGGTGTGCCATTCGATACTCACGATGGTGCGATTGCCCTAACTCGTGAAGCCGCCCACTCTGAGCGCCGAATTTTGCACGCTGGCGGTGATGCAACAGGCGCTGCGATCGAAACAACCTTGGCAGGCGTGGTTGCGAATACAAATGTTGATGTGCGAGCCTGGACTTTAGCGACCGAAATTGTGCTGGAAAATGGTCAAGCTGTTGGCGTGCGTACCCTCGATGCCCGCACCGGTGAGCGGGGCGAGGTTCGGGCCAAGCGGATTGTGCTAGCAACTGGTGGAGCTGGTCAATTGTTTCAAGCCACAACCAACCCAACCGTCGCCACTGGCGATGGGGTAGCTTTGGCCTATCGTGCTGGTGCGGGTGTCTCGAATATGGAGTTCTTCCAATTTCATCCCACAGCCTTGCGTTTGGCTGGCGCACCTGGCTTTTTGATTTCCGAGGCAGTGCGTGGCGAAGGCGGCTTTTTGCGCAATGTGGCAGGCGAACGCTTTATGCTCAAGTTGCACCCCGATGCTGAATTAGCGCCGCGCGATGTGGTTGCACGGGGAATTGCCGCCGAAATGGTGTCAACCGATGCCGATCATGTCTATCTTGATGTGACTCACTTGCCTGCCGATTTGGTGCTATTGCGCTTCCCCACGATTGCCAAAGTCTGCCGTAGCCATGGCTTAGATATTACCAAAGAACCAATTCCGGTTGCGCCTGCTGCTCACTACATGACTGGTGGCGTAGTCACCGATTTGCATGGCCGTACCAGCGTCCCTAATTTATTTGCAGTTGGCGAAGTTTCGATGACAGGGGTGCATGGAGCCAATCGTTTAGCCTCGAATTCCTTGTTGGAAGTCTTGGTTTGGGCGAAACGGGTGATTGAAGCTCCTGATAGCCTCATCGAAGCGCCAACGTTTCCCCAAACCACCCAAGCGATCACCATGGCCGCCGAAGCCGATGATACGCCATTTAGTCGCACTGCGTTGCAACGCCTGATGTGGCGCAACGTGGGAATTGTGCGCGAAGCCGATGGTTTGGGTTCGGCCTTGCGGCAGTTGGTTGCTTGGCGTGATGCCCAAACCGAGCCAACCACTGTACGCGAGTATGAAGATGCCAATTTGTTGGTAACTGCGACGCTGTTGACCTATGCCGCCTTATTGCGTGAGGAAAGCCGCGGTGCGCATGCTCGTCGCGATTTCACTGAAACCCGCGAGGTTTGGCAACGCTATTTGGTCTTGAAGCAGGGCTAAATCTTCTTTTGGTTGCAAACTGGTGGATCAAACTTGATCTACCAGTTTGTATTTAATTCCCGCCATAAATGTTCATCATTTACTAGCAGTTTAGGCCTTGGTTTGGTCAAGCGAATCGGGCATGATCAATGTTTTATTGCTTGCAATTGGTAAAGGATGGGACTGCATGCAGCGTTGGTGGTTATGGCTTGAAATGCTGGTTTTGTTTGGCTTGGTGCCTTTGGTGCTGCGCTTTGTTGTGCCAGCTCGTTGGTGGTTTGGGGTGCTGGGCTTGGCGGCGCTTGGCGCTTGGTTTTGGTTGCGGCGACGAGCAGTGCCAATTGGGCTTTGGCAAGGGCGCTTAAATCCGCTCGAACAAGGCCAATTTTGGCGTTTGTTGCAACGTTTTGGTTTGGCAAGCATTTTGGCGGTGCTGTTGGTCTGGCTTTGGCAACCAACCAATTTATTCAATTTGCCGCGCCAACAACCTTGGCTTTGGCTCATGATTCTGTTGGCTTATCCGATCTTTTCGGTCTACATTCAAGAATTGGTCTTTCGTGGCTTGTTTTTCGAGCGCTACCGCGAGTTGTTGAATGAGCGTTGGCTGTTGTTGCTTAGTGCTGTGCTATTTGGCTGGGCGCATATTATTTTTCGCAATCCCTACGCTGTGCTTTTGACGCTGATTGGCGGCTGGCTGTTTGCTGATACCTATCGCCAAACCCGTTCGTTGCGCTTGGTTTGTTTGGAGCATGCGTTATATGGCAATTTGATGTTTACGGTTGGCTTAGGTCACTATTTTTTCAGTCGAGGCTTGGGTTAATTGGTAACGATATTTGGAAATTGCTGCCTTGACCAAGTGTGCTGCTCACCTCAATTGTGCCGCCATGAGCCTCGATAATTTGCTTGACGATCGCTAAACCCAAGCCGCGCCCGCCAGTATCGCGGTTGCGCGAGGCATCGGCCCGATAAAAACGCTCGAAAATATGCGGCAAATCGTGGGCGCTAATTCCCTCGCCCGTATCATGAATGCTTAGTTTGATCGATGCATGATCGCGGCTGCAACTGATGTGAATTTGGCCATTCGCTGGCGTATGGCGCAGCGCATTTTTCAGCAAATTGCCCAAGGCCTGTACAATCCGCGTGCGATCAACAGCGAGTTTGGGGAGTGGTTGCTCGATGCTAAGTTTCAATTGGATGCCTGCATTGAGTGCTGGTTGTTGCCACCGTTGATGGGTTTCGTGGAGCAATTGCTCAAAATCTAATGATTCTTGGTTAAATTCTAGGCTGTGTGATTCGGTTTTGAGCAGCAAAGTTAAATCATCGAGTAAGCTGACGATCAATTTAATTTCGTGTTCAACATGGCGAGCAGCTTCATCGGCGCTTTGTAGTTGATCGGCCAAGCCTTCCATTTCAAGCTGAATCACGCTTAGCGGGGTGTGTAATTCATGGGTCAAATCATGAATTAGGCGGGTTTGCAGCATGCGCTGTTGAGCTAGCGAATTGGCCATATGATTGAAGGCTTTGCTCATTTGGCCTAGCTCATCGTGCGAACGAATTGGCACTTGAGTTTGCCAATTGCCGGCGATAATTTGTTTGGTGGCGTGGGTTAATGCTAAAACTGGCGCGGTAATTGTGCGAACCAAGACAAACCCCAAGGCTAAAACGATCATGCCGACGATACCACCACTCATCACCAAAGCTTGGCCAGTGCTGCGCAAAAATGCTCCTTGATGCTCGGTATAGGCGTGCGTACCAGTCACGATCAGCGCAGAGCCAATTGGTTGGTTGGTGATTAAATCATACAGCGGCACGGCATGCTGGCGAATATCCTCGGCTAGTTGCTGATCGTTATTGAGTTGCCGAGCACTGTCATAGCTCACATTGCCCGTTGGATCGAGAATGATCAGCCGTTCATCGCCATGCAACAGTGCTTGTAATTCCCATTGCAGCAACATACTGTCATGATGCAGCAGCCCAATTCGGGCTGTATTTGGCTGAGCAAGGCCTTGGGGATCAATAAAATTCCAGGCTGATTGAGCGATCAGCGGGAGTTCGTTCAGGATGCTGCTGATAGGAATGCTCGACATCGATTTTAAGCGTTCTAGCTCCGCCATAACAATTGTTTGAACCAGCAGCCATGGCTCGATTTGATAGCGTTGAGCTAGTGCCACGAAGCCTTGGGGGTGTTGCAAGCTTTGTTGAACTTCGGTGGGGCTAGCATTAAGTTGTTTTTGAATCAGGCTGAGCCAATTGGGGCTGGTTTGATATTCAACAAAATAGCGAATTTGTGATTGTAAGTCGATGCCAGCTCCACTTGGCGTAGCTCCGACCACCGCCATGGTCATTGGAATGGTTGGCATTTGGGTTTGCTCAAGGCTAACGATCAAGGCCTCAGGATCAACATTATGTGCTAATGCGACGCTCTCGATGCTGCCGCCGCTACCAACCTCGCCTTGCAAATGCTCAGGGCTAATGCCAATTACCTCGGCGCTCTGTTGCCAGAGTTGGCCGCTGTCAAGGCTGAAAATGGCTGGGGCTAGGCTCAGGGTGTGGGTTTGGCTCAAATTCTCGCTTTGCTGCAACAACGTTGATAATGCCGACCAATCGGCGTTATAGGCATGACTGGCTTCGAGCCAAGGCGCAAGCTGTTCGGTACGCAACTGGCTTTGGTCACCCACGAAAATATCAAAGCGTTGAGTGGTGAGCAAATAGGCGCTTAGTCCGCTCAACAAGAGGGTTGCGCTGATCACCAAGCCAAAGGCTGCCCCTAATTTCCAGCGTAACGATTTGCCCATAACACCCTACCTAATCAACAAATTTATAGCCCAGCCCATACACGGTCACGATATACTGTGGGTTGGTGCGATCATGTTCAATGCGTTGGCGCAAACGCGCGATATGCGCATCGAGCGAACGATCAAAGCCCGCATAATCGCCAGCAAAAACTGCTTCAAGCAACTGTTCGCGGCTGAGAATTTGGTTGGGATGGCGCATAAACGTCGCCAGCAAGGCCAATTGAATTTTGCTCAATTCGACAGGTTGCTGATTGACGGTGCAGTGATGTTGCTCCAAATCCAATTCGATTGGGCCGCGTTTCAACGTTTGGCTAGCGTAGATTGGCTGGCTGCGCCGCAAAACTGCTCGAACGCGTGCTACCAATTCGCGAGCATTGAATGGCTTGCCAACATAATCATCAGCGCCAAGCTCTAAGCCATAGATTCGTTCTTCATCGCTGCTACGCGCAGTTACCATAATAATCGGTATATTGCTGGTTTGACGAATCACCTTGAAGACCGCTAAGCCATCCAATTTGGGCAGCATCAGGTCTAAAACGACTAAACTTGGCTGGTGTTGCTGCACCAAAGCCAAGCCTGCTAGGCCATCGCTGGCCAAATAGGTTGTAAAGCCCGCTTGCTCAAGATACAACTGCATCCAATGGGCAATTCGTTCTTCATCTTCAATAATGGTGATTATTGCGGCCATGCTACTTCCTTGGTGTGGATTAAGGCTGGTTACAGGCGTGGTGAAGACTGCAACCAGCCATGTGATCTAACGACTTGAATCGGTGGTTGGCGCGGCGGGTAGCGCAGGCACAGCCTCGATTGCTTCACATGCAACTGCTTCTTCAGTTGTGCTTGTGCCCGATTCGTCGAGTTCGACCATGAAGCACTCAATGGCTTCGCTTGGAATGAAATGTGGCGCAGTGCTGACGAAATGCTCGATCATTTCGGGCAGATCGGCGGTAAATAGAGCTGCATCTTCGGCACTAAGTTCGCCATCGGTTACCAGTTGATTGATGTTGGCAGTTTCAGCATCCACAATTGCATCGATCACGGTTTGTTTGCTCACACCCTTGGCGGCGGCTTGCTCAGCGATACTAACCTCATTCTCAATCCCAGTCAGCAGTTCATCGCTGCTAACGCCAATCGTTTCAGCAGCCAATTCAAACCAGTCGATCCCAACTGGTACTGCGATACTACAATCGCTTGATTCATCATCAACGTTGCTTAGCATTGCAAATGGCTTGGTCACGTGTGTGCTGCTGGTTTGGCTAGTTATTTCAAGCTGATCGGCGGATGAGCTTGAGCCGCTACGATGATGTAATGTTGCACTAACCATCGGTTTATGCATTGCCATGGCGGGCATGTGGCTTGCGTGGGCACTCGCTGCGATTTCACCGTGTAGTGTAGGCATGAACATTCCTTCACCACCAGCCATACTACATTCAATTGTAACTTCTTCAGGATTTGAGGTAATTGTGATCGTTTCGGCTGGCTGATCGTTTTTGTTGACGGCAAATGCCGCAGTGTTATTCGTCCAGAGATAGCCACCACAGGCCAACGATACCACCCCAACTGCCAGCGCTAAATGTTTACGCATGTCCGAACTCCTTGTCAATCGCTAATTGGTTTCGATGGCAGTACTATAAAAAATGATTGTGATACAAATTCGACAATCATTGCCGCCAAGTTAATAATTTGATGAGTGGCAAGCTATGTGTGCTAAGCTTTTGAGGGGCAATAATTAATTGAGGAATTAACCAATGGCGATAGATTTACTACATCGCGGCTTAACTGAACGCCAGCGCGGCTTTGTGCAACTTGGGCAGGATTTGGCGGCGTTGATCAAACCAAGTGCTGGCGTGCATGATCAGGCGGCGAGCTTTCCTTTCGAGCATTTGCCAGCCTTTTTTGCTGCTCGCTATCAGGCCTTGAGCGTTCCAGCGGAGTTTGGCGGCCATGGTGCAAGCTTATTTGAGGCAATCTTGGCTCAAGAGCAATTGGCTTATGGCGATGGCTCGTTGGCCTTGGTCATGGCCATGCCAATTCATGTGCTTGGTGGCATCATCGAGGGCAAGGCATGGCAGCCAAACCAAATCGAACGGATTAGCCGTTTGGTGGTTGAGCAGCCGATTTTGCTCAATTCGGCTGCCAGCGAACGCGAAATGGGCAGCCCTGCGCGGGGTGGTTTGTTTGCGACAGTTGCGCGGCAGCTCGAGGATGGCTGGTTGTTGCATGGCCGCAAAATTTATACCACCGGTGCGCCAGCCCTAACCCATGCCCTGATTAGCGCCACGATTGCTGATACGAGCGATACCGCGATTTTTTTGGTCGATCTCAAGCAAGCAGGGATTACGATTGATCCGACTTGGAATGGCACGGCTATGCGAGCGGCCCGCAATGACGATATTGTATTAGATGGAGTGTTTGTGGCTGAGGCCAATTTGTTGCAGCGCCGTCAACCTGGACTGGTTGATCCGAGCCGTAACAATGCTGGGGCATGGTTTCAACTAAATATGGCGGCGGTCTATTTGGGAATTGCCCAAGCAGCGCGTGATGCTGCCCGTGATTATGCCCGCGAACGTCGTCCAACGGCGTTGGCTGGCAAAGCAATTAGCGAGCTGGAATCGATTCAGCACCAGCTTGGCAAAGTTGAGCAGTTGGTGTTGACTGCACGCAGTTTGCTCTACCAAACCGCCCAATTGTGGGAGCAAGCACCCGCCGAACGCAGCAATTTGCGTCCACTGATCGCAACAACTAAGGCTACCGCAATTGAGCATGCGATCGCCGCAGTTGAGCAAGCTATGATTGTGGTTGGTGGCGCTTCGCTCTCGCCGGATTTGGCCTTAGAACGCTATGCCCGTGATGTGCGAGCTGGCTTGTTTCACCCGCCGACGATGGATGCGGCCTTAGTTGGCTTGGGTGCGTGGTTGGTTGAGTAACTATTTTTGGTGACGACTAGCCCAGCCTTCGATCGCATCGGCGACCAAGGGCCAAGCTGGATCAAACATCAAATCATGACCCGCTTGCGGCACGACAATCAACGGTGCTTGATAAGCATTGGCTAATGAACGCTGTTCAGCCAAGGTAAATGCGCGATCACGTTCAGCAGCAATCACCATGATTGGGGTTTTAATCTTGCTTGGTTCAGGTTTATGCAGTATTGCGTCGATCAAAACCTTGACTGATTCGCTGCTTAGTTGGCTATGCAATGCCTGAGCTTGGGCGGCGGAAGCGTTATCACGCAGAAAGAGGGCTTTGGCTAAGGCTGGGGTGCGTACAAAACTAAAACCATCAGCAGTTAACAACGTGCGCAAGGCAACGCTTGGTTGATTACGAATCGTTCGCAACGTGAAACCCAACGGTCCAGTTTGAGGCATGCTAGCAAGTAATACTGCCGCTGGTAGTTGGTGCTGGATCAAGGCATGCTGCAATACATACCCACCAAGGCTATGGCCTACCACAATTGGCGCTGGTTGAAGGGTATCAACCAGCGCTAGCAAATCGTCGATGTAATGTTGCAGCCCCACCAAATTAAACAGGCGTGGCATGCTGCTGCTGCCGTGGCCGCGCAAACTAAGCGTATGCACCGCAAAACCACGTTCAGCAAAATCGTGGGCGGCGGCTTGCCAGCACCAAGCGCCATGCCAAGCGCCATGGAGCAGCACTAAAGGTCGTTGATAGAGCGGCTTTTTCGGCAAGTATTGCCAATATTCAAGCCTGTTGTTGCTCATGGGCTTCCTCTTGGGCCGCAGCCCGATCCCGTTCCTCGCGAATAAGTTGCAAGGTTGTTGCTTGATCATCCAGCGCATGGAAAATTGCCTGCATGATAACGGTATCAGTTGTGTCAAGATCTGCCAAGAGTCGCTGGCGGTTGGTGTCGCCTGCTACGAGCAAGCGTAGTCGTTGGGCGAGGGTTTGCCATTGAGCCTGAGCTTCAAGTTGCGGCAAAAATCCATCGAGATCAGTATAGGCATGCTGGACTCCAAAATGGGCAGCAGCTACCGTCAGAATAATTGGCCGCCATTCGCCGATCAATTTAGCCAAACGTGCTTCTTCAGGATCAGGTGTTTGACTGACTGCGACCAAAATTGCCTGGACAATTGCCGCGCTATTGGTATCGAGACCAGCGCTGAGCTGGCTGAAATTACGTTCGCCAGCCCAAATAGCTTCAACTGCTGCCTGAATTTGCCAGCCATTATTATCAATTTGTGGCAACAAAAACTCGACCTCGGCGCGACGAGTCGCATCGCCATGGGCAATCGCGGCGATCACCTCGATCAAAGGGGTGAAATGGGCCACAGCATCGGTGGTAGCACGTTCAAAGGTTGGGTGGAGATCGAGCATGGCAAGCTATCCTTTATTAACTATCAAGCAAAACAACAGCCTTGAGCATTGATTTATCGAACTAAGACTGTTGCTATGATATGCGATTGAATGACTTTGTGTCAATATAACACCTATTGAAAATAATAAAACAACGAGCCATCCTCATTGATGCCTCGTCGTTTGTGGCTGGTTTAAGTGTAAACCACCGAATTCGCACCGCCAAACTCATTTGGCTCGTAACGATCAGCACTCCAATCGTTCAGCCAGCGTCCATCGGCAAGATAGCGATACTGGTAACTGTGATTGGGTGGCAGATCCATGGTGGTACTCCAGCCTTCCCCAGAGCGCAACAGCGGGGTCGCGGTTTCGCTCCAATTATTGAACTCGCCAACAAGTGTGATCGTCTGGGCGGTGAGTGGGGCTGGGATGTTGAAGGTTACCCGCACGACCGTACCCTCGAGGCGTTTCTTCAGCATTATGGCACTCCTTTGTGCATTCCAAAATACAACGGCTCCGTTGCATTTCCTCTGCGTCCGAATCCTTGTAACTCTATCCTACATGGCTTTAGAAGCAAGATCAATACCCAAAGTGTTGGCGTTTCCTAAGAAATCTAGGCCATAACGCTAGCTGCAAGACAGGACTAAAGAGCTAGCCCTAATCCTTGCCAGCTAGGTGAGCGCCTTCACCTCGGTCAGGAATTGCGTTGGGGCAATTTGACCAGTCTTGAGTTGTTCAAACAATTGGCGATCACGCTCCAAAGCAGGATCATTGATTGTTGCACGATAGTTGAGGCTTGCTTCAAATAAGCTCTGAGCTGGCACGAACTGCTGAGCTTCAACTAAGGTTAGGCCATATTGCCATTGGGCATTGGCGGCTTCCCACCCATAGCCTTGCTGCTCAAACGTGACGATCGCCTGTTCATGGGCGGTGAATGCCGCTGACTGATCGTGCAATTGCCAATAGGCCTCAGCTAAACTACCAAAGATACAGCCTTTGCTCTTTTTATTACCAGTTTGATCAGCGATTTCAATTGCTGCATACAAGTGCGGTAACGCGGCTTCAGCTTGGTTCAAGCACACTGCGGCCTGCCCCAGATTTGACAACGCTAATAACTGTACATACATATTCCCCGCAACTTGAGCTAATTCGTGGGCTTCGGCAAAATATGGTTCGGCTTCGCTGATCATGCCCATATTGGCATAGCATGTGCCAATATTATTAATTTGGTTACACATTTCATAGCGATCGTTGGCTGATCGACTAATTGATAAGGCTTTTTGATAGAGCTCAAGCGCTTTTTGATGATTCACTTTGCCGCCAAGCAACCCATAAATCGTCGCCAAATCGTTAGCACTATTGGCAATAGCTTGAGCTGAATCAATTGAATAGGCGAGATCTAAGGATTGCTCAAGATAGCTAATTGCCGCTGGAAGATCGCCAATATAGCGTTTTACATTGCCTATTAGCCTTAAATTATTGGCAATTAAGCCTGGTTGATCGAGCATATAGGCAGCTTCAAGCGCTTTTTGAACATAAATACCACGCTCTTGTTGATAATTATAGCTATGGTGGCCAATCGTAGCGGTAAAATGAACAAGATCAAGCATTTGCTGCGCATATTGGCTTGAATTTACATCATTAGCTAGCCAAGCTAAACAATAATCAAAATGTTCTTTTTCATGATTATAGGCATAAATTGTTGCCAGCACCGCATGCCGATAAGCTTGATGTAATTGCTGAGCTTGGTCGATACATACCTGAACATAGCGTATTTGTGCTGGATCGTGCTCTTGCTGCTCAATTAATCGGTTGCGGGCAAAGCTCCGAATCAAATCGTGCATACTCCAGCGTTCGTTATGCCCATCGTATTGTAATAAATTATGTCGTAATAAATAATACAGTTGGTTCTCCGCCGCGAGATTATGCGGTAATTCCAAGATTGCTAAGCCCATTGCGCTGGAAAAATCGGCGACTAGCACTGCCAATTGGCGCATAAAATATTGTTGCTCTGGGCTAAGCTGAGCATAACTAAGCGCTAACGAGGCTTCGACATTCAATTGTGGATCATCAGGGTCGCGCAGCGCTTGCAGGCGTTGGCTTTGATCGGCAAGCTGATTTAAGTACTGTTCAGGCTTCAAAGCTGGGTTATTTTGTAAAATGCTGGCGCTAACTCGCAAGGCTAATGGTAAGTAATTACAGGCGATTGCCAATTGCTCAGCACTATCCTGATCTAAACGTGGGCAGATTGCTTGAACAAGGCTGCGTGCATTCGCAACATTTAACGCCTCAAGTTGCAGATTGAGCATGGCTGGCAGGCTAAATCGTTGGCGGCTGGTGATAATTAAACAACAACCAACTGGCGGAATGAGGTCGCGCACATGCTCAGCATCACGGGCATCGTCAATGACAATCAACACCCGCTTGTTGTATAACACATTCTGATAGTGAGCCAGCAGTTGCTCGCGCTTTTCGGGCAATCTTGCTTTAGGATCAAGCGCATTAATCACCAAACTGAGCGCTTGTTCGGTCGTCAGGGCTTGCTCTCGTGCACCATACAGATTGAGAATTAATTGGGCATCGGGATATAAATTCAAGACATGGTGGGCAACGATCAAGCTTAATTCACTTTTGCCGATACCACCCATGCCATGAATACCCACTAAAGCCGCACTACGTTGGGCTTTGTGCGCAACTTGGATGGCATAAGTCAGGCGTTCAAGTTCAGTTTCGCGGCCCACAAAATCGCCAACCGCAGGCCGTAATTGGTGAATCGGAGCGCGATCAGCAGGCAAGTTTGGGTTGTTTGGCTGGTTTTGATGGGGCTGGTTGAGCACCTTGGCAATTTGTTCGAACAAGGCTTTTTGGTAACGATGATAGGTCGCTTGATGAATATTCAACATCTGGCAATAACTATCAACTGGCGCTCCAGGATAGGTCGTCAGCAGCTTGAGCAGCGATTGTTGGGGCTGTTCCAGTGGTAATTGATTCAGCCAACGATAAAAATCGCCCAAACTACCAAACTCTTGCAAGCGTTGCCGCCATATTTGGTCGCCCAACAGCCGCTCAGGCCGTTGAATTAATGTCTGAACTGTCTTGGCCGTCCATTCATAATCTTCACTCATTACGCGCTCCTGCTAGTCCAAATTCACTTCGATTTTAACATGATCACTCTGCTTGACAAGCCTTCTATTTAATGATACTTTGTATCAATATAAATCCTGATTCGCTATATGGGTATGGCGAGCACCAATACAACATGGAGACATGGGTCATGAATGAGCGTAGTACTGGCACGGTGGCGTGGTTTGATCCGGAAAAATCGTATGGCTTTATCACAACCCATGCAGGCACATCGCTGTTTGTCCATCGACGGGCCTTGGGCGATGGGCGACGTTGGTTAGTTGAGGGGGAGGAAGTTAGTTTTGTGGTGGTTCGGGGTATGAAGGGTGATGAAGCCAACGAGGTTTTGGTGACCAGCGCTTTGCCGCCAACACCACGCATTCGCGCTTACGAACAGCGCGAAGCTGGTGGCTATAGCTGCGAACGCTCATTTGAACGTCGTGATCGCTTTGGTTCAGCCCGCCCAAGCCAAAATGGCCAGCGGCGCGAGTGGAGCAATGGCCCACGTGAACGCAATCGCACATTCAGTGGCAATGCGCCAACAGGTGTGCTCAGTGCGCGGGTTGATTATATCGACCCTCAAGGGCGGTTTATGTTTGTCGCACTGAGCGATAACCATGGCGATGCCTATGTTCATTCGACCTTATTCAACCATGTCAGCAATCGCGTGCAAGTCGGTGACACCGTGCGGGTCAGCGTTTCGGCAAGTGATCGCGGCTTACGCGCCAACTCACTTGAGCTTTAAATTGGGTTTTGCATATCCACTCAAGCAGCAAGGCCGACTCAAACGAGTCGGCCTTGCTGTTGTTATTATTGAAGAAATAGCTCGAAGTTGGGTTTCCGGTCGCGGCCTGTGAGGCGGCGGAACCCTCGCCCGATCGCTCGAACCGTATCCTCGCCTAACGAATAAGCCAAGACCGAACCGAGAATCAAGCCTAGGGCACTTCCGGCTGCTGCTCCAAGCGCAAAGACGACATAGCGTTCGCGTTGTGTAGATTTGTTCATGATGTACCTCGCACGTGATCGTCCTTGACCCGCCGATTACTGAAGAACGACAACTGGCGTAGCTTTTTGCCACAATTTATCGAGCTTGTAAAAATCGCGTTGTTCAGGGCTAAATATGTGCACAACCACATCACCAAAATCGAGCAAAACCCAGCCAGTTTCGGGTGAACCTTCGATTTTGGGGGTGGCTGCACCTTCTTGGACTAACTGATCATCAATTTCTTTTACGACTGCCCGCACCATCCGCTCATTGCCAGCCGTACAAATCACCAGAAAATCGGCGAAGGTGGCTAATGGGCGAACGTCGAGCATTATAATATCATTTGCCTGCTTCGAGTCTGCTAAATCAACAGCACGGCGGGCAAGAACTTGCGCTTCGATAGGTGGACCTCCACATTTCTAGAACTGTATTTTCTGCTTCCAGTGTACCATGAAACCTTAAATTAGCTGCATGCTTCGCCCAACATGTTCGAAGATGTTGAGTGCCTCAGCTAAATCGGCGTTGCTATGGCTAGCCGTTACAATTGTGCGCACCCGCCCTTTATCCTTGGCAACGGTTGGGAAGGCGATGCCTTGGGCGAATACGCCTGCTTGGAACAAACTATCGGAGAATTGCATCGCTTTGGCTCCATCGCCCACAATCACTGGGGTGATGGGGGTTTCTGAGATGCCAGTGTTAAAGCCAAGCTTGTTCAATCCAGCTTTGAAAAATTTGGTATTTTCCCAAAGTTGTTGGTGTAATTGCTCGCCCTCGACACTTTGCAACAGTTTGATGGCCGCCAAACAGCTGGCAACAACCGCCGGTGGATGCGAGGTGCTGAATAAAAATGGTCGAGCGCGGTGCTCCATTAACTGGCGTAATTTGCTCGATGTGGCAACATAGCCGCCAACCGCGCCAATCGCCTTGGAAAGCGTACCAACCTGAATATCCCAATGTTTGATGCCATAATGGCTGACTGTGCCGCTGCCATTTTTGCCCAACACGCCCGATGCGTGGGCATCATCAACCATAGTGATTGCGCCATAATGCTCAGCTAACTCGGCGATGCGTGGCAAGGGTGCAATATCACCATCCATGCTAAATACGCCGTCGGTCACAATGACCGTGTTGCGATATTTACCTTGGTTGGCCTGTAAAACCCGTTCCAAATCAGCCATATCATTGTGTTGATAGACCGCCCGCGCCGCTTTGGTTAGGCGAATTCCATCGATGATCGAGGCATGATTCAATGCATCGCTGATCACCAAATCGCCATCATTCAGCACAACGCCCAACACGGCAGCATTGGCGGTAAACCCCGATTGCAGCACTAACACCGCTTCAGTATGCTTGAATTCAGTTAAGCGTTGTTCAAGCTCCTCGTGGATGCTCATGGTGCCGATAATTGTGCGAACTGCGCCTGAACCAACTCCCCATTCCTCGATTGCTTTGATTGCGGCGGCTTTCAAGGCGGGATGATTAGCCAAGCCCAAATAATTATTTGATGAGAGATTGATCACCGATTTGCCATCGATGGTTGAGCGTGGGCCAGTTGGGCTTTGCAATTCGCGTAATGTGCGAAAAACCCCCTGCTCACGCAAACTATTCAGTTGCTCATCAAGATATGCTTCAAATGAATGCGGCATCATCGCCCCCAAATAACACGCTAGTTGCACCGATGGCCGAACGCCATCTGGTTCAGATGCATTATAGTGCATAAGCGGTGTTTGTTGATGCGCTTTGTAACCGATTTCGATTCGTGCACGCATAAATCTGCCTGATTGCTTTAGGGTTTTGGTAAGCCTAAAAATAAAAACTGCTTGCAAAATGTTTTGCAAGCAGTTGATTAATTTAATAGCTGATTTTGCTGGTGGCGTAACCAAGCCCACTTTGCACATCGCGGAAGGTCCGAATATGGCTGATATCGATGCCTGTATCGAGCAAGGCTTGCACAGTTTCGCTACGTAAGCCCACCACAATTGGTTCAGTCCCAAGCAATCGTACTGCGCTTAAGGTTTGTACCAACGATTCGGCGACAGCTTGATCGATTGTTGTCAACCCAGTCAAATCGATTAAAATTGTATGTGGACGGCGTTGATAGATCGTGTTCAGGAGTTCATCGCTGAGCAAAGCCGCCCGTGAGAGGTCGATACTACCAACTAACGGCAATACCAATACTCGTTCGGCGATTGGCAGCACTGGCACACTCATCTGACGAATCGTTTCGCTGGAGCGTTGTAATTCGTCAAGCGCTTTTTCAAGATACAGCGTGCGTTTTTGCACCCGCTCCTCAAGTACTGACTGATTGCGCTCAAGCTCCTTGCCATGGTCGATACTGGTTTTGAGCAATTGACGTAGGCGGCGAGCGGTAAACGAGGTGGTGGCAGCGGCAGTGCCAAAACAGCCACTGGCAAACAAGGTATTCAAAATGGTGGTATTTAATGAAAATGGCTGTGGGCTGAGTAGATCAGTGCTAACAAAAACAACCACCGCAAAGGCTGCATAAATCAGGCTCCAACGGGCTGGAAGCAGCAGTGCCGCCGCCACAATTGGAATAAATAGCCCATACATGCCGCGGCTGGTTACCCCAACCGGAGTTGCTACTACCAAAATAATCAGCATGTAGGGAATAAACATCGCGTGGGTAGCCCACTCTGGCTGATCGATGCTGACCAGCCAGCCCGAAATCGCGGCGGCAACCAGCACCCCAACCAAACAGCCCAGCGCTAGTTGATTGCGGCCAACGCTGAGATCAACCCCGAAAACATAATATAAAATCAGTAGGAAAATAAAACTACTGCCAGTAATCAAAATACGTTGCAAGGCTCGCTTGCGCTGTTCACGTTCTTCATTCCAGAGGGCAATTTGACGATCGGCCATGCGCGGTATACCTATTGAAAATTGGGCATGGGGCATTATAACAGGCTTTTTTGCTGATGATTCAAGCCTGCCTGCATGCGACCGTCTGTGCTATAATCGCTGTAGGAGGATGCCATGTCGGATGCGTTTGATCAAGCTCAACGAATGATTTCACCCAAGCCTCGCGAAGAGGATCAAGTGGTGGAGAAAAGTTTGCGGCCAAAAAAACTGGCCGAATATATTGGCCAAGAAAAAGTGCTGGCCAACCTCAAAATTGCGATTGCTGCGGCCCAACAACGCAAAGAGCCGCTTGATCATACCCTGTTTTATGGCCCGCCTGGCTTAGGTAAAACCACACTCTCAACAATTTTGGCCAACGAAATGGGCGTGAATATCAAAATTACCTCTGGCCCTGCGATCGAACGCGCTGGCGATTTGGCGGCAATTTTAACCAACCTCAAAAAAGATGATCTGCTCTTTATTGATGAAGTTCATCGCTTGAATCGTGCCGTTGAAGAGGTGATGTATCCGGCCATGGAAGATTTTGCGCTGGATATTATTGTGGGCAAAGGCCCAAGTGCCCGCAATTTGCGCTTGAAATTGCCCCGCTTTACCGTGGTTGGGGCGACAACCCGCCTCGCCTTGCTCACTTCGCCCTTGCGCGATCGCTTTGGCTCGGTGCATCGGCTGGAATTCTACTCGCTCGAAGCCATGACCGATATTGTGCGGCGTTCGGCGGCCTTGCTGAAATCGCCAATGGATGATGCTGGAGCGTTAGAGATTGCGCGGCGGGCGCGTGGCACCCCACGGGTAGTCAATCGTTTGTTGCGGCGGGTACGCGATTTTGCCTTGGTAATGGCCGATAATCATATTACGCTCGAAGTGGCCCAAGCAGCACTGACCAGCCTTGAAATCGATGATCTTGGGCTTGATGAGAATGATCGGCGGGTGTTGCGTACCTTGATCGAAACCTTCAATGGCGGCCCGGTTGGCTTAACCACCCTCGCGGCGGCCACAGCCGAAGAAGTTGATGCGATTGAAGATGTTTACGAGCCATATCTCTTGCAACTAGGCTTTATTCAGCGCACTCCACGCGGACGGATTGCCACCCGTCGCGCCTACGATCATCTGGGCTTGAGCTTTCCCGAAGCGCCGCGCCCAGCCGATACTCAACAGGCAAGTTTTAATTTAGAGTAGTGGTTATTTGACATAAATGAAACAGGCTGTTGATTGCTACCAACAGCCTGTTTTGCTGAATTATTTGGCGATTGCTAGATCGTAGCGCCGCCCAACTTCGCCCCAGTTGATCACATTCCACCAGGCGCTCAAAAATTCAGCACGTTTTTGGCGAAACTTCAAGTAGTAGGCATGTTCCCACACATCAACCCCGAGCAATGGGGTCAAACCTTCCATATACGGGCTATCTTGGTTGGGGTAACTGGCCAGATAGAGCGTGCCTTTGCTATCGGTCGAGAGCCAGCCCCAGCCTGAGCCAAAGCGCCGCGCCGCAATATCATTAAACGTGGTTTTGAAACTGTTGAATGAGCCATATTTGGTGTTAATTGCAGCAGCCAATGCACCACCAACATTGCCACCACCTTTTGGTGAGAGCATTGCCCACCAAATTGCATGGTTGGCATGGCCGCCAGCGTTGTTGCGCACAGCGGTTTGAATCGCGCTCGGCAAGCTGCTTAAACCATGCAAGAGTTCGGCTACATTTATGCTTTGCAATTTGGGATAATCGGCCAAGGCTGCATTTAAATTGGTCACTAGTGCTTGATGGTGTTTTTGATGATGAATGTACATCGTTTCAGCATCGAGGTGCGGCTCCAAATCGCCATAATCATAGGGCAAGGAGGGAAGGGTAAATTTGCCATTGGTTGGAACGGTAGCTTGATCGAAGGTTTTGCCTACACCACCATATTTTTTGGCGCTGACCCCTTTGCTGCCCCAAATTGCCGCCAAACTGCCCAACCCTACTGCACCCAAAAATCCTCGCCGCGATAGATTGAAACGTTCTGACATTGGCAACAACCTCCAATAGACTATGATTCCTGTGGCAACCATTCGTCTAAATTCGCGCTTTGGTTTTAGCCAAAACGTAGGCAATTGTCAATAATTCATTAAAAATAGACTAGTAATTGATGGGTTTTAGCTATCTTTGGGAGATTTAGATCTGGCTAGTTGTCAATGGAGCAGCAGGTCAATCGTCAACCCATGGTTGTCATCAAGCTGTCATCTGCAAGGCTCGTCATGGCGATGGCTGGCTGCTAAGCTTGTTAGTAGCAAAAGCACATTCATTCCAGCCAAGAAGGAGCGTATTTATGAAATTCATTACTATCAAAAATCACGAAGATGTCAGCGATTTTGCCGATACTGCCTTGGAGTGCAAGCAATGCAAACATCAAATGCGCATTTCAGGCCCAGTGCCCAAGAATGCCAAATGCAGTGCTTGTGGCTCAAGCAATGTCGTGCGCAAAAACGGCAAATAGGCTAAGCTTTTCTATCCTGCACCTTCTTTTTTGGTTGAAGGTGCGGGGTTTTTAATTTACTGTTGGGTTAAGAAAATCGGCGAGCCAGTTAATTGGATGTTGCTGCCGCTGACTGTGCTACTTGTGCCATTCCAAGTCACTTTGGTGTAGGTTCCAGTTAAATTAATGGTGGCGCTGGCCGTTTCATTCCGATCAAGCGTGGTTTTGGCCCATAAGACATAACGTAATTGATTGTTTTTGCGAAAAGCTGCGCCATCAATGGTGTTGGGCAAATTTAACGCAGTCGTTGCAGTTGCATCGTAGCGCCAGCCATATAGTTGATTGTAGGTTGTGCGGTTAGCAATCCCCTCACTTGTCATAATCTGGTTATTAGGTGCATCGCGCTTGAGATTTTCGTAAAAGCCCATTAATTGATATTCATCTTGGGCGGTTGCGTAATCTGCACCTTCACCAGTTGCAAACCAATAAATTTGTAAAATACCAAGTTGCTGGCCTTTGACAATCGCCTTGATTAGGTAATTACGCTGAATTTCTTCGCCCCCTGCATAATTATTGAAGGCTTTGCGTGAAACATTAGTTTCAGTGATAATGCTCGGCTTGCGGGGAAAGTTTGTGCCATTGTAGTTACGATTAACCAGTGTTTGATTCATTATTTGATACTGATTGACAAAAACTTGAATCATACGGTCGCTATGTCGTACATAGACAAAGCCACCAATCCCACTATCCCAATATGAGCCACCATATTGCGGATAAATATGATAACTCAGGGCATCAAAATAAGCTCCGCCAGTTAATGGATATTGGCTACTAACTTTGCCTGCATCGGGATTATCGGTATAACGCAGGAGTGCATCCAAAAATGAGGCATAGCCAATCCCGCCTGGTGCAACATAGCTATCAGGATCAGTCTTTTTAATCACGGTATAGGCAATTCGCAATAAACGAATGTAATTGTAAATTGGCGCATTCAGATTTGGTAATTCATTCGGAGTTGGCGCACTATCCCACCAACTGCCACCGCTGGCTCCGGGATTGGCATAAGCTCTGGCGCTGCTTGTGTAATCTGGCTCGTTGATAATTTCATAGAAGCGCATATATTTGCCGTAGGTGCTGGCAATTTGCCAAACATAGACGGCAAATTTATTGGCATCATTGACGGGTGTGCCATTCTCGCCATTATCCCAAATTGGCTCGTACATTCCTTGCCAGAGCTTGCTTTGCACAGGTGTGCCGTTGTTGCTGTAATAACTAGCTGTGTCGCGCCACGCCGCGCGTGGCTCGCCTAAAAAAACCGTATTTTCACGAAAACTAAGCGTGGTCGAAATATATTCGAAGACCGGAACCCGAATGGCCGCGCCCCATTGGCCAATAAAACTATCTGGCAGTGAGGCGCGGGCGCTGTGTGCCCCAGCATCAGCCCCAATGGCATAGATTTTTTGATCATCCCAGCCGTTGCCGTAGTAACCAGGGTTTAGCCCAAATTGAAAAAGTGCGGAATAACTAGGAACATAGGTATTGGCGGTGATCTCGTGATTGCCCATCACAATTGGCATATAGGTATTGCTTGGCGGTAAATAATTGGCTGCAAGGCTTGAAACCGATCCCAGCAACAACAATAGGAACACTAGCCGAAAAAAAGCACGTTGGGACATACAACCTCCTGAGTTGGTTGTTAATTGCCGAAACGATCAGCAGTGGTTGGCTTGAGGTTAAATTGAATCTGTTCTTTGATTGGCTCGTTGGTTAAGCGTGGGATCACATGCATATGCACATGATGAATCACCACTCCGCTGACCTCACCACAATTCCAGCCGATTGTATAGCCCAATGGTTTGTGGCTAGTCGTGATGAAGGCCTTGACCTGATTGAGCAAATCTTGCATCGCATCCCATTCGTCGAGATCCATTTCGTGGCGGGTTTCGCAATGGCGTTTGGGAATAATCACGCCAGCGCCCGAGAGCACCTTATCGGGTTGTTGTAAAAAGCGACAAAAGCGATTTTCAAGCATAGTTTCGATCTCAAGAGTTTCGGGGTCGCAAAAAGGGCAAGCGTTCATGGAGTTTCTCCATCGTCGTGTTCATTGGCCTTCAACATATCGCCTAGCCGCATTAAGGCCTCGATCAAACTATGATCATGCGGTTTTTCAGCTTCTTCCAAGGCGCGAACCATCCCTTCACGTACTTGCATACCCCAAGTGGTTTCGATCCGTGGATCTTCGTGGACTAAAGCTTCTTGCAAATGGGTAATTGCATCGGGCACATGCAGCGCCGCTAAAGCCACCGCAGCCTCATAACGCACATCGCTATCGGGGTGACGCAAGGCCAATACCAAGGCATGAAATGCCCGAGGGTCGCCAATTTTGCCCAACGAACGGGCGGCGCGGGCGGCAATTTCGGGATCAAAATCGGTTAATGCAACCAATAAATGATTAAAAACTCGTGCTTGACCAATCACCCCAAGAATCCGAATGGCCTCGATCCGCAATTGACGATTTTTTTGTTCCATCAGATCGAGCAAGGCGGGCACAGCAGCGGCCCCAATTACGCCAAGCGTCCAAGCGGCTCGTAGCCGAATTTCGCGCTGAGGAGAGCGCAACAGAGGAATCAAAAATGGGACGGCAGGCTCACCGAACAAACCAAGCGTGAAGGCCGCTTGTGAGCGCACAAATTCATCATCGTGCTGCAAATCGGCGACTAATTGAACAATCGTTTCAGGTGTGCGCTCCATGCGTCACCTCCTTGTGACATCATCAATGCTTCGAAGAATGGTGCTGAGTTGAGATTGAGTTGTGCGATTATCGGCAACAACCCGCGATGGGCGACGTAAGCCACTGGCAGCGGTAATGCCAGCAGGCAAGCCTGTGGAATCAATACCATTCCACTCGAGCAGGGCTTGGCCAAGCTCAAATCGACTGAGAATTTGTGGGCCTACAAGGTGAAATATACCATAAAGGCTTGGTTTTTGTGCAAGCTCAATCAAGGCTTGGGCCACATCTTCAACAAAGACTGGGCAGCGCAGTTCGTCGGTAAAGAGTACGCCATGACGTTCGCCGCGCAGCATTGCCAAGGCCATGGTTGTGTTGGGGTCAAGCGGGTTTTGGCCGTACAACAATGATGTTCGCGCGATCGCAGCCTGTGGATCGAGCGCTGCGACAACTGCCTCGCCTGCTGCCTTCGAGGCTCCATAAGGGTGGATTGGTGCTGGCACGTCGCTTTCGGTATAGGCGGCCTCGCGCCCACCCCACACTGCATCCGATGAAACATGCACGAATCGAGCTTGATGCTGGGCTGCCCAGCGGGCTAGGGTGGCGCTGGCTTGAACATTAACTGCCCACAAGGCTTGGTCGGTCATGGCTGGCCCCATCGCTGGCGTGACCGCCGCCGTATGAATAATTGCAGTTGGCTGAATTTGTGTCAGCAGCACCTCAAGCCGAGCTTGATCGGCCAAATCACAGGCTACATGCTCGCCAGCGGTAGGCAGGTTGCGCCAAGTTTGGCTATAAACTTTATCCCAGATTATTGTCTGCTGAGCAAAATAGGAAACCCGTTGACCAAGATAGCCCGATGCTCCAGTAATTAACAAGCGACTCATACACAACACCATCACTAAAAAGATCGTTAATATCTTTATTGTAGCCCACGCTGCAAGCATTGGGTTTTGTTTCCTTACCCAAGTTGCTCTCCCTACAAGGGTTGGTTGTTAAGCTCCCTCACCCCCAACCCCTCGCCCACCGCGGCGGGCGAGGGGAGATCCAATGGTCGATGGACTGGTTCCTCCTCGCTCGCTAGGCGGGAGAGGGCTGGTGGATGAGGGCATGCAACCAAATCTCTTAAAACCGACCCTTTAACTATTTGACTCAGCTACTCTTTCAAATACCACCAGACTTGCCCGTTGCTGGTAGCCCAAGCTTTGATAAAGCGGCAGGCCTGCCTCAGAAGCCACCAAGACGCTCCATTGTTCGCCATGGGCTGCGGCTTCGTGCAATACATGAATCATCAATGCTCGTGCGATGCCGCGTCGTCGATACTCGCTGGCCGTGTATAAATTCATCACATAGCTATGTTCAGCATCAATTCGGCAGGCTCGCACCCGTGCCACCACCCGCTGATCAAGCCTGATAAAGCTGTGCCTCAGGCCTGATTCATGCAGGCGGGTTTCGCTAATCCATGCCCGATTGGCTGGGTCGTTGCTGTTCAACCATTGCATTTCAGCGATTGTTTTGGCTTGCCCAACCGAATAGCGTTGGTCAGGCGGTGGCAGATCGCTGAGTCTGCGGACGAGCAGCACTTCGTTTGAGCTATGGCGATAGCCAGCAGCGTGGTAGGCAGCATGATCGCTGGCTGGCCGATCAACGAGGGTAATTCGATGATCGGCGGTTGGTTGGTAGCTGGTAAGTATTGCTAAAACGGCGGCGGGTGAATGGTTTTGCACAATTACCTCATCAGCAACATGCGGCTCCTGATTCCAAACATCATCGACATGTAAAATGCTTAAACCATCGATCACATGGCGTTGTGAGCGATTTTCGGTGCTGGGAATGCCAATTTCGCCATACATAAAGATTTCTAAGACTTGATTGATCTGCATCTGTGGTTAGCTCCCAATTAGTTCAGCTTGAAACAGCATCGTATACTAGCCCTATTGATGCTTGATCGGCCTAACGAGGGAATTTATGCTTGAGCCATTCGATCCAGGGTTGATTGCGACCTTACGTGCCGCCCGTTCGCTAACAATTTTGACTGGAGCAGGAATCTCGGCTGAGAGCGGGATTCCGACCTTTCGTGATAGTTTGGTTGGGCTGTGGAATACGATTGATCTTGAGCAAGTGGCGACTTTAGCTGGCTATTTGCAGCAACCTGAAGCAGTTTGGGGTTGGTATCAGGCGCATCGCCAGCAGATGCTTGATGTTCAGCCGAATGCAGGCCATATTGCGTTAGCCCAACTTGAGCAGCATATCCCAACTGTTACGATTATCACCCAAAATATTGATGGCCTGCATCAGCGGGCTGGCTCAACCAAGGTGGTCGAGTTGCATGGCACGATCAACACGGTGAGCTGTAGTGCGGCTAAGCATGGCAGTTTGGCTTGGCCTGATAGCCCAAGTTTGCCACTTTGTGCAGTTTGTGGCGCACCAATGCGCCCCGACGTGGTCTGGTTTGGCGAACGTTTAGATCTAGTCAAGATTCAGGCGGCTGAATTAGCCAGCCAAAACTGTGATGTGTTTCTGGCGATCGGCACATCAGGTTTAGTTGCGCCTGCCGCGACCTTTCCGATGACTGCCCGTGCCTATCGTGCCCGTTTGATCGATCTCAATCTTGAGGATACGCCGTTGAGTCGCCATGCTCGCCATCGTTTACGTGGCACTGCGGCGCAGCTATTACCAGCTTTGGTGGCTGCGACGTGGGCTTAATCTTGTGCAAACTGCTTGATTGAGGTTTGGGCAGTTTGCACAGCCTTGGCGATTTTTGGCTCGGCTATACTGGCGGGGTGATGTTAACGACTGCTTTTGCCCAATTGAAATTATTGCAACTTGCCGATAGCGCTTTGCCGATCGGCTCAACCGCCCATTCGTATGGAGTTGAATCGTTGGTGGCCGAGGGTCAATTGGGCGTGGCTGGGCTGGGCCAGTTTATGCGAGCCTTCATTCACGAGAGCGGCCAGCTCGAAGCCTACTTAGCCTATCAGGCTTGGCAATTGGCGCATGTGGCGGAATTTGAGCAGGCTTGGCTCGATTTGAACGATCATGCTGCGGCCTTCAAGCCAGCCCGTGAAAGCCGCCACGCCAGTGCAGTGCTTGGTCGGCGCTTGCTTGGCTTGGCCTTGCAACTGGAACCGTTGCCACGCTGGCAACAAGCTAGCACTTTGACCAAATCTCACCAGATCGAAACTCATCATAGCTGTGTTTTTGGCTTGGTTGCTGGTTGTATGGCGATTGAAGCCGAGGCCATGCTGGCGGCCTTATTGCAACAAATGACGTTAAGCTTGATTTTGGCATGCCAGAAAATTTTGCCACTCGGCCAGGTGCAAGCCCAACAATTATTGTGGCAGTTGCATCCCACAATTCAAACTGTTGTTGAGCAAACACCACAATTGACGTTGGCTGATCTCGCTCCTTGCAGTATTGGCTTGGATGGAGCGAGTATGCGTCACCCCTTGCTGGGTACACGCCTCTTTATTAGTTGATGCAAACACCGACCAGCCTTGAGCGCATGCATGGCCATTTGGCACTCGATTTTACGCTCAAACAGCAGCGTACCCGTTTGACAGTGCGCGAACATCGCCCACCCTTGCAGGTGGTGCGCGATTTTGGGCTGGCCGATGGTACAAGTTTTGTACATTTGCATAATGTTGCTGGCGGTGTGTTGGCGGGTGATCATCTGACGACCACAATCAACCTAGCGCCAGCGACCAAAGCCCAACTGACCACCACCAGTTCGACCCGTATTTATCGTAGCGATGGTGAGCAAATCGCTTATCAACAGGTGCAGGCCACTTTAGCCGAACAGAGCTTGCTCGAATATTGGCCGGATACAACGATTCCGTTTGCTGAGAGTTTGTATCATCAGCAAACGCGGATCGATTTGGCTGCTGATGCGGGTTTATGTTGGTGGGAGTTTCTTGCGCCAGGCCGCGAAGCCTATGGCGAACGTTTTGGCTATCGTCAGTTGCGCTTGGATTGCGATATTTATGCCTTGGGTCGGCCAATCGTATTTGATCGCATGCGCTTGCAACCAAGCCTGCAACAATTGAGCAACCCCTTGTATTTTGGCAAATACAGCTATTTGGCAACGGGCTACATTTGTCGGGTTGGTTGGGATTCAGCCCAGTGGAAAGCCCTCGAAGCTGAATTAATGGCCTTTGCTGCTAGCCAAACCAAAGTTGGGCGTTGCGTGTGGGGCGTAAGTTGTCTCGCTGCTCATGGGCTGGTGATTCGCGGTTTAAGTAGCAACAGCCGCGATCTGCTAGCAACGGCTTTTGAATATTGGCGCTACGCCAAACAAGCGTTGTACGGCACAACCCCCAATCTGCCGCGCAAAATTTATTAGTGTGAGGCTTGTGCAATGCACCTAACTCCGCGTGAACAGGAAAAATTACTGATTGTGGTGGCCGCCGATTTGGCTCGTCGTCGTCAGGCGCGTGGCCTCAAGCTGAATTACCCCGAAGCGGTGGCAATTATTACCGCCGAATTGCTGGAAGCCGCCCGCGATGGCAAAAGCGTGGCCGAAATTATGAGCTATGGCACAACGATCTTGACGGTTGACGATGTGATGGATGGAGTTGCCAGTATGATTCATGAAGTTCAAGTTGAGGCGACCTTTCCCGATGGCACTAAGCTGGTGACTGTGCACGACCCGATTCGTTGAAGAGGAGCCGCAAATGCAACCAGGCGAATATTTAATCGATCAACCAACCGAGGCGATTGCCGCCAATCTTGGCCGCGCAACCTGTGAGCTGCTGGTGGCGCATACTGGCGATCGGCCAATTCAGGTTGGTAGTCACTATCACTTTTTCGAGGTCAATCGGGCACTGATGTTTGATCGTGGTCTAGCCTATGGCATGCATCTCAATATTCCGGCGGGCACGGCGGTGCGCTTCGAGCCAGGCGATAGCAAAATTGTCAATTTGGTGGCTTTTGCTGGCACGCGCCACATCTATGGCCATAATGGCTTGGTTAATGGGGCTTTGGATAGCGCCGATCAACTGCAAACCAGCCTCAGTGCCGTTCAACAACAGCAATTTGGCCATCGGCCTCAAGGAGATTTGGAATGAGCTTATGGATTCCGCGTCAAACCTATGCCGATTTGTATGGCCCGACCAAAGGCGACCGCTTGCGTTTGGCCGATACCGAGTTGATTGTTGAAATTGAGCACGATTTTGCCCACTATGGCGATGAAATTACCTTCGGCGGCGGCAAGGTGATTCGTGATGGCATGGGCCAAAGCAGCAGTGCCCACGCTGTGCTCGATTTAGTGATCACCAACGCGATCATCATCGATCATTGGGGCATCGTCAAAGGCGATATTGGGATCAAACAAGGCCGAATTGTCAAAGTTGGCAAGGCTGGTAATCCTGATACTATGGCTGGTGTTGATCCTGAATTGATAGTTGGAGCCAATACCGAGGTGATTGCTGGCGAGCATATGATCGTTACTGCAGGCGGGATCGATAGCCATATTCACTTTATTGCGCCTGGCCAAATTCCCGAAGCGCTTTCGAATGGCGTGACGACCTTGCTTGGCGGCGGGACTGGCCCAGCCACTGGAACCAAAGCGACCACGTGCACACCAGGTGTTTGGAATATGGCCCGCATGCTGCAAGCTGCTGATGCTTGGCCGGTCAATCTTGGCTTTTTGGGCAAAGGCAATGCCGCCCAGCCCGAATCGTTGATTCAGCAGATTCAGGCTGGCGCTTGTGGCCTGAAATTGCACGAAGATTGGGGCACAACGCCCGCTGCAATCGACATGTGTTTGAGCGTGGCCGACCAATACGATGTGCAAGTGGCGATTCACACTGATACGATCAACGAAGCTGGTTTTTTAGAAGATACAATTCGCGCAATTGCAGGCCGCACCATTCATACCTATCACACTGAGGGTGCGGGCGGCGGCCATGCTCCTGATATTATCAAAATTGCTGGCGAAAGCTATGTGCTGCCCTCATCGACCAACCCCACTCGCCCGTATACCGTCAATACCATCGCTGAACACCTTGATATGTTAATGGTTTGCCATCACCTTAATCCCCAAGTGCCTGAAGATGTGGCCTTTGCTGAAAGCCGGATTCGGCCTGAAACCATCGCCGCCGAAGATATTCTGCATGATCTGGGGGTGATTAGCATGATCTCCAGCGATTCGCAGGCGATGGGTCGGGTTGGCGAGGTTGTTACTCGCACTTGGCAAACCGCTCACAAAATGAAGGTTCAGCGTGGCGCGTTGCTGGGCGATTCAGCTCGCAACGATAATCAACGGGTCAAACGTTATATCGCCAAATACACGATCAATCCAGCGCTGGCTCACGGGATTGCTCACGAAGTTGGCTCGATTGAGCCAGGCAAGTTGGCCGATTTGGTGTTGTGGCAGCCTGCCTTTTTTGGCGTAAAACCTGAAATTATTGTTAAAGGCGGCTTGATTGCCTGGAATGCTATGGGCGATGCCAATGCTTCGATTCCCACGCCGCAGCCTGTGCTTTATCGCCCGATGTTTGGGGCGTTTGGCGGGGCGATTGGCGCGACTAGTCTGACCTTTGTTTCCGCCGCTGCCCATGAAGCAGGCATTGGTCAACAATTAGGCTTGCAAAAAACAACTGCTGCTGTGCGTGGCTGTCGCAGCGTCCAAAAAGCCGACTTGATCCACAACAACGCTACTCCAGTGATCGAGGTTGATCCTGAAACCTATGCGGTACGCGCCGATGGCGAGCTATTGACCTGCGAGCCAGCCACGAGTTTGCCTTTGGCGCAGCGCTATTTCTTATTCTAGGGTGAGGCAATTATGACCGAACAATTACTACGAATTGGGATTGCTGGGCCTGTGGGCAGTGGCAAAACCGCCTTGGCCCACTGTTTGACCAGCCATCTGACTAAGCGCTACTCGGTTGCGGTGGTGACCAACGATATTTATACCAAAGAGGATGCTGAATTTTTGCTGCGCCAAGGCGTGTTGCCTGCTGAACGGGTGCGCGGCGTGGAAACTGGCGGCTGCCCACACTCGGCGATTCGTGATGATGCCTCGATGAACCTCGAAGCGATTGCCGATTTGTGTGTAACCTTGCCCGATTTGCAGATTGTATTTGTTGAGAGCGGCGGCGATAATCTAGCCGCCTCGTTCAGCCCAGAGTTGGTCGATTATTGGATTTACGTGATCGATGTGGCTGGTGGCGATAAAGTGCCACGCAAAGGTGGCCCTGGCGTAACCCGCTCCGATCTTTTAGTAATTAACAAAATCGATTTGGCGGAGTTGGTTGGGGCTTCGTTGGAGGTGATGGATCACGATGCCAACCAGATGCGCGGTGAATTGCCGCTGGTATTTACTAACCTCAAGGACGAAACTGGCTTAGATCAGGTGATTGCATGGATCGATCAGGTATATGCAGCGCCACGGCCTGAGCCAATCCATGTTCATGATGATCATCATCACCATCATCACCACTAAAATTCGCGAGCCAGCAGCATAAGTTGTTGCTGGTTAATCGACCCACTGCGCCAAACATTTTTGCTCTTGCCAAAACTGCTCAAGCGTAGTGTTGGGGTCGCCGAGCACCTGAATGTGTAATGGGCTAAGCCGAATGCTCAAGGGATGGCTGGCTTGGCCCTGCCATGAGCCAATCGCTAAGCGTTCATTGCCTTGGAACTGTAAGCCTTGGCATTTGAGATAGGCCATAATTGCGGGTACTTGCAGATCTACATTGTTGGTTGCTTGGGCGTGGGGATTGTAGATCGTTTTAGCCAGCGCGAGTAATTCAGCTAGATCGGCGGGGTGTTGTTCAAAATGGGCAGCATAACTGGCATTGTAAATCGATTCGATTGCATGTTCTTGCAGCACAAATTCGCCAGCAATCTGGTAGCCAATTGCCCACTGATCGACTCCATAGCGCTGATCCCAACGGCGCTGGCGCTGCTGCCGTTGTTGGGGAGTACCCGCCCGCCCGATCCGCCGCTCAACAATCTGCCATGGCATAGGTTTGCATCCTTGAAATATGAAGCTGCTTGACTCGATTGTAGCCTTGGTGGGCCAATTTGGCTTCATTCGCAGGGCCGATTAAGCTTAAATCAACCGCATTCAACAAAATAACTGCTGTGAGCTGTATGAAAATGTTATGAATTAATCGTGATAATATTGTAACTAGGTAAATCTGGGAGATTTCAATTACTATATTACTTCTATACCATGCTAGGATAAAAAATCACCTTGCAGGAAAAGTTAAAAATTGGTATAATTCGCCACGCGATCATAGCCTACATCCCAGCTTCTGAATTAAGAGCATACTAGGGCAGAGAGAACAGCCATCCACGCCGATAACTGCTTTCAGCGCCAATACTTGCCACTTGTGCCAGTAGCAGGCCTGCCAATGCTTACGATAGCCGATCATACGCAGTGCGGCGTAGCTAGTACAAGATTGTTGGGCTAAGGGTTCCACGCTGAATCTCCCATGCACAATATTTAAGGTGAGCAAGCCAACAGTTGGGATGTTGCTCATCGTAGCGCGAAATTGTAGGAGGAAGCATGACCTCACAAACCTCGGAGAATAGCCTATTTCGACCCTTACAACAACGCTTGTTTGCCTTGCTCTGGACGGGCCAGACGATTTCGCGTTTGGGCGATACGATGTATCAGGTTGCGCTCTCGCTTTGGGTTTTGGAAAAAACTGGCTCAGCAACGGCTATGGGCTTGGTTTTGATCTGCTCATTTGCGCCGATGATCATCTTTTTGCTGCTTGGCGGCGCAGCGGTTGATCGCTTTTCACGTGGTTGGCTGATGTTTAGCTCAGATATGTTGCGAGCCTTGATTGTTGGTGGGGTTGGAATTCTGGCCCTAACGAATACCCTTCAACTCTGGCATATCTATGCGGCGAGCATCTCCTTTGGTTTTTTTGATTCGTTCTTCCAGCCCGCCTATAGTGCATTAGTGCCCGATGTTGTGCCAGCTGAATCGTTGCCTGGAGCCAACTCGCTGACTGCTTTGAGCGCCCAAATGACTTTGATTTTGGGACCATTGATTGCTTCATTAATTGTTGGCTTTGGTGGTTCGGCAACGGCCTTTTTATTCAACAGCGTTTCATTCTTGGTTTCGGGCTTGTGTTTGATTCCGCTGCTCTCAACTGATGCTAGCCGCACCAAAGCCAAACGCTCAAGTGGCATTTTAAAGGATGTTGGGGCGGGCTTGAAAACCGTCAGCACCAATCCATGGTTGTGGATGACGATTATTCTTTCGTCGCTGGCCAACTTGCTGCTGGCTGCACCTGCGCAAACTGCCCTGCCAGTTTTGATCAGTGAATTTTTGAAATTGCCTAGCGAACGACTGGGCTGGGCCCATGCTAGTATTGCCTTGGGTGCGGTTTCAGCCTCGATCTGGCTCAGCAAAGGCAATCGCTTGCGCCGCCGTGGCTTGATGGGTTATGGAGCCTTATTCCTCGCTGGTTTGGCCACCCTCACCGTTGGGATCATTGGATTCAATGTGAGTATGCTCGGCGGAACCATGGCCTTGGCTGCTTTGCTGGGCGTATTGGTCTTCCGCGGGATTGGGATTGCGACCTTTGGTTTGATTTGGACGCATACCATGCAAGAAATGGTTGAGCGCGAACAACTTGGACGGGTTGCCAGCATTGACTTGCTTGGCTCAATCGCCTTATTGCCAGTTGGCTATGGGGTGGCTGGGTTGGTCGCTGATAAATTTGGTGCACCAGCCTTGTTTGCAACCTGTGGTGCGATTATGTTGGTGATGACTGTTCTGTTTAGCTTCCATCCAGTTGTGCGCAAATTAAATTAAGCCAAAACCTACAGATAAACAGCAACCACGGCTCACCGCGAGTCGTGGTTTTTTTGCGCTATAATCGCCTATATTTGCAAAAGGAGCATTCATGAATCGCCAATTAGATTCGCAGGCATGTTTTGTCTGTGGTAAAAATAACCCGAGTGGCTTGCAATTGGATTTCTTTGAGGAAGAGAAAACTGTCATCACGCGATTTATCTCAACTGCACTCCATCAAGGCTGGCCTGGGTTTGTGCATGGCGGCATTATCGCGACGATTCTTGATGAAACGCTCGGTCGAGTGGGATTTTTGATCGATGCTTGGACGATGACTGGGCGTTTTGAGGTTCGTTATCGCCAGCCCGCCCCGATTGATCAAGAAATTACTTTTACTGCCAGTATGGTTCGTGATCGCGGGCGAGCGCTTGAGGTCGAAGGTTTTGCCCAATTGCCCGATGGTACGATTGTAGCTGAAGCAACTGGCTTGTATATGCGAGTTTCGCCCGAACTGCGGGCGACGCTTTCCGAGCAAATCGCTGAAGGCTATTAATTGATCTACTGGTGCTAGGTTTAGAATGATCATTAAGCTAGCACCAGCTTATTAATTTGGAGGACGTTTGGAATGAGTAATCTTGAAGCCCAATTTCTCCAAGAGATGGAAGATGGTTATCGGCTAGCTGCCAAACAAGGTTATACAGCTACCTATTATATGCAAATGGTACGCGAATTTGGTGCGATTAATGCGGCGAAAAGACTCATTACTGATCCTGTGATTAGTAGCGGGTTGCAACAACTTTGCCTAATGGGATTGCTAAATACCTCGGCAGAAGCGATTGTGCTTAAACCCGAGTATGCTGAGTTATTTACTGAAGAGGAACGCCAAATTGCGCGAGAAAAATTAGCCGCGCTTGATTGGAATCCTGAATAATTAAGTCATTCAGCATAAATAGTGCTCTCCACACTTCTCTTTCGGCTCTGTAGAAATGCAGGGAAAGGGCTTTCCCTGCACGCTCTGAAAACTTGACTCCTAGAGTTTTGTTGCTCTGAAGATTTCGCTATCAAGTTCCAAATTCTCCTCTGATCCTCACAATTTCTCCATAATTGGCTGCTATGCTAACGCTTACTGCGGCTATTTCGGGCTGGTTAGCGGATGGAGATTTGGCCATGCACTATACAATTCTGTTGATTGATGATGAAGCAAAATTGCGCCAAGTGATTCGGCTCTCGCTTGAGCAAGAGGGCTATCGTGTGGTTGAGGCGAGCAATGGGCGTGAAGCACTGTATCGGGCACGGATCGAAAAGCCCGATTTGGTGGTGCTCGATTTGATGATGCCCGAAATGAATGGAACTGAGTTTTTGCTGGCCTTCGGCAAAGAATCCAATACGCCAGTGATTATGCTCACCGCACGAGTTGAAGACCACGATAAAATTGTTGGCCTTGAATTGGGTGCTGACGATTACATCACCAAGCCGTTTAATATGCGCGAATTAATTGCCCGTATTCGTGCCGTTTTGCGCCGCACTCATAAACCAACGCTTGAGCCTGATCTGATTCGGGCTGGCGATTTGGTGCTCGATCGCGGGTCGGCAACAGTCTTGGTCGGTGAGCAACAACTAAGTCTAACCCGTTCTGAGCTGGAAATTTTGGCTACCTTTATGACTGCGCCTGGCCTGATTTTCTCGCGGCTCGATTTGCTTGATCGGTTGTCGCTTGGCGATGCTTACGAAGGCTATGAGCGCTCAATCGATGTGCATATCCGCAATCTGCGTACCAAAATCGAGCCAGATTCACGTCAGCCACGCTATATCGAGACGGTTTATGGCATGGGCTATCGTTTTAAAAAACAATGAGGTGGACTATGCGCCGAATCTGGCAGCTGCGCCACTCGTTGGCAACCAAGCTGATCTTGGCTTTTTTGTTGGTCGGCTTAATTGGCATTTCCTTGGTAGCGCTGTTGGTGGTGGTGCGGACGCGCTCGGAGTTTAGTCGCTTTCTCTCAGAGCGGGATCGCACGGCTTTGGCGACTGCGCTCGCTGAGCACTATGCGGCAACCGGCAGTTGGCAAGGCTTGAGCCAAGCGCTCGATGCCCAAACTGCATTAATTGAATTGCGCCAAAATGTGGTGTTGGTCGATGCCAACGGTTCGATCATCAATAGCCTGCAAGAATCAACCTCAACTCAAACTATGCAAGATATTTTGCGCTTTGCTGGCGAGCCAATTGTGGTCAATCAGCAGACGGTTGGCTATATGCTTCCGCATCCGATGGCTGCGCCAAACCCTGAATTGCCACCGCCCTCGCCTGAACAAGATTTTTTGGCACGAGTGACATGGGCGGCAACTGCCAGCGCCAGCGCAGCTATTCTTTTGGCCTTGTTAATTGGCGCATTGCTAGCCCAAACCTTAACGCGGCCAATTCGGGCTTTGATTACTGCCACCCACAAGTTGGCTGATGGCACGTTTGATCATCGGGTGGCGGTGCAATCGCACGATGAAGTTGGTCAATTAGCCCAAGCATTTAACCAAATGAGCGCTAAATTGGCCCGTGCTAGCCAGCAACGCCAGCAAATGACTGCCGATCTTGCCCATGACATTCGCACCCCCTTGAGTATTTTACGCAGTTACACCGAGGGCTTGAAAGATCAACGCTTTGCTGGTTCGCCGACTATTTATAGCGTGCTGCACGAAGAAGTTGAGCATTTACAACGTTTGGTCGAAGATCTGCGGGTGCTTTCGTTGGCCGATGCTGGCGAGTTAGTGCTCAATCGGCGTATGATCGATCCGCGTGCCATTTTAGAGCGCGTTGGCCTAGCACACATTATGCAGGCCGAGGCTCATGGTATTGCCCTAACCGTTGAAGCATCGGATCAATTACCTTCAATTGCTGTCGATACCGATCGCATGACCCAAGTGCTGAACAATTTGGTTTCGAATGCCTTGCGTTATGCCAGTGCTGGCGCGATTAACTTGGGAGCGCAGCAAATTGGAGATCAGGTGCTGATTACGGTGCAGGATACTGGTAGTGGAATTGATGCCGCCGATCTGCCGTTTATTTTTGATCGGCTGTATCGCGCCGATAAAGCGCGTCAACGCAACGTAAGTAGCACCTCAGGCCTAGGCTTGGCGATTGCCAAGGCGATTGTTGAAGCTCATTCAGGCACAATTAAGGTCGATTCACGCTTGGGCATTGGCACAACCTTTACGATTAGCCTGCCAATAACAAAGCCAACCGAATGAATTTGCCCCAAAACTACATAGCAAATTCGAGATCTCCTAACAGTTTTATAACAATTCTTGGATAAACTCTTAATCAGAAGCTAACACTGATGGCCGACCGCTCTGGCGTTGCGGCTTGCGAAGGAATAACGATTATGCTGCAACAACTGCGCTATCAACCAACCCTCATCTGGCCAAATGAGCCAACACCTGCCTGCGAACCAGATCGTGCAGTGCCTCAAGCCTTGATTCAACCAAGGTTGGCTGGGTTTCGCTCGATTAGCCTGCAACAGATGGATTCGGTGGCCTTGCTCAATCGTACCGACAGCAAATATGTGTGTTCGGTTCAGCAATTGGCCGCAATCTTACCCGATTTGGCTGCTGATTATCGGGTGTTGGAGATCAGCGGGCGGCGCATGCATCACTATCATACGCTCTATTTCGATACTGCCGATTTTGCTTTGTACCGTCGGCATCACGCTGGTGGTCGCAATCGCTATAAAGTGCGCAGCCGAACCTATCTCGATACCCAAAATTATTTTCTTGAAGTCAAGCACAAAGTTAATAAATATCGCACGATCAAACATCGGCTTGCAACGCCGTATGCCGTGGAAACGTTTACATCTGCCAGTTCCAGCTTTTTGCAACGAATTGTGCCATTTGAAGTGGGCTTATTGCAGCCAACCTTGACCAACAATTTCAGTCGCATCACCTTGGTCAATATTGCCGAGCAAGAGCGTGTCACCTTGGATATTGGGATTCGCTTTCAAGCTGATTCGCGCTCAGTTGAACTAACGGGCGTGGTGATTGCCGAAGTCAAACAAGCTGGGATAAATCGCGGTTCACCCTTTATCCAAGGCATTCGCGGCCAGCATTTGCACACGATTGGCATGAGTAAATATTGCAGTGGGGCGGCCTTGCTGTATCCCGATTTGCCACGCAATAGCTTCAAGCCCACCCTGCGCTATCTGAATACATTGATGGAGTATGCCCAATGACAACCGATTTAACTCAATTTTTGCTGGGAGCGGGCTTTAATTTATTGGTAACGCTGCTGATTGTGCGCGGCGTATACTATCCCGTGACCCAAGATAAAAACTTCGTTTTTACCTTTATTGGCTTCAATATGATCATCTACTTTGTGCTGGGCTTTCTGACCAGTGTCGAAGTAGGCGTGGGCGTAGGCTTCGGCTTGTTTGCGATTTTCTCATTGCTGCGTTATCGCACCGATGAGATTCCGATTCGCGAAATGACCTATTTGTTTATTTTGATTGCGCTGGGCGTGATGAATTCGCTGATGCATAGTGGCAGTTTGCTGCAAATTGGCATCGCCAACGCCGTGATTTTGGTGATTTTGTTTGTGCTCGAAAAAGGCTGGGGCTTTCAATTTGAATCGAATAAGCGTGTAGCTTACGACAAAATTGAGCTGATTGGGCCTGCTCGCTCCGAAGAATTGCTGGCCGATTTGCGCGAACGCACCGGAATTGCCGTCAAGCGGGTCGAAATTGGCCGGATCGATTTACTTCACGATATGGCCGATTTGAAAATTTTCTACGATGAAACCCCTCGCCTGAGCGCGAGCCGCAAACTCACGACCACCCGCGTGCTGCGCGATCAGCATCAACTACCCTAAACCGATGTTTGAAACTTGGAATGTGGCGCAGAGCGCCGTCCCACGGCGGCGCTCTGCTTGATGTTGTAATTTTTGTGAGGTTCCCATGAAATTTTGGCGTTGGCTTTGTTTATTTGCTATTGGATTAAACTTGGCTGCTTGTGCAACTTCGATTCCTGCGACGGTTGTGCCTGCTGAGCCGACCGCTGAGGATGCGGCGGTCAGCCGGCCAGCGGGCTGGGATGAGGCATCGCATGGTGATAGCGCTGAGCCAAATTATGCAGTGGTCTTTGCCCAAAATAAGGTTAATCAATTAACCATCACAATCGATCCTGCCTCGTGGCAAGCCATGCAGGCTAATATGACCGAACTGTTGGGCGAGCCAGGTAGCCGTCAGATGGGCGGTTTTCCAGCTGGCGTATTTACCGACACGGCGGGTTTGCCAATGATGCCAAATGGTGCGTTTACTGATACGTTGGGCATGCCAATGATGCCAAATGGCGCTTTTACCGATACCGCTGGAATGCCGATGCTGCCAGGTGGCGCTTTTACCGACACTAACCGAATGCCTGGTGGTTTTGGTGGCGGAATGCCCAATATGGGTAATTTTTCGATCGAAAATCCAATGTGGGTTACGGCAACCTTGACCTTCGAAGGCCAAACTTGGACGAATGTGGGCGTGCGCTACAAAGGCAATTCGTCGTTGATGAGCGCTTGGAACAGCCAACAAGCCAATTTGCCCTTCAAACTAGATTTTGATGAATTTGAGAAAAGCTACCCGGAGATTGATAATCAACGCTTTTATGGCTTCAAACAATTGGCGCTTTCGAACAATTTAGGTGATGCAACGGCTATTCGCGAAACGCTGGCCTACGATCTGTTTGAGCAAATGGGCTTGCCTGCTGCTGAAACTGCCACCTATGAAGTGTTGCTTGATCATGGCGATGGGCTTGAAAGTTTAGGCTTATACACGGCGGTTGAAGTAATCGACGATACAGCAATTGCCCGTGTATTTGGCGATGATAGCGGCAATATTTACGAGGGCGATGGGAGCGCCGCCAGCTTCGCCGAAGGTACAAAGGACTCAATCGAGGAAAGTTTTCAGAAAGAAAATAACGATACAACGGATTGGGCTGATGTTGAAGCTCTGTACGATGTGCTGCATTCCAGCGAACGCACCAGCGATCCGGCAGCTTGGCGAGCCAAATTAGAAGCAATTTTCGATGTGCCAAGTTTTCTTAAATGGCTTGGGGTGAGCACGCTGCTGGAGCATTGGGATACCTATGGGGCGATGACCCATAATTATTATCTTTACAACAACCCTGCGACTGGCAAACTGACCTGGATTTCGTGGGATCATAACTTTATTTTGGGGGCGATGGGTGGCGGCGGTGGTATGCGTGGCAATCAAGCTATGCCGAATAATGCTAATGCTGGCAACCAAATGCCGAATAATCCCAATGCAGGTGGCATGCGTGGGCCAGGTGGCGGCTTTGGCGGCCAAAATAACACGTTTGATAAAGCCAGCATCACCAGCGATTGGCCGTTAATTCGCTATTTGCTTGATGATCCAACCTACTATGCGACCTACATTGAAGCGCTACGCGAAACCAGCAGCCAATTTGATGCCGAAGCCTTGGTGCAAAAATATACAGCTTTGGCAGCAACGATCAGCCCAAGCGCCGCCCAAACAATCAGTATCGATGATTATAATGCTGCGGTGACCACCCTGATGGAGCGGATTAAGACCCGCAGCACTGATTTGAAAACCTTCTTAGCAACCCAATAATTAAGCTGATGGCCTGTGAGTTGGAATTAACTCACAGGCCATTATTGATTTAGGCCAGTAATCCGCCATCAACATTAATCGTCGCGCCAGTGATAAAGGCTGCGCCAGGGCTGGCCAAAAACGCCACCGTTGCCCCAACTTCTTCGGCTTTGCCAAGCCGTTTGAGCGCAATTGCTTGGGTGATCATATCGAGCATTGGGCCATCGCCTGGACCCATATCAGTGTCGATTGGGCCGGGCTGAATGTTATTAACCGTGATGCCACGCTGCCCAAGTTCATTGGCCCATGCGCGGGTATAGCCTGCGACGGCTGCTTTGGTCGCTGAATAGTCGCCAAACCCAGGAATTGGGGCGGTATCAGCTGAAACTGAACCAATCGAAATGATTCGTCCACCATCTTGCAAGAGTGGTGTCGCTGCCCGCACTGCGCTGGCAACACCCTTCACATTAACCGCAAACATATGCTCGACGGCTTCCAAATCGGCGTTAGCATCATTCAACGCAGCTAATTGAATCACCCCAGCGTTATTGACCAAAATATCGAGCTTGCCAAAATGCGCTACAACCTTATTGACCAAAGCGGCTACTTGGTCGCTATCGGCTTGGTCGGCTTGGAAGGCCACGGCATTAACCCCGAGCGCTTGTAATTGCTCAACCACGGCTTCGGCTTTGCTGGCCGAGGCAACATAACTAATCGCCACATCTGCACCTTGTTCGGCCAAGGCAATGGCGCTAGCTGCTCCAATCCCGCGTGAACCACCAGTGACCAAGGCAACTTTTCCGGCTAATGGCTTGCTCATAAACATCCTTCCAACATTCCAATAAAATAATATAGTACCGATCAGTACATATATTTTGTACTGATCGGTACTATATATAAAATTCGCTGGTTTGTCAAGCATGATGTTGATCGACGAAGGGCACGAAGGGTAAGTTTGTTGGCTACGAATTGCACGCATTGTAGTAAGGCTATAGGCTAGCGGAACACTGGTTGGTATTCCAAGCAATCTCCGATAGTCAATAGCTAATACCATCGTCGCTCTGCGCCTCTGCGGTAAACTTTGAACTTCCCTACCTTCCTCCTTCATCCCTCATCCTTCTTCCTTCTTCTACGCTTGTGTTAAGCAACTGTTTAGCGTATGATCGTTATGGTCAATACAGATAGATTGGTTAGCAACGATGAAAGCAGTAAATGAACCAAAAGTTGGGCGGCCTCGGGCCTTTGATCGTGATGTGGCCTTGAACCAAGCCTTAGAAGTTTTTTGGAATTTGGGCTATGAAGGTGCTTCGTTGAGCGATTTGACCGAGGCGATGGGCATCAATCGGCCTAGTTTATATGCAGCTTTTGGCAATAAAGAGAGCCTCTTTCGCGAGGTGCTGAACCGTTATTATGAATTGAGCTTGCCTTCAATGCTGGCGGCCTTGGAACATCCCCAAATTTACACGGCGCTTGAGCAATTGCTGCGGATTAATGTAGCCCAAATTACTAACCCCTTAGTGCCTGCTGGCTGTTTATTGATTCGCGGTGTGCCGGTCTGCAACTCGCAAACCGAGCCGATTCATCATGATGTGATTGAACGACGCTTGGGTCAAGAGCAGGTTTTGCACGAACGCTTGCAACGCGCTCAACATGAAGGCCAACTGCGCGAATCGGTTGTTCCGTTGGCGCTGGCTCGCTGCATTATGACCTTTTCCAATGGCTTATCAATTCAAAGTATCAATGGGCTAACCCAAGCCGAGCTTGATCAAGCGGCTGATCTGTTTTTGCAAGGGCTACGGGGATTGTTGGTATAACATCTAAACTAATAGGCCTAAATGATAAAAAAATTACGTTTGGCGGCTGAGTATGCTTGTTTTCCGCTTTGGTGGGACGATGGTGCTCAGTTCGGTGATCTTGATCCGCGCGAATTACCAATTAGCTCACAACTCCAACAAGCGCTAATGGATTGGTCTGAGCAATTTGATGCAATCTACAATCTTGATGATCCGGCTACTTCCAGCTTTAGAAACCTTGCAGCGGAGCGGCTATTTGCCGAACAAGGCTTAATTTTAGCCCAGCAACTCCAAACTGAATTAGGCTGCGATTATCATATTTGTTATAGCTATCGGGTTGGAAATCAGGATTGAATAGATGAAGTTTAGTACAGATACGTTATTGTAGCGCACCTCAGCTATTCAATTGCTTAACGATGTTGCTCATCCCTCAGTTGCTTCATCGGCACTTGGCCGCTCGAAAATTTGCTCAATCGCTAACTCAAAGAGATCGGCTATTTTGAAGGCCAGCGGCAAGCTTGGGTCGTATTTGCCAGTTTCTAGGGCATTGATCGTTTGGCGTGATACCCCCAAGGCTTGCGCTAAATCGGCCTGCGACCATTCACGCTCCGCTCGTAACACCCGCAAACGATTTTTCATTGGTAGCTCCGGTTAGCGAAGGCTAAACCAAAACTCCAGCAGGTTGTCAATAATGGCAAAACCCACAGCCACGAAAGTTGGGGCAAATCGACCAATACTTGGAGTAAGCCATAAGCACAAGTAAGAAAACCAGTGGCTCCCACAGCAAAGGCCAACGCTATCAATTGAATGTGGCGTTGAAATTCATCCAAGCCACTGATTGCCCGATACATTGCCCGAATGCCCAAGCCAACTGGAACTAAGGGCACAATTGCCAACAGCGCTCGCCATGGCGATTCAGGCAAGTTTGGCAGTGCCAAGATCACGCCCATCAATAAGATTGGAAATAGGATAAAGGCGATAATTAGTTGACGTAATGCGAATGATTTGGTGTTCATCGAAAGCTCCTTGACTTAATTATTTGACTGGCTTGAGTATAAGTCAGTTCATTAATTAAGTCAAGTGTGCTTTACAAAAAGAAATGTCTGCTTTACAAAAAGACATTGAACATTGACATGTGACTAGAACAATCCAACGGTATTGCCATGGTCATCGATATCAATCTGTTGGGCAGCAGGGTTAGCGCTGAGGCCTGGCATGGTCATCATATCGCCAGCAATTGGGTAGATAAAGCCTGCGCCGATGCTGGCCCGCACCTCACGAATTGGGAAGCTATAGCCAGTTGGTGCACCTTTGATTGCCGGATCATGGCTGATGCTCAGATGGGTTTTGGCCATACAGATTGGCAAATTGCCAAAGCCATTGGCCTCAAGTTTGGCTAATTGTTCGCTGGCTGCTTCGCTATAACTAACTTCAGCAGCGCCATAGATTTTGGTGGCAATCGTGGCAATTTTGCTGGTCAACGGTTGCTCAAGCTCGTATAAAAATTGGGCTTGGCCTGCTTGTTCAATTGCCGCTAGCACTTTTTCAGCCAATTCTTCACCGCCGGCCCCGCCTTGGCTAAAGACCTTGCTCACCGCTATATCAAAGGCTCCTGCACTCATCGCGATTTCACGCACCGCCTCGATTTCTGAGGGATGATCGTCGGGGAATGCGTTGAGCGCAACGACAACTGGCAGACCAAACAATTGGGCATTACGAATATGCTTTTGCAGATTTGCCCCACCTGCATAGACTGCATCGGGATTTTCTTGCAGCAAATCGGCGGGCAAATCACGGCCTGGCTTGATGTTCCAGCGCCCGCTATGAGCTTTGAGGGCGCGAATTGTGGCAACTAACACCACGACCGCTGGTTTAGCATCGAAGGCACGACATTTAATATCGAAAAATTTCTCGCCGCCCATATCCATGGCAAAGCCAGCTTCGGTCACCACATAATCGGCAATCCGCAGCCCAACTTGATCGGCGACGACGCTAGCATTGCCATGGGCGATATTAGCAAATGGCCCGCCATGCATCAATACTGGGGTATTTTCAATTGTTTGCATCAAGGTTGGATGAATTGCGTTGCGCATAATGACCGTGGCTGCACCTGCTGCCTGAATGTCATCAGCAGTAATTGGCTGGCCTTGGCGATTGAAAGCTACGACCATGCGCCCGACGCGTTGACGCAGATCGCGCATCACTTCGGCATGGTTTTCGCCGCTGACCAAGGCTAAAATAGCCATCAGTTCGCTGGCAGCGGTTATATCGAAGCCGGTTTGGCGCGGAATGCCATGCTGCGAGCCGCCTTGACCGATGGTGATCGAGCGCAAAAAGCGATCGTTGACATCGAGCACCCGCCGAATCTGAATCTGCTCAGGGTCGATGCCCAGCCGATTCTTTTGATACCAACTATTGTCGGTCATGGCGGCAATTTGGTTGTGGGCTTGGGTTACAGCGTGAATATCGCCAGTCAAGTGCATCAAACTATCTTCTAATGGGATAACTTGCGAATAACCGCCGCCTGAGCCACCGCCTTTGATGCCAAAAACTGGGCCGAGCGAGCTTTGACGTAGGGTGCAGATGGCGCGTTTGCCCAAGCGACTTAAGGCCATCCCCAGGCCGATGGTTGTGGCAGTTTTGCCCTCGCCCAGTGGCGTTGGAGTCATGGCGGTCACTAAAATCTGCTTGCCGCGAGGCCGATGATGGCTCGCATCAAGCAGATCAAGGTTAATTTTGGCGCGATAGCGGCCATACGCTTCAACAAATTGCTCAGCAATCGCTAATTCTTCGGCAATTTGGGTGATGGGGCGTGGTGTGGCCTCAGCAGCGATTTGTAAACTAGTTTTCATGAACGCGGTGTCCTTGTATCAATTGTCCGTACCGCCGTTGGTACGGTTGCTACTGCATGCAATAGCGGGCGATTAAAGCAAAGCCACCGCTTATCCCGCTGATTGGTAGCTTTGCCCTAATCATGGGTATTGTAGCGGTGTTTTGCTGGATAAATTATAGTTATTTTTGTCAACAGAGGTTTACAAATCGCAACGATTTAGGCACGGCCAAACATCCGCCCAAGCACGCCGCGCACAACTTTGGGGCGTAACAAGGCTTCTGGCCCCGCCAAGAGATGCATTACATCTAAAAAGGCTTGGTAAATTTCGGTCGATTGAGCACTGAGCCAAAAAACATGGTCGGTATACCATTGCAAAAAGCGAATTTTAGGGCTGCGTGAGCCTGGCATTCCTTTGAAGCGCAAGGCTTCTGATTGGGTAATCAACCATGGTACATCGATAATTTTCTGAGCTTGTTTGAAAAAGGCTTGGGCTAGGGTTGCTGCTTGTTGGCCTTGAGCCGAAGCCAGCACTTGATCAAGCGCATGGGCCTCTTTGCAAGCAAGGGTCATCCCTTGACCAAAGACCGGATCAAGACTGCATAAGGCATCGCCAAGCACCAAAAAACCTTGGGGAAAACGCTTAAGTTTGTCATACCGTTGAAACACTTGCTGCGGATAACCAAAACGCATGGCTTCACCAGCAGGAGATGCCTCGGCCAAAGTGGTATAGATATCGGGGACTGGCAAGGTTTTAACAAACTCCAACACACCTTCGTTGGTAGGGGTTGGGTGCTGCCCAAGGTAGCCAAACAAGGTTACGATCCAATGATCATCGTCGATCGGGGCAATAATTGCGCCGCGTGGCGAATTGGCTGAAGGATGGCAAGCCAAACATTGCCAATCGCGCGGCGAATTGGTTTTTTTGAAAACTTGGCTCACATACACCAAATCAATAGCCATAATTTCTTTGGGCGGGGTTGGATAGCCAGATGCTTCAAGCCATTGGCCTGTGCGCGAGCCACGACCAGTCGTATCGACCACCAAATCGGCAGCAAGTTCGCTGGTTTGATCAGCATGCTTCAATAGCACGCCAGTTACACTGGTTTTGCTGGAATCAAACAGCAATTGTTCGACATTGGTTTGGCTGCGAAACTCAATTTTAGGATGTTGGCGCACATAGCCCCGAATACGGCTTTCTAAATTTACCCGCGCCTGAGGATAAAAACTAATCTTGCAGGGTTGGCGCGTTTTCCATGAACCACCCTGAAACCACTGCACATCGCGCGACCAATTCAATTCTGGCACGCCTGCATCATGTAAATCGCTGGTAAAGCTCGGGAAATAATGTTGTAGCACATTAAACCCGCCAGTTAATAAAATATGGACATGGTTGGCTTGCGGCACACCCTTGCGGGGCTGCGTTTCATCACTCATGGCATCGCGCTCAACGATGGTCACCATTTGAAAATGATTGGCTAAGGCGCGTGCTGCGACCAAGCCTGCCATACTTGCCCCGATCACGACAGCTCGTTGTCGTTGCATAACACCCTCCTAAATCGCTTGATGTTTGCTAATGCTGATAGATGACGAAAAAGCTCACAGTTTCTTTCCTAAAAAAGAAAAAGGGCTTGACAATCGGTAGCACCTTGGATTAAGATGATTTTTGTGAGTAGAAGTTAGATTCTTATGGTAAATTTTCTTAAAATCGCTTCCGATTTTAAAGGATTGCCAAGATATCTATATTGAAGGGAGGTAGAAGTCCTCAAATAATTAACTATTCAATTAACCTCCACCATTACTGTTGTTGTTACCGCTGGATAATCTACTGAGGGAATTGTATGTTAACACGTTTTCTCAAGCCACTGGCACTAGTGGGCTTAATTCTGATCATGCCTGCACAAGTTAAAGGTCAGCCGCATATTAATAATGTTGAGTCTCCCCAATCCGTGAATCAGGTTGTCAATAATCCTAATTGTACGGCATATGAGCGTGCGTGGGGTGACTGGTGTGTTTATACCTTCACTGATGCTGTGCCAGATAAGGTTGTTAATGGATTTGCCAATATCTACCATGCTTCGGCTTGGTATGAAGATAATAAATGGCAGATGGTTGTTGGCGGCTGGCGTACAGCAACCCAAGACCATGATCATATTTTTAAGCTCAGCTCAACCGATCAATATGGGGTTTCAAGCTTCAATCAAGTAGGGACAACTGCCTATATTAATAATGCATGGGAGACAACTGCATCAGCAGATTGCCCACCTGCTAACCCTTATTTGAATGAAACTCCAAAACCTTGCCCCGTTTCTGGTACAAGCGTTCGATCATATCATTCTGTGCAACCTGATTTATTTTCGATGAAATGGACACGTCCCCGCCCAGCAGGCTGGACATGTTGCGATACACTTTATTATGCATATGATATTCAGGAAGCACATGATCCTGAACAAAATGTAGCTATTCATTATGCATGGATCGATGCTAATGGTATATTGCAACGTGGCGGGATGTATGGTGATAAGAATCCCATCCTTAATTGGCATATTGGTAGTACCAATAATCGCTATGTTACTGGAACAAGTGATGCACGTGTTACCTATGACCCTGCCACACAAAAATTCTATATGATCTATACTGATCATGGTTTTAGCAATATATTGACAAATCCTGTATCTAAATCATTTTTAAGCATTGCCCAAAGTAATTGGACAAATTTAGCTTATACGAATCCAGTTACCAATATTTTACCTTGGGTTGGTAGCAGTAATGTGAACGGACAAATAGTCGTTACAGGCAATAATCCTTATGAATATTACTTGTTTTATACTGTTTACCCTAGTAGCAACTCTGACATATGGGTTGTAAAGTCTAGTGGTGGAATTACTGGCCCCTATGAGCAGCAAAATGCCAAGAAAATTATTTCGCCGGTAGCTCCATATAAAGTTGCTGGAACTCCGTATGTATTTTGTAATACAGCAATAAATCCGCCGCAATGGCAAATGTACTTTAATGGAGCAACAACAGCTACTGATAATCAGATATTTACCGCGTTTTTACATAAAACCTGTGAATATGATGCTAATAACCCAACTGTGCCATCACTGACTCCTCCGGTTTTACCATAAACGGTTTATTTTCTGATAATAACCCTAGCTTTCAACTCTGAAGGCTAGGGTTATTGTTTAAGTTTGCACGGAAATCCTTGAGTAAATTACCTATGCTATAATTCGTGATTTGTATGTTGGGGTATCCTTAGTACTGCTGCTTTTTCTATCCTAGCTCTATCACAAACCTAGTAATGCACTAAGGTCTTAGACAACCCAAGAATTGTTGCCATCTCGATGGGGTACATCAGGCCTCATTGATATTTTGATAGGATTTCCACATGGAGCCTCAAGCATTACCAACTGAACATTTAACCGCATGTCCTATTTGCCAGCATCCCCAGAGCACGATCGTTTGGACTCAACCAGAGGCCTATATTCGTGAAGGTTTGTGTTTACACCGTTGTGAGGGGTGTGAACAGGTTTACCTCAACCCACGTCTGACCATGGAAAGCACGACGATTCTTGAAAATCAGAGCGAAGTCTATGATTACTCGCTCGAAGAAGAAAAGCCGTTAATTTGCTTTCGTGGCGATGCGTTGCAGCATATTGAGGCATTTGCTGGCTTTGAAAAACCTGGGCGAATCTTGGATATTGGTTGTAATCGCGGGCTATTATTGGTAGCGGCTCGCGAACGTGGTTGGCAACCAGTTGGGGTTGAGCTATCGCCAGTTGCTGCCGACGTGGCGCGAAAACGCTATAACTTAGAAGTTTATAATGATGATGCAATTATCAAAACTCTTGAGCCTTTTGATTTGATCACCTGTTGGCATGTGCTTGAACATCTGCACAAACCAGTTGAATTGCTACGCGATTTAGCAAGTTATCTCAAGCCCAATGGGGTTTTAGCGCTCCAAGTCCCAACCTATCAATTTCGCGATCAATTCATTGAACGCAATCAATCGGGTAGTTTATTGTGTTCAGTGCATACCATGTATTACACCGCCGCCAGTCTGAGCCGAATTCTCGCTCAAGCTGGTTTGAGCGTCTTTTACTCCGATGAATCGCCAGATTCGCTGATGTTAACAATTTATGCCAGCCTTCCGCAATATCAGGTAGCTCGACTTGAACAATATCAAACTCTTTATCAACGGCCACAAGTCAATCCTATTAGTGAGCCAGTTGTAGTTACCATCGAGTCACCAGAACAAAAGACCTATATTGCAACCTTGGAATCAGCGCTTGATCAAAAGAATCGGCATATTAGCCATTTGGAACAGCAGATTCGAGCTTTGGAATCGGGCAAAATTATGCGTTGGCTCAAGCGTTTTCAAGGCTAAGCATTTTGTTGAGCCGTTTGAACCGAAGTTCAAACGGCTCAATCGCTTAAGATCAAAAGCATTGTTCGCTGTGTACCTGATAGTGTGCCTCAAGCGTCCGCGAATTAACGCTGTAGGATCGATACAAAACTTGGTTGCTCGGATTGAGCATGGTTATCAAGCGAGCCTGAATTGATGGCCGTTGAACTAAAGCAAGGGCTTGTTCAGGTGCTATCCATTGAACAGCTAAACTTTCAGCGCTAGTAGTCAATTGACCAGTCTGATAGCTGCAACGAAAATCAAGATTAACACTCCCCAAGGCTAGATTGGAAGATACTCCAACCAGTTGCTCAAGTTTGGCCTGTACTCCAGTTTCTTCAAAAATCTCGCGAGTTAGCGCTTGGGTCACACTCTCACCAAGCTCAACCTGCCCACCAGGAAACTCCCAACCTCCGCGTGGGCTTTGCAAGAGCAAAATTTCGCCCTCATGGTTAAAAACACAGCCAGCAACGGTGACGATATGACGTGGTGGGGGGTGGTTCATCGTAACTCCTCAATTAAAGCTTGTTGGATGGAGTTTGCCTGAAAAACCCGCTAGGCTCAATCGTAGCCAACTGATAATTGGCTTACACTGGTTGGTTAACTCAGCTAGCAACCCAGATAAATTTTTTAGCTAAGGGTATGGGATAATCTGATTTGACAAATAGGTTTGTTAGCATTAGTATGCAGCTAACAATGTAGTTTATTGATAGGAAGGGAGATGCTATAAAAACTTAAACTTCTTCTTTATTATATAATCAACAACATCAAATATCCCATAAATCAGCATTTTTAACCTCTACAGCTACAAATTCCTCCGTAATACCTGCTTGATTTAAGGAATGATATTGTACCACTCATTATCCCAAACACATGGTATTTCTATCAGGATAACAACAATGCGTTGGTTAGCTAAATTGTTGTTGCTTAGTGGTCTTATTGGTTCTTGGGTGGGCTGTTCCTAACAACAACCAGAAAGTCTTACCCCAATGAATGGTGATAATCCGGTAAATGTTCAACTTGATATTACTTCAGGAATGCCGCCACCCACTTGGCAGCTTTCAGAGGCACAACGAAGTGCATTTTTTAGAATGCTTGAGCAGCTTACGCCTGTAGAACCGCAACAGGCCTTTGATAATTTAGGTAATCGCGGGTTTGTGGCTACGACGACCAATCCTACGCGGACAATTCGGATTCAACAAGGATTTGTTTGGATTACAGCTGATAGCTATGAACGAGTGTTTCTCGATAACAACAATGATCTCGAACGTTTGTTGCTTACGAGCGGTCAGTCTGTTCTCGAGCCTGGGTTATATACCATGTTGGAAAACGGTATTGGTCAAAACTAAACCTAAAATGTTGGCAATTATAGGTTTCTATGGTTTCGTTAATTCATCAAAGGAATAATCCTATGAACCGACGAGCATTCCTTCAAACCGCTATTACTGGGCTTACGGCGCTAATCGTTCCTGTTCATACCGAGGCGGCGGCATTCACGCAAAGCGAATCAATAAAATCAACCGAAATTATCCCACACCACGATTGTGAGTAATGGCTATTACAAACAAGGCCTGATCAATTTGCCACAATTACTGATGTTTTTACAAATCCAAAGAAGTTACTCAAGCATAAGTAAATCTACGGGGGTGATATGAAAAAGTTATATCACCCCTATTGTCAATGGTTAGAATTTCAGTTTGAGATGCTTGAATAATATGCTGTGCAAGTCTCTGTATCGCCCAAGCTAGCAACCCAGATAGATGGTATACTCAACCTATTGCTGGCTTTACGGAGATTGGCTGCATGGCTCGCTCGTTTCAAGCTCTGATTCCACGCCTGCGACTGCATGCTGGTTTGACGCTGTTGCTCTACGTTACAACTCACTTGCTGAACCATGCGTGGGGTATCTTTGGCCTAGTAGCCTTGGAGTCGTCACGACGGGTCTTTTTAAGTTTTTGGCGGCATCCAGCGGTTTTTTGGGTTGTGCCAGCTAGTTTGTTGATCCATGCGCTGTTGGTCAGCTATAAATTATTAACGATCACCAGTTGGCGGCGCTTGCACTGGAATGAATGGCTGCAACTTGGCTTGGGCTTGCTTATGCCTTTGCTGATTACCTCGCACATTTATGCTACCCGTTTGGCCACAATCTTGTATGGAATTCGCGATACCTATAGCTATGTCTTGCTTAGCCAAGCGACGATTGCCTTCGATTTGTATTTGATGTTGGTGGTGGTTTGGCTGCATGGCAATCTTGGCTTAATGGCCTACCTCTGGCATAAACCATGGTTTTCCCGCATCAAACAGCCTTTGTTGATTGCCCAAATTGTGACTCCTCTCCTGGCTTTGGTGGGCATTGTGGTGGCTCATCGTGAGGTCAATCAGCTTAAACAAGACCCACAATGGCTGGCGCAAGTGTGGCAATTTGCCAATCCACAGAATATTGATGTTGCAACGGCGACTGCGGAATTTATGGGTTGGTTTGGCTCCGGCTATCTGGCCTTGCTGCTTGGCTTGGGCGGTGGGCGGGCAATCATCTTGCGCTTGCGCCGCAAGCATTATTTAATTGCGGTGGAATATAAGGGCATTGCCAGCGTAACAATTGCACCTGGAACAAGTTTGCTTGAGGCTAGCATTGCCAATGGGATTCCGCATGCCCATAGTTGTGGTGGGCGCGGGCGTTGCTCAACCTGCCGGATCGAAATTATCGAAGGTGTGAAATCGCTGAATCCGCCGACTGAAACTGAGCTGCGTTTGCTTAAGCGTTTTGGGGCAAGTGGCGATATTCGCTTAGCATGCCAGACCATTCCAACTGCTGCCTGCGTGGTACGGCCATTGCTCCACCATCATGATCGTTCGCTGCCAGGTGCACCAACCATGATTAGCCATGGTGCCGATAAGCAAATTGTGATTATGTTTGCCGATTTGCGCGGCTTTACGACCCTTTCCGAGGGCAAGTTGCCCTATGATACGGTCTTTATTCTGAATCAATATTTTCAATCGATGGGCCAAGTGATCGAGGCCAACGGCGGTTATCTTGATAAATTTATTGGCGATGGGATTATGGCGCTGTTTGGTTTGGATGGCACACTCGAACAAGCTTGTCATAATGCTTTGGCTGCGGCCCAAGCCATGGCCTATCAGCTCGATGTGCTCAATCAGCGCCTCGAACACGATGTCAATGAGCCATTGAGGATGGGCATTGGCATTCATTGTGGCCATGTGATTGTTGGTGATTTAGGCTATAAACGCGCCAAACATCTGACCGCGATTGGCGATGCGGTCAATATTGCCGCCCGTTTGGAAGAAGCCACCAAAACCTTGCATACCCAATTGGTCGTTTCGCGGGCGGTGATGCAACATAGTGCCTTAGATTTGCACAATTTAGCCTTGAGCGAAATCCCGATTCGTGGCCGCACCCAGCCCTTAGAAATTTACTCAATCGACAGCGCCAAGAGCTTGGTGCTAGTGCCACTAACCCTGAATACCTAAACCTCAATCACCACGTTACCTTTTTTGCGGCCTGTTTCGACATAGCGATGAGCCTCGGCTAAATCGGCTAGGTGATAGCGCCGATCGATCACGGCGTTGAGTTTGCCAGCACCCATCAATTCGGCCAAAAATTCGATGTTGGCTGGGGTCTGGTTCAGCCCGGTTGCTGCAAATTTGGCCTTTTTGCCTTTGCCAAAGCTAGTCCAAAGCATATTCAGCATAATACCCAAGGTTGGCACAGTCATAAGATAGATGCCGTTGGGCGTGAGTAACTGTTTGCAACGGCCATACGAACTTTTGCCAATCGCATCGAAAACCACATCATAGCGTTGTTGGCTTTGGGTAAAATCGCTGCTGGTGTAATCGATCACCTGATCAGCGCCGTATTGCTTGACCAACTCATGATTGGCGGCGCTGCACACGGCGGTAACCTTGGCTCCATAATATTTCGCAAGTTGCACAGCGTAGATCCCAACTGCTCCCGACGCACCATTAATCAAAATCTGTTGGTCAGCTTGGAGTTTGGCAACATCACGCAGAAAAAGTAATGAGGTGCTTGCGCCATCGCAAATTGCCACAGCCTCGGCGGCGCTCACGTTGCTTGGTTGCTTGGCAATCGGCTGATCTTCGGCGAGGCACATATATTCGCCATAGCTGCCAAAACTCTTGGGACTCATGCCGAAAACTTGATCGCCAACTTTGAAGCGTTGCACTGTTGGGCCAATCGCCTCAACTGTACCCGCAAATTCAACGCCCAGCACTTGAAATTTTGGTCGGCGCAAGCCATACATCAACTTGATGATAAATGGATCGCCCTTGCGAAAGGCACAATCGGATGGTGTCACGCAGGCGGCTTGCACCCGAATTAACAACTCATTGGCTTTGGGTGTGGGCTTGCTGGTCTCGCCAAATTGCAAGACCTCGGGCGAGCCATAGCTTGTGCAGATCATTGCTTTCATACTGTTTGCTCCACGGATTGGGCGGCGGTGGCTTGCATGTCGATGATAATTTTGCCTTTGGCATGGCCAGCTTGGAGATAGCGCATTGCAGCAGGAGCTTCGTCCAAGGGATAGCGCTGATCGATCACCGCTTTGATATCGCCGTTGGCCAACAAAAAGCCAATTTTAGCCAGATCGGTTTGATTGGGTTTGGCGAACAAATTACTGAGCTTCTTTTGGGTTCCAATTGAGAGCAATTTGCCCAAGGCGATCGCCTGAAAAATCTGGCGCATTTCGCCACCAACCATCACATAGCGACCTTGAGGCACTAAACTACGTTTATAATCGAAAATTGAACGATAGCCATTGACCCCCAGAATTAAATCGTAGTATTGCCCATTGCGAGCAAAATCATCCTTAGCATAATCGATTACCTGATCCGCGCCGAGCGAACGCAAGAGATCGTGCTTGGCGGCACTGGAAACAGCGGTAACCGTTGCGCCGAAATGCTTAGCAAGCTGAACGGCAAAGGTGCCAATTCCGCCCGAAGCGCCATAAATCAAAACCTTTTGGCCTGCGACGATCTGGCCTTGGCGAAGGCCTTGCAAGGCTGTGACAGCGGCCATGGGCGCGGCGGCGGCTTGTTCAAAGCTTAGCTGCTCGGGCTTGAGAACCAGCACATGTTCAGGGGCACAAACATATTGGCCTAAGCCACCAGCGCCGCAGCCCGAAAGATCGCCAAATACTGCATCGCCTACTTTAAATTGAGTGATGTTACGCCCGACTGCTTCAATAACTCCGGCTACATCGGTGCCAGGAATGCCTTTTTTAGGCTTGAATAAGCCTGTCATGAAGCGTACTGGGAAGGGCTTACCAGACATCAAACGCCAATCGGCAGCATTGAGCGCAGTCGCATACACCTTAATCAGCACTTGATCTTCAGCTGGGGTTGGGCGAGCTACTTCGCTGAGCCGTAATACATCGGCTGAGCCATATTCACGATAGATAATTGCTTGCATAATAAAACTCCAGTTTGCTTATTATTGCTCGGTTGAATCGGATTCAAGTGTGTTTGATTGAACTGGCATAATTGAAATTAAGGACATGCCCAAATCGCGAATTTTTTTAATCAAGCCATAGAGTGCAGCTTGATCGACGATTATGCCGACCAGCAACGTATTACCATTGGCATCAAGCGCGATTTGCATGCCCTCAAACCACCCAGCCCAAGCTAGATTAAGCTGGCCGCGCAGGCAAATTTGATAGTGCATTGATTCGTTTGCTGGTGGGTTTTGATTGATCATAACGGTCTCAGTTTTTTGAGCATATGCCGCGACAACTGCCAACGGCTCAACTGCCAACTAGCATACTCAATTGGCGTGAGCTTGGTTAGACACCAAAGTGTTGTTGTGCTTGAGTTGGGGATTATTGGCTGAGCAAGCCTAATTCGCGAGCACGTGCCACCGCTTCGGTTCGGCGCTGAACCTGAAGTTTCTCGAAAATTCGGCGATTGTGGCCTTTAACCGTATCTAAAGCGAGATGCAATTGTTGGCAGATCGCTTGATTGGAGTGGCCTTGAGCGATTAAGCTCAAGATTTCTAGCTCACGTTGGCTCAGCGTTTCAGTCAAACCTGGGGTTACTGGATAGAGTTGCGGTAGCTGATCGTTGACATAATTAGTGAGAATTTGTTTGACATAATTTGATTGGGGTGATGGAAGCTTGATCTGGCTCAACAAGCGTTGCATTGCAGCGCCATGATCAAGGAATATGCGCACAAAGCCCTCAATTTCGGCTCCAAGCAGCAGCTTTTTAAGCAATTGTTGGGCCTGACCATACTCACCGAGGGCAGCCAAGGCCAAACTTTGCATACTGGTGAGCCACAGCAATTGATCATGCCAGCCATTGGTTTGGGCTAGTGCGAGGACTGGTTGTAACACAGCCAGGACAGCGCTTGGTTGCTGTTGGGCCAAAAAGACTTGGGCTTGGCTGATTGGAATCTGATGCGCTTGAGCGATTTGGCTAGCTTGTTGTACTTGGCCGCGCATCAAGGCGATTCGCACTTGTTCGGCGGCGATTTTGGCTGGTTGGGTGGTATGGCGATATTGTTGAGCAGCAGCACTAGCTTGCTCCAACAATAAACTTGCTTGGTCAAGTTGATTTTGGGCAATCAACAAACGGGCTTTAATCACATAACAAGCCACTTCGCGATCGGTGTGTTGCAATAATTGAGCTGCTTGCAAGGCTCGTTGATAATGCTGCTCCGCCTGATCAAGCTGATTCCATTGATAATAAATGCGGGCTAAGCCCAGCTCAGCTCCGCAGTTAGCTGCAGGCAAGGCCAACTGACGGCTAGCCTCAAGCACCTGTTGGTAGGTTGTGGCCGCGAGTTTGAGCTGATTATCACTTTCTTGCAGGTTGCCCAAGCCAATTGATGCCAAGACAACCGTGACCAAATTGCCCGAGCGTTGACCAATGCTAATTGCTTGCTCATAGGCTTGTCTGGCGGCACTGCGCTGGCCTTGCAACTGATAGGCATAACCCAATTTCCAAACTGTCGAGGTGCGAAACGAAAGATTATCGAGCGCAAGATATTCCAAGGCGCGTTTGGATTGGGCGATGATTTGGCTTGCATCGTTTTGGCTTAGCGCGAGCGTGCCCCGAATTGCTGCGATCCGCCCAATTAAGTCGTGTAATTTGGGTGTTAGAGGATGGTGTTCGATGGCTTGTTCAGCCGCTTGCAGCCGTTGCTCGATGCCATTCACTTGGCCTGTGGCCAACCAAACTGCGGCTGCTGTAACCCAAAGTGATGGTCGTTGGTTGAGCACATTGGTCGGTAACGCTTGCAACCAAGCCATAATTGGCAAGAGCGCCCCTTGAAATTGCAGCGGAACCCGTTTACCCTCGATCAAGCGCTCGGCACGTTCGATATCGTTGGCGGCAGCAGCATGCTCAAAAGCTTCAAGTTCAAGTTCATTCGCCTCGAACCATGTACTAGCCTGAATATGCAACTGTTCAAGGCTGATAGCAGCTTGTTGCGTTAAACTGCGTTGGAGCCGTTGGCGCAACAATTCGCCAAATAAATGATGATAGCGATACCAACGCCGCTCATGATCGAGCGGCACAATAAACATATTGGCCTGCTCAAGCTGTTCAAGCATCTGTTGACCTGAATTTGTGCTCTTGCTGATCAGCGCATCACACAACGGGCCACACATCCGATTAAGAATTGAGGTTTGCAAGAGAAATTGCTGAATGGCTGGAGTTTGCTGTTGTAAAACTTCTTCCAGCAAATAATCCATCACAAAATGGTGACTACCACTGAACGAAGCGATAAAACGACTGCGATCAGCTTGCTGTTGGATTGAAAGTGCAGCCAATTGTAAGCCAGCAATCCAGCCTTCGGTTCGGGTTTCTAATGCCGCCACATCAGCAGGACTTAGCGCTAAACCCATCGCTTGGTTGAGAAAAAGCTGGGCTTCGTCGAGGCTAAAGCGTAGATCGATGCTGCGCAGTTCGTGCAGTTGGCCGCGTGCACGGAGCCGCGCCAAGGGCAAATTCGGATCTTCGCGGGTCGCAATGATCAAGCGCAGCGAGGCTGGCAAGTGTTCCAGTAAAAAGCTGAGGGCTTGATCGATTGCATGGTTTTCGATCACATGATAATCGTCAAGCACCAAACTAACCGATTTGCCAACAACGCTTAATTCATTGATCAAGATAGTCAGAGCTTGCTCAAGTGCTGGCGATTGGGCTTGGATTAATCCTAAGCTTGTTGTGCCTAGTTCGGGAATGACGCTTTGCAAGGCATGTACGAAATAACTGAAAAAACGACTGGGATCATTATCGCGTTCGTCGAGCGCTAGCCAAGCGATTGGACGTTGGGTTGTGGCATGCCAAGCGCTTAGCAAGCTGCTTTTGCCAAAACCGGCTGGAGCCGAAATCAAATTCAGGCTTGTATGCTGAGCTGCTGCTAAACGCTGAATTAAATGCGGTCGTGCTACCCCATTGGGGCGGAGTTGCGGGAGGTGTAGCTTGGTGGCAAGAATTGGGATTGGCATGGCTCAATTATAGAGTGGCATTTTGCCACGTCAATCCTGTAACCAGCCCCAGAGTATTAGCATTGATGAACGCTGTTATGCCGAGTAATTTTTGCGATATACCAAGCCATGAGCATGAATTGCAAAACCAACTGTTTCATACAAATTAAACGCTGCTCCGCGATAATTATCAGTTTCGACGAAGATCTGTTCGGCTCCGAGGGCTAGCAGGCGGCGGAAGTTTTCAGCAAGTAAGGCTTGGGCAATGCCCTGCTGACGTAAATCGGCTCGCACACCAAGCGGCTCGATTTGGCCACTGGGCCGTCCGCCAAAGCCTTGTTGATTGAACCAGCCGATGCAAAAACCAACCAACGCGCCAATTTGATCAACAGCCACTAAATCTAATTCGGCGCGATAGCTTGGTTGTTTGAGCGTATTGGCTCGCCAGCTTTCGGTCATACTGGTGCTTTCAAAAACAGCCCGATGCAAATTGGTATAGGCAGCAATTTCAGCCATTCCTGCAAGTGGACGAATACTAATGCCTGCAGGAAGTGTGGTTGGGCTTGGGGCTTGGTTGCCCCGCCGAAACACATATTTCGACCAAGGATCTTGCTCAACGGCACTTTGATCAGCAAACCCTTGGGCTGCCAGTAATTGCCGTAATCTATGCTGTTGCTCAAAAACACTAACAAACCAAGCTGGTCGGGCCTGATGTGTGCCAATTAATGATTGTGCTCGTTGATCGGCCCATTCCAACATTGCACGATACAAACTGGGCAGTGCAGCTGGATGCCAAACCAAATCGATCATCCAAAATGGTACTTGCAACGCAGCCCAACCGACGATTTGGCCTGTTTCGGTTTGCCAAATGGCGAGATTGGCAGGGTCATCGAGTGCCCACGAACTCAGCCGATAGGGCAGATCGATGCTGCGCAGGTGCTGATCGGGGTTGGCGCTAGCTAGGGCGAGCATTGCCTGTTGATCGTGGTCGGGGCGAAAAGCCCGCTGAATGAAGTGCATAATGGATTCCTTTGGAGTTTTTGGTGCTGATTAGGCTTGGAATAGACCTATTATGCTGCTATGATCGAAGGTGTCACATCATTCAAGCGACTGATCGTTCGTTCAGTATTATGGAGGGATCAACGATGAGTTATCAAGTTTTTGACAATGGTGATGATGAAGAATATTTTAGTTGGATGGAGCGAAATTTAGCTGGCTTTATTTTGAATGTTGAGCGCGTTTCTAAATCATTGCCTGTAGTCTTGCATTGCTCAAATTGTGGTCATATACGGCGCGGATTGACTGAGGGCGCATTTACTGGCCGCGACCAGATTAAAATTGCTGCGCTTGAGGTTGATGAATTGGTGAAATGGCGCAACAAGCATCGCCCAGATACTACCATTAAATACTGTAGTGACTGTAAGCCACCAAAATCTGCCCTTGAGCAATTCCTATTTTATCCTGATGAGCTTGATTCGCACGTTGAGCTTGATTCACAAGCCAAGTTTTGGGAAGGCGCTAAAGTACAAGTTTTGGTCAATCAATATGAACGTGATGCACTGGCTCGCCAACGCTGTATTGCCCGCTATGGCACACGTTGTTTGGTGTGTGATTGTGATTTTGTCGAGCGTTATGGGCCAATCGGCGAAGGCTTTATTCATGTGCATCATATCACGCCATTGGCCTCAATTAATGCAGGTTATCAGGTTGACCCGATTAACGATCTCCAGCCCGTTTGTCCAAATTGCCATGCCATGTTGCATCGTGGTAAAGATCAACCTCTAACTATCGAAGAATTGCGCACCATGCTCAACCGTTAATCTTGGAAATGGGGAGTGATTCGATTAATCAACTCCCCATTTAGGTTAGCTAGCTAGAAATTGGTTGATGATTGGTAGCAAAAGATCGCTGCGTTCGATCAAGTACAATCAAATCAGAATCTTGCTAAATCGCAGCTTCGTTTGCTGTGGGCTGGAGATCATCAGCATGACCTTCGGCAACGCGTGACCACTGAGCAATTGGACGATGCGCCAACGGATTATCGGTCTGGAATGTCCTTGGCAGGCACATGGTATTAGCGAATGGTTGTGGCCAGCCATCTGGCACATGTTGCCAAACTTCTTGGCGACCATACACCGTCAGATCAAGCATGGCGAATGAACTGCCCATCAACTCGCAGCCACGATCGGTTGTCCAGTAGGTTTCGAACACACGATCACCTTTGCGCAAATAACAAGCCCACATGCCAAAATGGCGGCCAGCGATCAAGGCTTCGACCGAGGCCTCAGGAACGGAATACCACGGCATCGTCCAGCCCATAAATTCGCGATAACGATTACTTGGCTCGAATGGCCCTTGGCACAACACTGCCAGCGTCACATCGCGGGTATGCAGGTAGCCTAATTGGTTGGCATGGCTGATGACCATTGTGCAACCAGGGCATTGTTCGGCTGCTGTTTTGCCCTCGTGCCACATCATATAGGCGACCATCAGTTGCTGGCGACCTTCGAATGCTTCAATCAGCGCAACCGTTCCGTTCTTGCCAACCAGTGGAGTTAACGGATCAAGCTCAACCATTGGCAGGCGGCGACGCTCGGCAGCAATCGCATCAGCCTCGCGAGTATGAGCCTTTTCGCGGCTTCGCAAGCGATCAACGGTCGCTTGGAAGGCCGCGCGATCAACAATACTGGGCATGGCTGACGTTTTATCCGTGACGAAGGCGATTGGCTGTGGTTCACTCTGGCTCATCATGGTCTCCTTGGGCTAGGCAAATACAAGCGATCAAGCTGGGTTTTGATTGAAATAAAACATTTGTGCGATAATTCTAGCAAATACGCTTTGAAAATGCAAGTATTAACTTCAAAAAAAGAAGTGTATAATACTTGGTGATATATAAAGAAAAGGGGTGCCTTGTTATAAGCACCCCCCAGGGATTTAGAGTATAGAAATTATGTTAGATGCTAACAAGATTATGCGTTTATATCTTGAAAATTCATAACCGATTGTCGTATTATATTAGGGGTAAACGCATTATCTATCTCATGCCAAATTTGATGAGATCTGTCCCAGAATTCATAAAGGATTTCTTTCTGACGATCAGGAGGAAATGCGATTTCTTGATCGCCTATATCACTCGCAATACCTGTATATAGGAGAATAACTTCAAATATTTTTGGTGAAAGTTTAAATCTAATTTGAATTCGGATTAATTCGGCTGTCTGTTTGTTCTCTAATTCTAATGACATTGATGGGAAATAAAAACCGTTTTTTTCGCAATCTTTTACGAAACTATTAGTTCTAAGGTTTTTTCCTTCTAATGCAGCTTGAGTTATACTTTTTAAGTCAGATTGAAGAGCTTCTTTTACAGATTCTTCGTCATCCAATAGTTCATCTATTCCAATCTCTGAATCTATATTAAATATTTCTTCCTTATTTTCTTCCGACTGCCTAACTACTATTCCACAAACTTGTCGAATTTTCCATTCACTGCTATGTAAGTTATAGAAATCTAATATTTTATCATAGAATGAGATTCTTAAAGATATAGGAAAATTTTCTAAAGATATAGTATATAATTCATAAGCAGCTTTATCAGTTTTATTTAATATTTTTTTTAATGTTTCCACATCTTGATTATATCTAGGCAAGCAAACAACTCTCCATATGTTATTTTGTATTTGACTCATAGTGAATTCCACAGTTTCATTTGATCGAGATAATAACTCTACTTTTCCTGGTATGATCCTCTCATAGGAAAAACCGGAATAGAGTATATTTCCTTCAATAATCGGTATAAAAATCCCTATAGAATTTATTTTTCTCGAAGATTGTTGTTTTTGATTTATTTGATCTCGCAATCGGTTAATATCATTTTGTATATCATTAATTGTTTTATCCGGTGTAGAAAAACCTCGTAAATTAAAACCTGAAATACTTGTTTTTGGATTACCTCCTTGGGCATAATATCGTAGTGTTAAGTAACTTTGGTGATCTAATTGCAGTTTGCTTAGTAAATCAGCATAAGTTTCTTTACTTCGAGAAGCAATTAGAATACCCTTTCTTGCAGTGAATGATTTGATGGCAGAAAGGGATGTCAAACGTAAATTTACTAACTCTTTTACATCATAAGCATCGGGATATTTTTCGTTGATCATGGCTCTCCTAACCAGGAAGGAATACTATCTGGAATATTAAGATTCTTATAATTAATTGTGAACTGACTGTTCCTTTTGTGTCCTTCAATTTCACTTCTTATATTACTTAAAGGTGTGATTAAATATACCTCCACTAATGAAGAATTATGCAAACCGGAATCGCGAATTGCTAGATCAATAAAATTTAAATCATGCTTGGTATGAATCTCTCCAAAATAGAAACATATTGATGCATTATATTCATGATGCTCATTGCTACCTACAAGAGATTGTTTTTTTCTTGTTTTATACCAAACAAAATCAGAAAATAGAACTTCAATAGGTATCGAATTTCCATCACAAACTAATTCGGAGGAATTTGTTGGAACATAAAAATTTATATCCATATATTCATTACTTAAGTAAAGATTATTTATTTCATTTTGTATTGCACAAAAACGTAATATAATATCATTCCCAATGATATAAATGAAGTCAGCTTGATTTTTTCCTACTATCTCTATCTCTTGTAATCTTTCTGAGAATAATTTAGTATCAAAGGTTTTATTTTGGTTTACCCAAGTTAATATGAATCCTCTATGAAAATATGCATTATTGTCAGGGGTGAATTTATTATGGAAATCTTGAGAAGATGGAACGTTTTCAATTTTTTCAAGAAGGCGATTTACCCATTTCTGGATCTCACTTCTGGGCAGGCTCTTCATATCCTCTCTATACTTTGCCTCTATGATAATAACTTGTTGATTCGAATTTTTATGATTTCTATATGCAAATACTGAATCTAGTCCATATTTTTCTTTTTTAGGACCACCTTTTACATCAATATTGCTTGTTCCAAGTTGATGCCAACCAAGAATTTTTTTACAAAAATTGTTAACTCGGATATTCCACCACTCTGCATTATAGTTTTGATCTTCAGGCATATCATAACTCCTTAACTATATCTTTGATAATTTGTATTAATGTCTTTATACCCTCGTTATGGCCCTTAACTGCTAATGCACCTAGCCTAGAGAGTCGCATCTGGATATCAAAATCCTTAATAGTACATATAGCTGTAAATTCACTTACATCAACTCCATATATATCTAATAGATCGGGTACTATAAACTGATTCTGGATTTTTGCGGCAAATCTTCCAGATAGGCTCTCATTTGGCTTATAATTTTTGATAATTAATCCATTGAGAATAAATTTATCAGATCTATATCTAATTATTCGAATAATATCACCTAAATCAAATATTATATGCTCTATACTGAGTTTGTTATTTGAAAGAGCAGATAATGTATTATTTAATCTTTTTATCTTATCTGCACTGCCTCTTACTAAGATTATAGAGTTATTTAGATCAAGAATAAAATTTATCTCGTAAAAAACTTTTCTTGTTGCTGATATAATCATATCAACATCTTCATCAAAGGATTTAATCCTCAGATTCACAGAATATACATAGGTACAATATATATGACTATCTATGAATTCATAGTTATTAAATCCAAATCCTAACTCATTGTCATACTTTTCCGAAAAAATTCTTTTCAAATCATCAATTTCAAAATTTTGAAATTGATTGACTTTTAAAAGGTATAATAAATGAGTTGACATATTATTCCACCATGCTTCAATCATCAGACAGAGATATGAAATTAATTGAATATACTTTTAGTACTATAGAATTGATTTATAAAATACTATTACTTTTATAATCCTAATTTATCACTTATCTATATTATTACCTTGTATAAGGTTTACCGAATCTTGTATCATATCCCTCTAAAATCCCCTTATTATAGTTAGATCATCGAAACATTTGTATGATAATTCTAACAATATACCTGTTAAAATACAAGAGGTAATCTATGTATAAAATTCATTCAAGGTGTGACAGCATTTGGGCATGATCGTTGCTATAATTCTGGCTCAAAAGGCGGTACAATAACGCCGATCCGCTACAACCATGGCTGCAAAGGAGCCTGTGTGCGTCTAGCCTTAACCATCATTATTCTGCCGATTGTGCTGCTGGCCTTGGCAAGTGCCGCGATGTTGGTCTTGCCAGCTCCCAATTTTATCTTTTTCCAGCTGGGCATTGCTGCGCAAGAATGGGCACCCTGGTTTTTATTGGTCTTATTGGTTAGTTTGGGATTATTGTTTGGCTTTGCACCGCCCAGTGGTTTGGCTCGCTTGCTCAATCGGCTGGTTGGTTTTGGAGCGATGCTGAGTTTTTTTGTAATTGCTGGGATGCTTGTGCGTGGCTTGATGACCGATTTGCGGGTGCGTTCAAATCAGCCGACGGTGGTTGCGGCTGGGCCTGGTACATTTCAGCTCAGCCAATTTGGCTTGGGTAATCCTGCGCCGCAAGGCCTGCTGCGTGAGCAAAACACGGTGTATGCTGAGGTTGCTGGCGAAGCGTTGTTGGTTGATGTGTATGTGCCGCCGACAACCCCAATCAATGCCCCAGCCTTAATTGTGGTGCATGGTGGCTCGTGGCGGGGTGGCGCGAAAGGCGATATTCCTGCTTGGAATCGTTGGGCAACGGGTCAAGGCTATGTCGTGTTTGATGTGAGCTATCGTTTAGCACCGCAAGCTCAGTTCCCGGCAGCAGTCAGCGATGTTAAATGTGCAATTGGCTATGTACGCCGTAACGCCGAGCGCTTCGGGATCGATCCCCAGCGTTTAGGCTTGGTTGGGCGTTCAGCCGGAGCGCAATTAGTGCTGATTGCGGCCTATTCTGATGCCACAATTGCCCCAAGCTGCGATGCACCTGATACCAGTGTACGGGCGGTGGTCAGCTATTATGCCCCGACGCGGCTTGATTATTACAATGTGATCAAGCCTGAATTAGCGCCTGGCGCGTTGGATGATTATCTTGGTGGGCCACCCGAAGCCCATGCTGAAGCCTATCGTCAAGCTCGTCCGGCCAACTGGGTCGGTCAAAATACCCCAGCCACCTTGTTGTTGCACGGCGGTCGCGATCAATTTATTCGTCCGCTTGATGCTGATGTACTGGCCGATGCATTGGAGCAAGCTAATCGTCCATTTACCATGATTGAATTGCCCTTGGCCAACCATGGCTTTGATTTTAATTTGAATGGCGTGAGTAACCAACAAGTGCAGCCTTATGTGGCCCAATTTTTGGCCGAGGCCTTGCAATAATCAGGAGCTAGCCTATGAGTGAAACTGTCTATACACTGCTCGATTTTAGTCAGCCTGTAAGCTTCGACATGCTTTTGCAGCATGCTTGGCAGTTGATTGCCGCTGCGGTGCATGATCGTCATGATCCAATGCATACCCCAGTTTTTGGCACAAGCGATGAGCATGGTAGCGATCAGCGGGTGGTGGTATTGAGGGGCTTTGATCCAGCGACTCGGCGTTTGTGGTTTCATAGCGATTTGCGGTCGCCCAAAATTGCCGTACTCAAGCGCGATCCGCGAGTCAGTTGGTTGCTGTATCATCCGGCGGCGCGATTGCAATTGCGCTTGCGTGGTTTGGCCGAAGTGCATAGCAACGATGGATTGGTTGATACCGCTTGGCAGAATAGCGCGGTACTTGGGCGACGCTGCTACTGTGGCATTGCACCAGGTCAAATCAGCGCCGAGCCAAATCATGGCCTTAACCAAGAATTGCTTGATCGTCAGCCAACCTTGGAAGAAAGTGAAGTGGGTCGCGTCAATTTTTGTGTTATATCAAGTACAATTAGCAATTTAGATTGGCTGCAACTCCAATTTACTGGCAACTATCGTGCCCAATTTGCTTGGACTGACGACGGTTCGTATACGGCCCAATGGGTCACACCGTAGAACGAGTATGCTATAATAACGAGCTAGTTCATTTTAGCGATGTTATGGTTGCCGCATCGCGGCAAGGAGACCGAGTTTTCTATGCGCCTAGCGTGTTTACAAGAAAATCTAAAGCGTGGTTTAGCCTTGGCAGGCCATGCTGTTGCAGGCCGCTCTAGCTTGCCTGTACTTGCAAATATTTTGTTGGCAACCGAAAGTGGTCGGCTGAAATTGGCTGGAAATAATCTCGAAATCGGGATTACCGCACTCGTCGGCGCAAAAGTCGATGAAGATGGGGCAATTACGATTCCAGCCAAATTATTATCGGATTTAGTCGGCAACTTGCCTAACGATACCGTTGAATTAGAAGTTGATCCCCGGACGCAAACATTAACCGTGACTTGCCGTGGCACTAAAGCCAATATCAAAGGCATTGATGCCGATGAATTTCCGGCGATGCCAACGCTTGGCAACGAGCCAGTGCTAGCCTATATTCCACCTGAGCTATTGCGCAAAGTTGTTGGTCAAGTGGTGGTTGCAGCTGCGGCTGAAAACACCAATCCTAACCCAATTTTGCAAGGTGTGCTGATTCGTTTGACTGGCACACAAGCGACTTTTGCCGCGATTGACGGCTATCGTTTGGCTGTGCGCACGATCGAATTGCCCGAACCAGTGGCTCACGATGCTGAGTTGGTGATTCCTTCCAAGGCGATGGCTGAGCTAGGCCGCACCCTTGGCGATAGCGAAACCCCAATTGCCATGAGTATTACGCCCAATGGTGGACAAGTTATTTTTCATAGCGAGACTGTTGATTTTGTTTCGCGGGTGATCGACGGCAAGTTCCCCGATTACGAGCGCTTTGTGCCACCAGCCAGCAATACCTCAACTCGCAGCGTAATTTCAACTGCTGAATTTAGCCGCGCCGTCAAACGGATTGCGCTGTTCTCGCAGGCGGCTGGCAACATTGTGACCTTGACGATGGAGCGCGGCGATGGCAGCGAACCTGGGCGTTTGCTCTTGAACGCCAATGCTGCTGAAATCGGTGAATCGGTCGAGGCGATTAGTGCTTTGATCGATGGCGATGATGGCAAATTGGCCTTGAACGTGCGCTATTTGCAAGAAGCACTCGGCGCAATCGACACCGATCAAGTAGCCTTGGAAACCCAAACTCCTAACTCACCAGGTGTATTTCGGCCAATTGGCGGCGACGAATACCTGCACTTGGTGATGCCAATGCGCATTCCTTAGGCTGACACTTCACGCGATTAAGCAAGCAGGATTGAGACTGCTTGCTTTTTTGTTTTAGGCTTGGTTAAATTTGCCTTTAACTAGTTGCACAATTACGGCGTTTTGGTACAATCGCAGCCGTTGCCTGACGAATTGGGGTCTTTGCGTGAAGTTATTACTGGTCGCACTATGCAGTTTGGGCTTGTTGGTTGGCTGTGGAGCAGTTTCACAGGCGGCGATTGCTGATCGCCAAGTCCATTTACAGCCAGCGTTGATTGCGCCAAGTGCCACTCTAACACCCAAGCCAACTCGCACGCCTGTGCCAACCCCAACATTAACGCCACGCCCGACGAATACCCCAACCCCAACTGCTGTACCACTGTTGCCGACGCTTGATCCTGAGGCTGAATTGCTGGATTTACGCTTGGCTGGTGTGCGTGGCTCGCGTTCGGGCCAGCTTTTGCGGCGTGAGGCAGTGGCCGATCTTAAATCATTAATTGATGCTGCACGACGTGATGGCTTTGTGCTCGAAATTCGCTCGGCCTATCGTTCGTATGCTGAGCAAGCTAGCACCTTCGAGGGTTGGGTGCAATACGAATTGAGTAGTGCCGCCCAGGCTGGCAAGCCAATTAGCCGCAAACAGGCAATTGCCTATGCCGCTACCTACAGCGCCAAACCTGGCACTAGCGAACATCAAACTGGTTTGACTGTCGATTTATTGCCCCAAGGTGCGCCCGAAATTGGCTTTCGCATTCCTGACCCATTGAAAGATTGGCTCAATGCCAATGCCTACAAATATGGTTGGGTTCAATCGTATCCAATTAAATATCGCGATGGCGAGTTGATTACCTATGAATTAATGGGCTACACCAGTGAACCATGGCATTGGCGTTGGCAAGGCCGCGATTCAGCCAAAGCGCTATACGATCAAGGCTATTTAGATACTGATTCCTTGCTGGTTCCCCCAGAGTTGCCGCGCATTTGCGATGCTGAGCATGATCCCTGCACAATTCTCGACGTTGCCTCAACTGAACTGGTTGCCATCCCAACCAGCACTCCAATTGCCGTAGCAGAGTAGGTGGGGTTAGGGGTCAGGGGTCGGGGCGCAGATTGATCCACGAAGTGTCCGAAGGTTTATTATGCCAAAATCAATAGGTTAGTGCCATACCCTTTATTCTTCATCCCGCATCCTTCATAATTCCCTCTGCGCCTCTGTGTTAAAACCTGATCCTGAAACTCTGGCTCCTGCTCCCTAACTCCTGATTCCTGATCTCTACTTAGCAAGCGTGGCGCGTTTCGTGGTATGCTGATGATCAGAAACCACACACGGGAGGTAGCTGTGCGCCGCGTTGCAATGTTGAGTGTCCATTCTAGCCCTCTGGCTGCTTTGGGTGGTAAAGAAGCTGGTGGCATGAATGTTTATGTTCGTGAATTAAGCCGTGAGTTGGGTCGTCAAGGAGTGGCGGTCGATATCTATACCCGTTCGCAAGATCCGCATACGCCCTTAATTACCAATCTTGCGCCAAATGTGCGGGTGTTTGCGGTGCGGGTTGGCCCGGCTGCGCCCTACGACAAAAATTGGGTTTTAGATTATTTACCAGAGTTTGTACATCGGATTCGCTGTGTTGCTGATGGCGAAGATATTCATTACGATGTAATTCATAGCCATTATTGGCTCTCTGGTGTTGCCGCGCTGGAGTTGCGCCAAGCGTGGGGTACACCAGTTATTCATATGTTTCACACCTTGGGGGCGATGAAAAACACAATTGCCCGTGGCGATGAAGCTGAAACTGAGCAACGAATCGCGATTGAACGCATGTTGTTGCACGAAGTTGATCGGGTGGTTGCGGCTACCCCGCTTGATCGCGCTCAGATGCTCGAACATTATGACGCTGAGTGTGAACGGATTGTAGTTGTGCCATGTGGCGTTGATGTTGAGCATTTTCACCCCATTGCCCATCAAATTGCCCGCAGCGAATTAGGCGTGCCGCCGCATCCTCATCGTATGTTGCTGTTTGTTGGGCGGATCGAGCCACTCAAAGGAATTGATACGCTGCTGCGTTCGATGGCCTTGTTGGCCGAGCAACAGCCTTCGTTACGTGGCGATATTTGTTTGGCGATTATTGGCGGCGATCGGCGCGAAACGCCAGATCAATGGAGCAGCGAAATGCGCCGTTTGCGGCGTTTGCAGGGCGAATTGGGCATTGGTCATTTGGTCACATTCCAAGGCTCGCAAGATCAACGCAAATTGCCTTTGTTTTATAGCGCTGCCGACATGGTAGTTGTGCCATCGCACTACGAATCGTTTGGTATGGTGGCGCTCGAAGCCATGGCCTGTGGTACGCCTGTGATCGCTTCCAACGTTGGTGGTTTGCGCTACACCGTGCGCGATGGCGAAACCGGCCTGCTGGTGCCGCGCGAAGATCCCGAAGCTTTAGCCGAAAAAATCAGCTTGCTCTTGAATGATGAGCCTTTGCGTTTACAATTAGGCCGCAACGGCGTGCAAGCAGCCCAACGTTATAGCTGGGCCGCAGTTGCCCACGATATTCGTGAGTTGTATGATCATGTTGTGTGTGGCGAACCATACGCCGATGTGGTTGGAGCCATGTAGCGCCAAGTGTCTACAAAGGAGTGACTATGCCAGTTTTGGCCAAGGCAGCATTGCAGCAAGCATTAGAGCAACGCTCAGGTTGGACGGTCGTTGATGGGCAAATTAGCAAAACCTATGTTTTAGCAACTTTTCCATTTGCGATTGAGTTTGTGCGGCGGATTGCCGATGCTGCTGAGGAAGTCAATCATCACCCCGATATTGATATTCGCTACAATAAAGTGACGATTGCCCTATCCACCCACGATGAAAAAGGCATTACCGAGAAAGATTTTGGCTTAGCCGATACGATTGATCAGATTTTTGCCGCTGCCCAATAAGTTCGGTGGTATTTATCGTCGATGAGCATGCCCTCACCCCCTACCCGCTCTCCCGCCCAGCAGGCGAGGGGGAACGAGCCTAGTATGAGCGTTGGAACGCCCCTCGTCCGCCGCAGTGGGAGAGGGGTTGGGGTGAGGGCACGTTAAAACCTACCCTTGTAAGCTGACCCGCTCTCCCGCCCAGCGAGCGGAACCAGCCTAGTATGAGCGTTGGAACGCCCCTCGCCCGCCGCAGTGGGAGAGGGGTTGGGGGTGAGGGCACATAACACGATATCCAAAAATGTGGTTTTTGCGCGAACGCAATCGACCCTGAATAATGGCACGAAGAACGCCCTTCGTGCCATTCGTGTGGATTATAATAGTTCAACCGTCGCTTGTGGACGGGATCTGAGCGAGGAAGTGCTATGGATAAACGTTTATCGATTTTAGGTATCTTGCTACTGGTTTTAGTTGGCTGCGATCTGGGAGGAAATCAAGCGACTCCAGTGCCTACACCAACTCCAGTGGCCCAAAGCCAAGCTGGTGGCGGCGGTAATTTTATTTTGACGCTGGGCGATGATCCAGCGACGATCGACCCTGCCTTGGTTGGCGATACGACCAGCGGTTTTATTGCCCGCTTGATGTTTAGCGGTTTGGTGACACTCAACAACGAGCTTGAAGCTGTGCCCGATTTGGCTGAAACGATCGATGTTTCGGCTGATGGCACGGTTTACACCTTCAAACTGCGCTCGAATGCACGCTTTGCCGATGGTACGCCGATTACTGCTGAAGATGTGCGCTGGAGCCTCGAACGGGCCACCGACCCGAGCCTTGGCTCAATTGTTTCGCCAACCTACCTCGATGATATTGCTGGGGTGCTGGAAAAAGTCACTGGTCAAGCCAAATCGCTCAGTGGGGTCAAGGTGGTTGATGATCAAACAATCGCGATTACCTTGCGTCAGCCAAGCTCGCTCTTCTTGCTCAAATTGACTCACCCACCAGCCTTCGTGCTTGATCGGCGCACAGTCGAGGGTAATAGCGATTGGCTCGAAAAACCCAATGGCTCAGGCCCGTTTATGCTTGATTTGTGGAACCATCGCCGCCGCATGGAGCTTGTGCCCAACCCATATTACTATGGCACTGCCCCCAAATTGGATCGGATCACCTATCTGATTGGAGCTGAAGGTAGTAATCCACTGGGTTTGTATGAGCAGGGCGAAATCGACGTGACGGGAATTGGTAGCTATGATCTTGATCGAATTAATGATCAAGCTGATCCGTTGCACGCTGAGCTGCGCATCACGCCACAATTGCAATTGAGCTATATTGGCTTGAATGTTAATCAACCACCATTCGATGATCCCAAAGTGCGCGAAGCTTTTTATTTGTTGATCGATCGGGGTAAATTGGCCGATGTTTCCTACAATGGCTCGGTGGTCGCGGCACGGGGAATTTTGCCACCTGGCATGCCTGGAGCCGAGCCAGAACGTTTGCCTGAGCCACGCGCCGATATTGCCCGCGCCAAACAACTGATCAGCGAATCGAGCTATGGCAGCGTTGAGAAATTTCCGCCGATTATTGGCTATAGCAGTGGTAGCGGCGTAGGCTTGCTGGCCCAAATTGCCAAAGATGAGCTTGGGGTAACGATTGAGATTCGCGGCCAAGATCAATTTGGCGATTATTTGGCAGCCCTCGAACGCGATAATTATCATTTGTATGATCTTAGTTGGATCGCCGATTATCCTGATCCCCAAAACTTTTTAGAGGTATTGTTTGGCAGCAAGGGTCAATATAATCGCACCAACTATAACAATGCGAATTTTGACCAACTGATTGAGCAAGCCAAAGCCGAGGCTGATGCTGAAAAACGCGGCGCACTCTATCGCCAAGCTGAGGAGCAATTACTCAGTGATTTTGTGGTTATTCCTTTGGTGCACACAGTCGATTATTCCTTGGTAAAATCGTATGTTGATGGCTACATTATTACGGCTTTGGGTGAGCTAGATTTAACTGGAGTTTCGCTCAAACGCTAGCGCTTGTGGGCTGATGCCCGTTTCGTTTGGATAAGGAACTAAAATTATGCCAATTACTCCTCGCGCCTACAAAGGCATGCGCGATCACTTGCCCGAAGCCATGCGCTTGCGGCGTTTCATCACCGATACCTTGATTGGTATTTTAGAGCGCTATGGCTTTGAGCCACTTTCCACACCGATCGTCGAATATTCTGAAACCCTCGAAGGCAAGATTGGCGATGAAGAAAAATTGCTGTATCGTTTGAAATATGGCGATGATGCTTTGACCTTGCGTTACGATCAAACTGTGCCCTTGGCGCGGGTGGTGGCCCAAAACGAAGGCAAATTAACCATGCCCTTCAAACGCTATGCACTCGGCCAATCGTATCGTGGCGAACGCCAAGCGCGGGGCCGCTACCGCGAATTTTGGCAGCTTGATGCCGATATTGTCGGGGTGGATAGCCCAATTGCCGATGCCGAAATTGTGGCGGTGGTGGTCGAAGGCTTGCGAGCTTTAGGCTTTACTGGCGCAAAAGTCTTGCTCAATCATCGCGAAATTTTGAGTGGTTTGGCGCGGGTGGCGGGTGTGCCCGAAAACGAGGCCGGTGGGGTTTATCGGGCGATCGATAAGCTCGATAAAATTGGCAACGATGGCGTGCGCAACGAATTGCTCAAAAGTGGCGTGAGTGCCGAAGCTGCCGAGCAGGTATTGCACTTCGTCGGAATTAGCGGCTCAATCGAAGCGGTGTTGGCCGAAATGGAAAGCGTGCTAGCAAATGATCCGCCAGCCTTGGCAGCGGTTGCAGCCTTGCGCACGATCTGTGATGTATTGACCAGTTTTGGTGTGCCAGCCGATAGTTTTACCATTGCGCCTAGCTTGGCTCGCGGCTTATCCTACTATACGGGCTGTGTGTTTGAGGCCGTGCTCGATTCGCCGCCGATGGGTTCGTTGTTGGGTGGTGGCCGCTACGATAACTTGGTGGGCATGTTCAGCAAACGCTCGTTGCCGACGGTTGGCTGTGCCTTTGGGCTTGAGCGCTTGTTTGATTTGATGCTTGAGCTTAATATGGGGCCACGCCCAGAACGTACAATCGATGCCTATGTAACCTTGTTTGCTGGTGATTTTCAGCGCGAAAGCCTGCGTTTGGCTGGCGAATTGCGGGCAGCTGGCCTGAGTGTGTTGACCGCGTATAGCCCAGTCAAAATTGCCAACCAATTCAAAGAAGCTGATCGCAAGGGTGCGAATTTTGCCTTGGTGCTTGGCCCCGATGATTTGGCCGCAGGCGTGGTGCAGCTGAAAGATTTACGCACTGGTGAGCAACAAGCTGTGGTGCGTGATGCTATCGTGGCGGCGATCAAAGCGGCCCAATAATCCAACTTTGGCGGTGAGCTGAACCTTCACCGCCCCAACAGGAACCATCAATGAAGCGATTTCGTGGCTTTCGTCCATCTCGACTTTCGTTACAACCAGGTCGTCCGTTGCGTTGGCTGGCTCAGCTGTTGCTCAAAGTATTTGGCTGGCAGGTTGAAGGCATTGTGCCAACCGAACCAAAATGGATCGCGATTGGAGCCTATCACACCTCCAATTGGGATTTTGCGGTCATGTTGTTGGCAACATTATCCCAGCAACTGCGAATCTATTGGATTGGTAAGCATTCGCTGTTTCGCTTTCCCTTCAAAACCTTGATGCGCTGGCTGGGTGGGATTCCGATTCGCCGCGATAAAACCTACAACGCAGTCCAACAGGTTGTCGATGAGATCGAGCGACACGAAACGTTGGTGTTGGTGGTTGCGCCTGAGGGCACGCGCAAAGCAACCGATCATTGGAAAACAGGCTTTTACTATATCGCGCTGAATGCCAAAATTCCAATTGGCATGAGCTATATCAACTACGAGCGTAAAGTGCTTGGCTTTGGCCCGATGCTCTACCCAACTGGCGATATCGATGCTGATTTTGCAGTATTACGTGAATTTTACGAGCGCATGTCGGTTGGGCGCTTCCCCGAAAAGCAGGGCACTGTGCAAATTAAAGCCCCTAAAGCTGAGTAACATGCCAATGCCCCAAGTTTAATGAAGATTAAGGCAGGGGACTACAAGCCCCTGCCTTCCTGCTATGAGCCGAATGCAAGAATTGTGATTAATTATCGGTGGTAATTGGCGTTTGCTCAATGCGCAAAATGCTGGACGATAGAAAAGCTAAACAGCAAACCAAGGCTGCAATAAATCCACCGCCAATAAAAATCATGCGAATGCCAATCAGCTCACTGAGCGGCCCCGTTAAGGGCAAGGTCAACGGCCCGGCCAAGCCGATCATTGTTGAATAAAGCGAGAGGGCACGGCCTTGCATCTGGTTGGGCACAATCGTTTGAACAATCGCAATAATTGGTGCATTGCCGACGGTATAGGTTACACCGCTGATAAACCATAAAACGACTGCTACCCAAAACAGTGAGCCAGGCACAAGCCCGGCTAAGCCAACCATCGCTGACGAGAGCGCAAACATCACCAACACCAAGACAATTCGGCGCATGGAAAACTGCATGATGCTGATCAGCAGACCACCGATTAACATGCCCAAACCACCCATACCCTCCATCAAAGCAACCCGCTCAACTCCACCACCAAATTCTTGCTGAATCAGCAAGGGAGTCAAAACGAAGGTTGGAATCAACACCGCCACCATCAACAGGGTTAATCCATACATTAAGGTTAAGCCGCGATGGCGCAGAATCATGCTGAAGCCGCTGCGAAAATCGTGCCACATGCTGGCTTGATCCTCAGCAGCTTGGCGAGTTTGGGGAACTTTATAGAACAGTAATGGCGTAATTGCCAGCAGCGCGGTGACCACATCGATCATCAACGCGCCTTCTAATGAGAATAAACTCATCGCCAATGCACCAAGTGGAGCCGCCGCCACACTCATCAAGCCCAAAATAATCTGGTTCATGCCAGCCGCCCGAGTTAGCCAATCGGGCGGCACAAGTTGGCTGGTGCTGGCGGTTGCGGCAGGGCTTTGAAAGGCCTGCATCGTGCTGCGCAAAAACATCAGCGTGTAAATATGCCAAAGCTGAATCTGCTCAGTCGTAAAAAGCACAATCAAAATAATCATGCTAATCGCTGAAATTAGGTCACTGCTAATCATAATGAGGCGGCGATTCCAGCGGTCGGCGATAATGCCGCCGATTGGCCCAAATACTGCTTGCGGCAACAAGGCCATCATTCCAGCGATTGATAAGGCGTGGGCCGTACCGACAGTTTGGGTGATCCACCAAATTAATACAAATTGGGTCAGAGCACTCCCAACCAACGAGCTAGCTTGGCCCAGCCAAATGGCAAAAAAGCGTGGCTTCCAAACAATCTGGCTCCAGTTCTCGATTGGGTTGGTCGTTGTGGATGTGAGCGTATCAAGGCTCATAGGTTAACCTCAATAATTCATCGTAAAGCGCCTGTTGGGCCGCCGCTGAAATAATTGGCAAGCCGATTAATTCGCTGAACCATAGGCTATCGCAGGCCAGTTGAATGGTGAGCGAACGTCCAAGCGTTAAGCCATCGTCAGCAGGTGCTGGAGTAGTTTGCACGTAGGTTTCGCGCCAATAATCAAATAACTCAGGATAGATGGCGACCACTCGCCGCACCGCATGCAGCATTTGAATATCTTCCGGCGGCTGGCTGAAGCTAGCATGCACGTAGGCTCGACACCAATAACCTACTACCTCAGGCGATTGTTTAGCCAATTCTCCGGCTAAACATGTTTCCCACGCCTGTTTGGCGAGATCCAGCAAGCCCTGAAATAAGCTCTCCTTGGTTGGAAAGTGATGCAGCAAGCCGCCTTTGCTCACGCTGGCTTCTTTGGCAATCGCTTCGAGGGTTACGTTGGCCGCACCATCACGCATAATGACGGCAATTAAGGCATGCAAAAGCTTGGCTTTGGTGGCTTGGGGATCTTTCTTGGTCATGCAAAACTCCAAACCGTCCAGATAGACGGTATAATACCGTCCAGACAGACGGTTGTCAAGATAGTATTTATGATTAGTATAGGGTTTATACAGGTATTCTCGATTTTGAATCTATACGTTTCGCCACCCTTCCGTCCCTCCGCCGGAGGAAAACGCAGGGGTTTTCATCCCCCTCCACCCCCTAAGTGACAATTTGTGGTATGGCATAGCTGCTGCAATTTATCAGAAATAGTATTTTGATTATGCATAAACCTCAATCAATAACACGATTTTAGCGCATGGCTGAGCCTTTACGTTTGATCGTGGAAGCGTTACACTTAAACTAAATGCTGATTTTTGGACGTGTTTGTGAGGATGCAATGGAGCAATTGCTGACGCGAGTTGATCATCTGGGCTTGGCTGTGCACGATCTTGAGCAAGCGATTGCCAGTTATCGCCAGCAACTCGCCCTTGACGCTTGGGAAATTATCGAGATGCCGGAACGGCATATGCGGGTGGCGGTGGGCCAGGTTGGCGCTACATTACTTGAATTGATCGCCCCAACCAGCCCTGATGCCGCCTTTGCCAAATTTTTGGCTGAGCGCGGCGAGGGTATTCATCATGTGGCCTACACTGTCGAAAATATTGATCATGTTTTAGAATATTTGCAAGCCCAAGGTGTGCGCTTGATCGATCAACAAGCGCGGCCTGGAATTCATGGAACTCGGATTGCCTTTATTCACCCCAAAGCCTTGCATGGAGTGTTAACTGAATTGGTCGAACATCCCAAGGCAGCAGTCTAACGCAGTGTGCTAACATAGTGCGTCATGATGGCCTATTTAAGCAACGAATAGGCTCAAGCTTATGTTACAATGACAAACCAATCAGGATTTTTGGGGCAATGTCGCCTCATTTTTTGTTCTAAGCTTTTAGGAGGTCGCTGGTGACTAACAGCTTGACGATCACCGATAATCGTACTGGGAAAACTTACGAATTGCCCATCGTCGATGGCACCATCCGCGCCCTCGACTTACGTCAGATCAAAGCAGATGCCGAAGATTTTGGGCTGATGACCCACGACCCAGGCTTCAATAACACCTCATCATGCCGTAGCTCAATTACCTATATCGACGGCGACGCTGGGATTCTGCGCTATCGCGGCTACCCAATTGAGCAATTGGCTGATAGCAGTAGCTACCTCGAAACCGCCTACTTGATTCTCAATGGGGAACTGCCAACCAAACCGCAACTTGATGCATGGGTTCATGAAATTACCCATCGCACAATGGTGCATGAAAACATTAAGAAGTTGATGGATGGCTTTCACTTTGATGCGCACCCCATGGGGATGTTGATTAGCACCTTGAGTGCAATGTCAACCTTCTATCCTCAAGCCAAAAACATCAAAGATCCAGCGATGCGCCGTTTGCAGATTGCTCGTTTGATCGCCAAAGTGCCAACGATCTCAGCCTACGCCTATCGCAAACGCATGGGCTTGCCCTATGTTTACCCCGATAATTCGTTGAGCTATACTGGCAACTTCTTGAAGATGATGTTCCAAAGAGCTGATCCATACATTCCAGACCCAATTATGGAAAAGGCCTTGGATGTTTTGTTCGTTTTGCATGCCGACCACGAGCAAAATTGTGGCACGAATGCCATGCGCTCAGTTGGTAGCTCAAACGTCGATCCTTATTCAGCAATGGCTGGGGCAGCCGCAGCCTTGTATGGCCCGCTGCATGGTGGTGCAAACGAGCAAGTGCTGCGCATGTTGCAAGAAATCGGTTCCGCCAGCAATGTTGCCGATTACATCCGCCGCGTCAAGAATCGTGAAGTCTTGTTGATGGGCTTCGGCCACCGTGTCTACAAGAACTATGATCCTCGCGCTGCGATCGTCAAGCAGCTGGCCTACGATGTATTTGAAGTCGTTGGGCGCAACCCAATGATCGACATTGCCTTGGAACTTGAAAAGATTGCGCTCGAAGACGATTATTTTGTCTCACGCAAGCTCTACCCCAATGTCGATTTCTACACGGGCATTATTTACCAAGCAATGAAATTCCCTGTTGATATGTTTCCAGTGTTGTTTGCCATTCCTCGCACGGTCGGTTGGTTGGCCCAGTGGGATGAAATGCACAACGACAAGGAAACTTCAATTGCTCGCCCACGCCAGATCTACACTGGTTACGATGCTCGCGATTTCGTCCCAGTCGAAAAACGCGGCTAAATGTGCGCTTGAACACGGTGATCGTAACGCCCGCTTGGAGTTTGCTCCAGCGGGCGTTCGTTGGTTGACCCACCAATTTAGCCGAAAAATAAGTAGTTAAGTTTGTTAAGCGTCGTGCTAAACCATGCTATGATAGCCGCCTAGTTATTTAGATGTGTGAGGTGGTATGCGCTGGATTATGACTAAGATGAAGTGGATTATGCTGGTTTCTGGGTTATTGACCTGCTCAATGATCATGGCGGCAATTGATCCCCAATCGGCCTTGCAATCGACCTTTGGCGAGACCATGAGCGGGCCATTGGTCGAAGTCGTGGTGCGTAATTGGGGCGCGTTGATTACGTTGATTGGGATTTTATTGTTGTATGGTGCTTGGAATGTGGCTCAGCGTCCATTGATTTTGCTGATTGCTGGCAGCAGCAAATTGGTGTTTATCGGCCTGGTTTTGGCCCAAGGTTCGCGTTATCTCAGCCAACAAGCAGGCATCGCCATCGCTATCGATAGCGTGATGGTGATTCTTTTTGGAATCTATTTGTTGGGTGTGCGGCAAAATAAGATTGTAAATTAGGGAATTTTATTAGGATAGAATATTGGCATATCGATATAAATTAAATTCCATGAGAAACTGCATTATATCGATATGCTATATTTAATTATTGTTTATTATCAAGTAACAGGAATTGAAAATTTTCTCTTTCATGTTCAATGCTTTCTATGCCTTTTATATTTATATAAGTTAATAATATATCAATAGCTAGGTTTTTTATTTTTTCGACGGAATTTTTATTCATAGGAGTTATTCCATGTGCATATATACTAACATTTCTTGTTTCTGATACGCCTATTACCCTTTTGGATTGAAATTTTTGATTATTTTTCATTAATTCACTTCCAGCCGCCTCTAATAAACAATAAGAATCAACAAGCGATAGATTTTTTGGTAAATTACTTATAGAACGCTTGGTGTATTCTGATTTTATTCGAATAAAATCATTTTTTAATTCTTCTGGATTATTTGACAAAGTTTCGTAATTAGGATTGCTTCTATCAAAGTTTTCAGAAATATCTTTTAATGCATTATCAAAAATGCTCTCTATTGTTCTATAGTATAAGAGAGCTGATATATCATTTTGATTATTTTTCTCATACCTTTCTGCAGTAAAAAAGAAATTCCATAATAGTTTCAATCTATTATTTTGATGTAATAAATCGATAGTGGTCATTTGATTTTGTAATATATTTAAATCTATATTGAATTTTGTGACAAATAGATTAGAGAATTGTAATATTTGATTGAATAATTCTTTTGATATAGAAAATGCTTCATTAAAATTGAAAGTATTCCATAAATAATAAAACCTTGATAACTTGGAACATATCTCAGCTATTCTTGGATTATTCATTTTTTTTACTGGATTGAATGAATAATTCTTCACTGACATCATATTTTCCTTCATTAAAGAACATAGATGCCCTTTCTAGATCAATATTACCAAACACATCTATTGATAGTCGTAATGGATTTGTTACTAGATGTATATATGTTGATTCAGGTTTTGGCTTTCTGAAGCTTGGCATATACTCTTTATAATCAATATATAGTTGATCTATATCTAGTAAGCCAGCGGCAACGGCTAATGCACCCCCCATAGTTTTTTTTCCACCAGTTAATTCTATTGCAATCTTTTCATCTTTATCAAACCGGTTAATAGATACCTCTAACGCACGATATATATCGATTGAAGGATCTTCTATAAAAACCTCATGATAAAAGTTACCTATGGGTATAGATGTATATTTTACTACATCATCAAGAAATCTTTCAGTTTCTTTAGTATGCAAAACGATTAATTTTTTAGGTTTTGCAAAAAGGTACGTTAATATCACTGTATCAGGAGTAAATCCAAGAAGTGATATAATACCATCGTAGTTAGGCTGGATATTATGATTTTTAATGAAATTCTCTTTTAGCTTAGGTATAATATTAGGTATGATATTTGTACAGTAGAAATCTAAAGCATCTCGGTCTTTTTTTTCTTGTAGTAGTTTAATCCATTGTTCAGTCAAAAGAGGTAAATTTTCCATATTGAATTCCTTCATAAATTATAATTTAACAAAGCTAGTGACCTCAATCCCGTGCTGGCGGGTAATTTGATCGAACACAAAATAATCGCAGGTCAATTCCTCGCCTGCTTGGATATCGCGCAAGGTGCGGGTGTAGGCTCCAGCATCATCGCAATTGGGCGTTGTCGAATGATTGAAATAGCGAGCATTATCACCGCACAGCACATAATAACCCTCATCATCAACATAAATATAGGCGGTGAAGGCGCTGCGGTAGGGTTCGGGAAACGCCGCAACTTCATCGGCGGTCATGCGCCAATCGACCGCTGGATTAAACTCCCAAATAATGGTATTGGCTGGAATAAAGTTGGCCGCGAACACGCCGATGCCATGGATGGTGCTTGGGGCAAGGTAGCTAGCAACGAGCAGCATAAATGTTCCTTCATGAGCTTGGCTGAATTCGCATGATCATAGCAGATTTTAAGCATTCTGAACGAGGGTATGCACCACGCTTTGTAAATCTTTTTCACTGCCAATCGAGCGCAAATCAAGCCCGATGCTCACAAGCATTTCGGCCACATCAGGCCGCACGCCGATTAATGTGGTTTTGGCTCCTAACAAACGGGCGGCATTGCTTACTTTGAGCAAACTATGACCAGCATCACGATCCAAAGTTGGCACACCAGTTACATCAAGAATTAAGTGGCGGGTGCGTTGGCTTTTGAGGTTGGTTAAAATTTGTTCTACCAGTGTGCCCAAACGTTCAGCATCCAAATCGCCAATTAATGGCACAACCAAACTATGCTGAGTAATTGGCAAAATTGGCACGCTCAGGCTGCGAATGGTGGTTTGTTGCTCAGCCAGTTGTTGGGCCAACACTGCTTGGCTATCGGCTTGGGCTTGCACCTCTTGCAGGGCTTTTTGCAGGGCGGCGGTGCGCTGTTCAACCTGCTGTTCGAGCGATTGTTGGCTGGTGCGTAAGGCTTGATTCGAGCGTTCGCTGGCTTGTAGGCTATTGGTTAATTGGCGATGAATTTGCCACAACAAGCCCATTACCACCAAAAGCGAGAGCGAGTTGAGTGAAACTCGCACTGGCATTTCCGACCACGGAAATTGATCGATCCGCAGCCGATTGGTGATGCTGATGATGCTGACAACCCATGCCAAGCCACAAATCCCCAGTAGCCGTCGGCTATCAACAAATGGCAGCACCAGCACAATCGAAATAATCGTGACAGTGGCAATCGAGAGCAAGGTGAAAAAGCGAAATGAGCCAACAATCACTAAACACAGCGCGGCCATGTTCATCAAGACCACCGCCGATTGATTATGCTGGCGCAGGATGAGCCAATATGCTGTGCCTAACAACCCACTGGTCACCGCAAAGCTACCGACAGCGATCCAATCGCCTAAAACCATGTATAGAAACATCGAAATCAGTGAACCGCCGAGTAACCAGTAAACCGTAGTTTTCAGGCGTTTGGTGACCAGCGCTTGCTCTGTGGGTTGCGACATTGCGCACCTACCTTTGCCGTTGGAAGGGGAGAATCGGCTTAAGCATACCGAGTTTTGTGCCTGAGTGCAAGCATGATTAACGCTCATCACCTGTAATAATTCGTAGCGGAATATTAGCAGCAACCGCCAGCTCCACTAGATGGTGCGAACCACGGCTTAGGGCGATTTGTGGGTGAAATATCAGCACTAGCCTTGCGCCACTTGTGAGCATCCGCCGATTCAATCCTTTCCAAGCTTCGCCTGGATATTGGAGCGCATCGGCGCGGGTTTTGGTCATCGAAACAACGGTTAGCCCCAGAGTTGCAGCGATTTGCCCAGCAAGTACATCGCAGCCTGGCGAATCACCATGGATAACGATTGTAGCGCTATGCAAACTGGCTAGTTCAGTCTGCATAGCAAGGGCATTTGTCCATACTACTGCTCCTGCAACTACCACACGCATTCTTTCCTGCTTATGTTGAGCCAATCAATGTCCTCCTGCCAAGCTTAGGCTTAGGCATCGCTTTGGTTTCATGAGCTTGAACGTTAATTATCATCAATGCTCAATGGAACTTGACCATCCCAACGTTCAATCAATTGATATTTGAGTAGGGCTTCAGTTAGGCTGGATGAAAGAATTTGATTGGCTTTGGCTTGTGATTGAGCACGAATCATCAGGGCATCGCTATCGCCTTGAGCGGTTGCACGGTTGACGTTGGCTTGGCCTTCAGCTTCGATACCCTGCTGTTCGGCCTGAATTTGCGCTCGTTCGAAGGCATATTGTTGTTGCTCAACTGCTTGTTGGCGCTCAATTTTGTTATCAAGCGCAGTTTTGAGATGTTCGGGGACATGCACTTCGCGAATCACAAAATCTTCTAAAATTAAATGGCGTTGGGCAAAAACCCTGGTTAGATGAGCTTCAACTTGGTCGGCAACATCGGCGCGTTTCTCGCCACTCAGTTCTTCCCAGCTATAGGTGCTGGCAACCATGGTCAAGGCTGAACGACTTTGTTGGCGCACAACTTGTTCTTCAATTGCCCCGATCGACTGCCCACCCCAATCGGTGTAGAGATCACTGATACCAGCGGTATTGACGCGATATTGAATCGCTACATCAAGATTGAGTTGTTGCGACTCACGTGATTGAACTTTAATCGAATCATCGCCATAAACTGGGCCTTCATCGGCTTTTTGGACCATCACATAGGTTTGGAGCGTGGCAGGGTAATCGTAAACCGTGGTGGTAAATGGGTTAACCAAAACCCAACCAGGCTCTTGGTAGGCCGTAATTGTATTATTAGCGCGATTAAAGGCAATGCCAACTGAACCAGGCGCAATTGTGCGCCACGAAGCATTTAGTAGCAGTACGCCCATAAGCGCAATGATCGCGGCAATAATCCGCTGCGGGGTTATGCGAATTCGGCGCTGACTGGTCATAGAAGCTCCTTTCTGCTAGACATCAACTATTATAGTATAGCTTTTTGGGTCATTACGAAAGGACGATTGATTGGTTTCGCCGATCTTGATCGCCAATCCAGCAAGCTTCGCCTTGGTTGGAAGCTTGCTGGATGCTTGCATTTTAGCGGTTGCTGAGCACTAATTTGCCTGAATTGGCTTGCTCAAGTTGTGGATGAGCGTTGAAACCCTTGATAATCAGCCAGATTGCTAGGCTCATTTCAGTCAAGGCAACTGGAATTGCCAGAATTGCACCCCACGTCGAAAGTTGCTCAATCACCCCGAATAGCTCCAACAGGGCTGCCAAAAACACGGTGTTTGAGCCAATCAGCCCAATAATTGCAATTGGGCGAGGAATTAGGCGGGTGTGATAGAAAATATAGCTATACATAATTGTGTTAAGGCCAAGCATGAAATTCGGGCCTAGAATGAAGGTCCAATCGTGGATGGCGATTAATGCAGTGCCGACCACGCGATAGCTTTGCTCATCAGGGGCAGTGGCGCTGCTAAATTCACGACTCAACGTCAATAATGCCAACATGCTCACGATTCCGATTGTGATTACGACGGCCTCTAAGAAGCGAAAACACAAGTGGGCTAGGGCCATGCGCTCGCTATATTGACGTAAGATTGGGAACATGGTGACGGCTGTGCCAACGGCGGTAACAACTAAGCCTAATTCCATCAACGCGGCAAACACAATTTGGTTGCCATTGGCCGCGCCAGCAACTAAATAATCGCTTTGGTTGAGCAATGGCCCATACATAATCAAGCCAATAATTGAGGTTACGGCGGCCAAAATAAAGTAAATTCCAATCAGGATGGCGTTACGACGTTGGTTGTGCATAGCATTTGCTCCTTCTGTAGGCTGAATCGGTTGGCTAAGTGGCACGACGGCAATCAACGGCAAGCCTAAATCGCGAATTTTGCGCAAGACCCGATATAAAGCTGCTTGATCAATAATTTCACCTGTTAGCAACGTTTCGCCTTGGGCAGTTTGGCTGATGGCTAAGCCCTCGAACCATTCAGCCCAGTGCTGGTCAAGTTGGCCTTTGATCTGAATTTGATAGCTGTTGCTTTGATTTGCCATAGATTCGCTCGCTTGATTGGGTCGTGCCATAACTGCAAGCAGCATACAATTTGGTGAGCAGCCTGTCATACCTCAAACGAGTTATTCGGCGAGGTATGCTCAATTTTCGATGTTGAGGAGAAATTTAGTGCTGAGGAAGTAGACCTAGTGTGCGGGCACGAGCAACCGCTTGGGTACGATTGCTGACTTCGAGTTTGGCATAAATGTTGCGGGCATGTACCTTGACGGTGTACATCGAGAGGTACATGCGTTCGCCAATTTCGCGGTCAGTCAGGCCTGTGGCAATCTGCTGCAAGACTTCGAGCTCACGTTCGCTCAAACGCTCAAGGGTGTGGGTTTGCGGCTGAATTGCGGGTTGGTACTTGGCAAATTCAATTAATGCTTGCTTGATTAACAGCGAATCGACACCATGATCAACTGCCAATTGTAAAAGTTGTTGGATTGCCGACCCATGATCAAGTAAACTGCGGATTAATTGGTTTGGTTCAGCCAATGCTAGGGCTTGTTTGAACGCTGCAAGTGCAAGCACTGGTTGCTGTTGGGCGGCATAAGCTAAGGCCAACAGTAACTCGATTTGTAGTAATTGATCAGGCCAATATTGGGCTTGTTGTTGCAATGGCTCCAGCAAAGCGCTTGCTGTGGCTGGCTGGGCTTGAGCTAAGGCAATTTGGGCTTGGCAGATTAATAGTTGATGCTCGGTGGCTAGTTGGTTGGCGGTGGTGAATTTGGCTTGGCGCAACAGCAGTTGAATTCGCCAATAGCTAATATCGCCAAAACGTTGGCTAAAATGTTGCTGCCGTGCCAATTGTTCAGTTTGATCGAGCAGCCGCTGTGCACCTACGTGATCGTTACGAGCTAATTTAAGTTGGGCCAACATCAATTCACCCACGATAAAACGATCGATGCCTTGCTCGTATTGCCTGGCTAGTTGCAGGCTTTGCTGGGCATGTTGCTCAGCGGCCACCAAATCATTCCATTGATAATAAATTCGTGCTAAGCCCAAATAGGCCTCGGAGATGATTTGCTGTGGTTGCTCACCAGCTAATTGCAAAACGTGGCGATAGGTTGCGGCGGCCCGATGCAGTTCAAGATTGCTCTCCTGGAGCTGGCCCATGCCAATCGAAGCCAAAATCAGGGTGAAGGTATCATTTGATTGTTGGCTGAAGTTGATCGCAGTGGTCAGCGCTGCATGGGTGTTTTGCCGCTCGCCGCGCACTTGATAGGCATAGGCCAAAGCCCAATTGGCGGTTGCGCGAAATGGCAAATTCTGCGGATGCAAATATTCGAATGCTCGCTGAGCTTGCTGGATAATCGCCGCAATCTGATATTGGGTGAGAGCTAGGGTTGCGCGAGCGGCAGCAATTTGGCCTAGTAAATCACGGTTGCGCTGATTTGTTGGCTGAGATTGTAATCCACGTTCGGCGGCTTGTAATTTTGCTTCAACCCCGCTCGTTTGGCCTAGAACCAGCAAAATTGCTGCATACCGCACCCACAACGAAGGCTGTTGATCAAGCACACTGGTGGGTAAAGCGGCTAGCCAATTGAGTATTGCTGAGACACTTCCGTTCGAATGCAGCGGCATTTGCTCGATCAAGCGCTCGGCATGTTGATAATCGTGGGCAGCAGTGGCATGCTGAAAAGCTTCAAGCAATAAGCCCTGTTGCTGATACCAAGCGCTCGCTCGTTGATGCAAGCCCACAAGCTGTTGCGGATTGAGTTGCTGGGTCAAGCGTTGGCGCAGTAAATCGCCAAACAGTTGGTGATAACGATACCAATAGCGCTGTTGATCGAGCGCTACAATAAATAAATTAGCCTGATCGATTTGTTCGAGCAGAGCTTGACTGGTAGTTTGGTTTAACACTGCATCGCATAACGGCCCGCACATGCGCTCAAGCATTGATGTTTGCACCAAAAATGTTTGAATTTCCGCTGATTGATGCTGCAAGACCTCTTCGAGTAAATAATCTAAGATAAATTGATGTTGGCCGCTGAATGTTTCGATAAAACTGCTGGGATCGTGCTGGCCTTGCAGTGAGAGCGCCGCCAATTGTAATCCCGCAATCCAGCCTTCGGTACGAGCTTCTAGCTTGGCGATCGCCTGATCGGGCAATTGCAAACCCATGACATTGTGCAAAAATTCGCCACTTTCAGCTAAACTAAAGCGCAAATCGGCTACTCGAATTTCATTCAATTGGCTACGAGCACGCAACCGCGCCAACGGTATTTGGGGATCTTCGCGGGTAGCAAGCACAAGGTGCAGTGTGCTTGGCAGATGTTCGAGCAAAAAGTTGAGTATATCGTCAACCGCCTGTTGCTCGATCACATGGTAATCATCGAGCACCAAAATAATTGGTTGGCGAATCTGGTGTAGCTCGTTAATCAGGCTAATTAAGAGATTTTCGCTGGCGGCTGGTTGGGCTGCTTGGAGCGCTTGTTGCACACTTTGGCCAATTGCTGGCTCGACAGTTTGCAGTGCTGCCACCAGATAGCTCAAAAAGCGCAACGGATTATTATCCCGTTGATCGAGGGTTAGCCATGCTTTGGAGTGGGTGGTTTGCTCAAGCCATGTGCTGAGCAAAGTGGTTTTGCCAAAACCAGCGGGCGCAGCCACCAAACTAAGGCGTTGCTTTAAGCCACGCTCAAGTTTTACGCTGAGCCGTGAGCGTACTACGCTCTGCATTCGCAAGCTGGGAATCGCTAGTTTGGTCGCTAGAATTGCAATCGGCATAGCTGCATTATAAAAGCCGCAAGTTCCTAGCGTCAATAACGGCCTTCGTAGGGCATATTTGTAACCCAGAGGCGCAGAGCGTGAGAGGAGATAGGGGCAAGGGATCAGGAGTCAGGTGAATTAGTGCTGGATTGTAGGACATGAAATCCTTCGTGTCACTTCGTGTCCTTCGTGGATCAATTGAAATAGTCCCTAGTCCCTCATCCTTTGCATTTGCGCTCAACGCTGAATTTGGTAGCATGCTGCTAGTTCATTGGTTTTGGATAGATGGAGCACGCATGCCAATTCAGCTTTATACCGATCTTGTGCAAGCCCAGCAAGGGCCGTTAGCACGAGTGGCCTTTGATACAGTCGAAATTCCTGAGCGTTTGCAACAAAGCCTTGACCACATGTTTGGGGCTGGCACAACCCCTGCCGCTGCGGTTGACCAGATTTTGGCCAGTGTGCGCCGTGATGGCGATGCTGCGCTAGAGCACTGGAGTCGCACGATCGAAGGCGTGGAATTAAGTCAATTTGAGGTTGATCGCTCGGCGATTGAAGCCGCCTATAGCCAGCTTGATCCATTGTTGGTTGAAGCGTTACGGGTCTCTGCCGCCGAGATCGAGCGTTTTCATCGTAAGCAAACCCGCCAAAGTTGGATTGATTGGTCGGATGAGGGCGCATTAGGCCAGATCGTTCTGCCACTAGAGCGGATTGGGGCGTATGCCCCAGGCGGCACGGCTCCATTGCCATCCTCCTTGTTGATGGGCGTGATTCCGGCCAAAGTTGCTGGAGTGCGCGAAATTATTGTGTGCTCGCCGCCACAACGTGATACTGGCGAGATCTCGCCGTTGGTTTTAGTAGCTGCCGATATTGCCGGAGTACACCGGATTTTTCGTTTGGGTGGGGCGCAGGCAATTGCGGCAATGGCCTATGGTACGAATAGCGTGCCACATGTGGATAAAATCATTGGCCCAGGTAATTTATTTGTGGTGTTGGCCAAAAAAGCGGTGTATGGCACGGTTGATATTGAAGCCTTGCCAGGCCCGACCGAAACCATGGTGATTGCCGATGCTGATGCTAACCCCGAGCTGGTTGCTGCCGACTTACTGGCTCAGGCCGAACATGATTTGCTGGCTTCGGCGATTTTGCTTACGCCCTCGCTGGAGTTAGCCGAAAAAGTCCAAGCGGCTGTGGCTCACCAACTCGAAGAACTTGAACGAGCTGAAATTACTGCCCAAGCCCTAACCAACCGCTCAGGGATTGTGCTCGTGCCTTCGTTGGAGGTAGCGCTCGATTTGAGTAATGCCTATGGCCCTGAACACCTCTGTTTATTAGTCAATGATCCTTGGCAATATGTTGGCAAAGTGCGCAATGCTGGGGGCATTTTTCTTGGCGAACGTTCGTTTGAAGTGTTGGGTGATTATGTGGCTGGGCCATCGCATATTATGCCAACAGGTGGTACGGCTCGTTATGCCTCGCCCGTTAATGTTGATCACTTTCGCAAAGTTATTTCATTAGTTGGTTTGAATGAAAAGGCTTTGCAGCGATTAGGGCCAGTTGCCCAGCGTTTGGCTGAGGCCGAAGGTTTGACAGCTCATGCTGCTGCTGTGCGCCGCCGTTTGGAACAAAAATAATGACCAAAGGCTTTGGGCTATAGGAGTATATTCGGTGGTTGTATGTTTTTTTGAATTCCAACGATCATAGCCTATAGCCTTCAGCCTATAGCCACATTTCAAACTCTTTTGTGGTCAAATGATGTTTTGAGGTTTTAATGAGCTAACCTAGCAAGGTTTAGCTTGGTGCTAGAATTAATCTAGCCATTAAGGCAGCGTCGGCTTTTCAATCACGCAATTGATCAGGCTAATTTAATAATTTATTGAGCTTTGGTCATGATTAAGATTAGGCATAGTCAAGCAGCCGAGAATCTACTATAATCAATCGTATTATACTAACGCTCTGATGGAATGTTCAATGGATAATCAACATCTTTCCCTACCTGATATGCAGGTCGTCCAACCAGTTCAGATTAATCCCTTCCAAGCTCAATCCATGGAGTGTACAGCAGCGATTTGTGCAGTCTATGCGGTCGATCTTCCAGGCATGGATCAATATACCTCAATGTCGTCGTATCTCTTTCCCACGACAAGCTTTGAGCGGCTGCTGGCGATTGATTTGCTGAATGCTACGCTGTTTTATATTGATGATGTGTATGATCGCAATCAGCGCCAAGTACCGTTGTATGGCGATCATCCTACTCCAGCAGTGTATGCTGCTTGTGCCAAGATTTTTATTGATGGTCAAATGCCTGATCCAATGCATCGACTTTACCCGATTTGGCAAGAATTGCATCGCCATTTTCACGCTTTAAGCAGTCGTGAGTATCGCCAACGGCTGGTTGAATCGTTGATGCAGCATTTTCAAGCGATTCGCGTGCCGAATATGGCCTTTAAGCAGCCTAAACCCACCACACTTGAAAGCTACCTCAATACTCGCTTACACGATTCGGGCATGTATCCGACGATGTTGTTGATTGAATTTGCGCTTGATATTGCGATCAGCCCAGCAGTGTATACCCATCCGCAGATCAAACGAGCAACCGATTTGGCTGGTTTGGCTGCGGCGATTATGAACGATCTGTTTTCCTACGAGAAAGAAGTTGTGTTGCTTGACTCGCGCTTTAATCTCATCCGAATTCTGATCGATACCCAACAGTTGAGTTTTGAGCAAGCCGTCGATCAAACGATTCGCTTGATTAATCAGTGGATTAGCGAATTTCAGGCGATTGTGGATCAATCCCAATGGTTTGCTGATGCTCAGTATAATCACCAAGCGCGGGCCTATCTGCAAGGGTTGCAGCAGCAAATTGCCGCCGCTTGGTATTGGCAACTCTCCACCAACCGTTATCGTTCGCCCAATTCACCATTTGCCCTGTTGCGCGAGATGTTACCGACGAACCATAATCAGAACATAGAGCATAGAGCATAGAACAAATCAAAAGTTAGAAGTCAAAAGTCAAAATCGCCAATGTTTAACGCAGAGGTGTAGAGAACATGAGGCTTCAGGATTTAGCGGCGAGGGATCAGATGCTATATGATTTTAAACTGCCCCTGATAACTGATCCCTGAACCCTCGCTCCTTCGTGCTCTTCGTGTCCTTCGTGGATCGATCAAGCTTGATTGATCGCCTCTTCAACGACGTTAATAATTTGATCGATGGGAATATTAAAAACGCCAGCCTTGCCTTGGACAAAGCCTTCGCGCCACGATTGATAGCCCTCAAGGTAGCTTGGGTTATCCACATTGGTATCGACCAACTCGGTTAAACTTTGCTCAAGGCTTGCTGCAATAACCGGAAAGTGGTCAAGCTGGGTGAGTGGCTCGTCGCCATGGGGATTTTTGACCTGCACCCCAGCGATGCTGATATGGAAAATTGCCCCCAAGCCTGAGTGATACTCGATTTTGTTGATTAAAATCGCCGATTCTGGCTCGTTGGGGCGGGTGTGGTAGCGCCAAACTTGGCCTTCATTGAAGTAGAAAAGATCGTTGCTTTCGCTCATGACATATTCCTCTCAAAAAATAATTTTAGCTAATATACCAAATAATTGATTCGTTGGCAGCATGCGCTTGTTGCGCCATGATTCGAATACTATCTAAATCATCGCGAATTGCCTCATATACGTTGAGCTTCTCTTGGTCAGTCATTGTTATATATTCAACAAATTCGTTATCAAACCGTTGTTTAAGCTGCGCATAAGGAAATTGTTGCAGCATATCTAGAAGTGGCGCAAGCTCATGGTGGAAAATAAGGTAGACATGACTGTAGCCAGGCCATAAATCACCAATATGGACTGGATAGTCTTCAGTAAATGGCCACTGATTAATTACTTGTTCGCGAACCAGTTGCTTCATTAATCGGCCTAGTAATTCCCAATAGCCTTTTTCTAAGGTGAATGCGTACAACTCCTGTTGATCCTGATCATCGCTTGGCCAGCGGTCGTGTTGAAAACGAACCCGATATAGGGGATCAACCTTGAGCCAATAGGCATGGTATAGATCTTCATCAGCTGGTTCGTTAGCAAGCATTTCTGGTGAAGGCGCTCCATTGCCTTCTAGTTGCTCTAGCTCAGTAAGTTCTTCGGCGGTTATGCGAACGAACGATTGACGAATACCCATCACTAGCTCCTCTGCTATTGCGTTAATATATAACTAACAACAAACCATTGAATGACAGAATCTTTAAGGTAGTAGTCGATATCAGGAATTTGTTGGTCGTAGCGAACAAGCCGAAGATGGGCATAGTTGCCACATTGAATTGTTCCAAAACCATAGGTTTGGGTCGCATTTGCCCCAATCTTCTGGCGCTCACTAATTCCATCGATATCAAAATCGAAGATAACAATATCCGAGCCAATTCCCATAATGCTGCACATTCGCCCAGTTACCTCAATCGGTTGGTTGAGGGGCTTTGTTTCAAGCGTGATGTGCTCAATCGGCGAGGGTCGATAGGGTTCAATCCTGATATTGCGTAAGTATTCGGGCATAATCATTGTTTGATTGCTAGATCGAGCCTCATCAAGACACTCAAGGCCATATTCGCCGACTTGAAAATGGCCTTCTTCTAATTTTGTAATGAAATTTTCGAGCCATTGTTCAAATGATGGCGCTAAAACAAGCCAAGTACAACCTTGCGGATCGATCGAAATAACTTGGCCTTTAACTCCGCCCGGCGCGGGATCATAATCTAAATAGAGATCAATATTGCCATTGCTCGACATGAATGGTATACGCAGTTCCGAATTGATGCCTAATTTGATTGGCCCCTCAATCCATACGCTTTCTTCTGCGACCCATTTATGCCAAATTGGGCCATTTTCGCTCAAATCGTTTTCGCGAGGTGTCGCATTGTCACATCTCCATTGCCACGATTCAACACAATCTGCCAATGAAAACCATTCATACCCTGGATAGCAGCAGATCGGAATGCCGCCTTGATAACTATTCAGCATATACGTTGTTGTAAACGCCAAAGGCAACTCTATTCCTATAGTCGCTTCAGCAGCAGCAATTTGGGCATAATCAACTGGATCATGGCGATATTGCAAGCCTTCAGGATAGTTCAGTCTGAGCCAATCCAAGATGCGTTGCCATAACTCAACAGTGCGTTGATCCATTTGCATATAAAACCTCCTGCCATCTTTCTTTAAATTCAAAATAGAACAAATGTTCTATTTTGTGAGTAGATTATAGCATAGCCGCTGTGAATGTGCACAGGTTCTGATATGCTAAATCACTCTCAATGCCGAGAATTAAAAAATCCGCCAGATCGATGTTACTCGATCTGGCGGATTGGGATGCTCTTAATTTAGCAATACAGGTTGTTGCCTGGGCTTACCCCAAGAATGTTGGTGATTGTTTGGTATGAACTGACGCGGCTTTGGACTTGACCTGGATTACCACCGTTGCATTCCAACGAGCCGTTGATGCTACGAATGGTTTCGCCGAAGCCATTGCCATTGACCATGGCATCGTGAGGAGTCATCGAGCCTGGGCCGCGTTGGGTCATCCAATACCACAAGGCGGTTTTCCAAGCTACGGCGGGGTCACGCGAGACCATATCAGGATCGTTGAGCAAATTCAGACCTAATGCTTGGCCAGCCAAACCATAATTGTAGTTCCAGCTCAATTGAATTGGGCCACGCCCAAAGTAGCGTTTGCCGGGAGCGCAGGGCCATTGGGCGCTATTTTGGCAATATTCGCCTTGGGCAATTTCAGTCACATGGACAAAGTTGCCAGTTTCGTGGGCAAAGTTGGCCAAAGCAGCGGCGGCTTCGCGCTTGCGGGTTTCGGTCGAGCCAGTGCCCGCAAAAGCTGGATAAAAGGCTGCGGCTTGAACCAGACCTTCATACGTGTAGAAGGGATTGCGATTAGGGAACATTTGATCGAATTGGGCTTTGCTAACGATTGAACTAAAGCCCGTCGTTGGTGGTGGTGGGTTGGTTCCGCCACAGGTGGTTGGCTCCCAGAACCAGGTGCTGATGCTCGGGTCATAGCCTGGATTATCGTGCTCGGCCACATAGAAACTGCCATTGTAGCGCACAATATTGCCGGTGTAATATTGACGGCCTGCCACCCAATCGCTGTAGGTACAGGTGCTTGGTGGTGGAGTTGGGGTTGGTGGTGGTGGGTTAGTTCCACCACAGGTGGTTGGCTCCCAGAACCATGTACTGATGGTTGGGTCGTAGCCTGGGTTATCGTGCTCGGCCACATAGAAACTGCCGTTGTAGCGCACAATATTACCGGTGTAATATTGACGGCCAGCCACCCAATCGGTGTAGCTACAACTGCCGCCGCCACCGCCACCACCGCCGCAACTCGTCGGCTCCCAATACCAGGTGCTGACGGTTGGATCATAGCCTGGATTATCGTGCTCAGCCACATAATAATTGCCATTGTAGCGCACAATATTGCCCGTGTAATACTGCTTGCCTGCAACCCAATCGGTAAAATTGCAACTCTGAGCAAGGCTCGCCTGTGAATTAGCAAATGATTGACGTGCCATCCCAGCCTGTGGATTGACCATGCTGCCCCAAAATGCGCTAATCAAGAGTGGTGCTAACAACAACTTGCTTAGCCTTGATGGGTTTAGTTGTGGAAATTTCATGGAGTCTCCTTAATCTACGCTTCAATTGCCCATCACCATTGATAAGATTGAATTGATTCGTATATTTCACCTTTGTTATTCCAGTGAAATTATGAAGAACTTAGCATGACCAGCTAGCCTTGTCAAGAGTTTTTCTTAATAAAAAGTTTAAATTAGTATAAATATGATTAAAAATAGCTAATTTGAAGGAGCAGTTGAGCATTAAGCTAAGCGTTAGTTTGCCCCAATTTGGATGGAACGAACAGCTTTTAAGCTTAGAGCGTTGGTATAATTGAGGTGAACCAGCGAACAAGCCAGCTATGAATCTTCGGCAGCAAACTCTGATGGTTAAACTCAGCACGCTTAGTTCACGTTTAGTTACTAAAATGGGCCAAAGAATTATCGAGAATCGCGTGCATTACATAAATCGTGCTAAGTAAGCCAGAAGTAGCGAATTTGACAAACAAGTGCTTTGCTGCTATACTTACGCCTCGTAACAACTGAATGAGATTTCGTCCGGAGCAGTGGCCGAGCGGTTGAAGGCGACTGTCTTGAAAATAGTTAGGGTGTCAAAGCCCTCGTGGGTTCGAATCCCACCTGCTCCTCCACCATAGATACGGGAAGGTGGCTGAGTGGACGAAAGCAACGGTTTGCTAAACCGTCGAGGGGTCACACCCTCCGAGGGTTCGAATCCCTCCCTTCCCGCCAAAAACAACGTGAGTATTGCTCACGTTGTTTTGTTTTAACTTCAACCTTTACATGCTATAATCCTGCCCTCATTGCCTAATTATTGTTGATTTTTAAGGAGGCAGGCTTGAAAGCAATTGTTATAGCTCTTTTTTTGGGTTTGTTACTAATGCAAATTGGTGTGGCCGCACCCCAAAGTGCGGTCGTGGCAGGCGAGTTACGCGCCGACGCAACCTTTGCCCACATTGGGGTCTCGTGGGCGATTAGTGGCGATACCAATCGCAATAGCACGCTAACCTTGGAATATCGTTTGGTTGGTAGTTCAACTTGGCGCAATGCAGCTCCGGCCATGCGAGCCAATCCCAGTACGATCGTTGAGGGCGAAACGCTCAATCGCAATTATCATGCAGCCAGCGCAATGTGGCTCACTGCTGGAGATGAATATGAATTACGGGCTACCCTAACCGATCCTGATGGTGGTGGCACAAGCCGCACAATCACCAAGCGCACCCGTAGCCTAACAGATTTTGGGCCAGCTGTGCGCACGCGTTTTGTGGTTCCAGGCAATGGTGGCGGCGATGGCTCGTTTGGCAATCCGTATCAAGGTATTCAAACGGCGGTTAATAATGCTGAGCCAGGCGATACCTTCACCTTGGCAGCAGGAACCTATCAACCCTTCCAGATTTTGATCAGTGGAACTCAAGCCAAACCAATTCGAATCAGCGGACCGCTCAATCGTAAGGCGATTATTGATGGAGCTAATACGACGCGCGGCGTGGTAACCCTTGGCGAGAGCAACCAAACCCTTGGCTTTGTGATCTTAGAGAACTTGACGATTCAAAATGGGGCTTGGGGGATCGATGCTCAGCATACTCACGACATTCTGATTAGCCGCAACCTGATTCGTGATGTTGGCTTTGGCATCTACAACCGTCGCCAAACCCATCAAGAATACAACCAAACTGTGATTGATAATGTGATTAGTGGTCGTACTACTTGGCCAGGCACGGGCATTCCCAGCGAGCGCGGCCTCGATTTACGCGGCACTGGCAATGTTGTGGCCTATAACAGCGTGATGAATTTTGGCGATTGTATCTCGGTGCAGCCATGGAACGCCCAAAGCAGCTATGGTCAAGATATTTACCATAACGAAGCGGCATTTTGCGTTGATGATGGAATTGAGATCGATTATAACCAAGCCAATACGCGAGTTTGGAATAATCGCGTGACCAATGCTCGGACTGGAGTCAGCATTCAGCCAATTTATGGTGGGCCTGCCTATCTGTTTCGGAATAACTTTTTTAATATTGCTGGCGCACCATTCAAACTACACAATCAACCAACTGGCTTGTTTATTGCCCACAATAGCTCGGCGCGAATCGGTAACGCGCTGAGTGATGATGGTCAGCAATGGCGCAATACAATTATTCGTAATAATTTTATGTTGGGTACGCGCTATGCCTTTGAATTTATGACGATTGCCGACGAAGGCTTTCGCGATGTGGATTACAACGGCTGGGGAACCAACCACGCCAGCGATTCGCCCTCAGCTCCCGATTTCAAATGGAATAATGTGCGCTATTTGCGGCTGAGCAATTTGCAGGCAATTGGGGTTGAAACCCATGGCGTAACTGTGAGTTTCAATGATGTCTACAATGCCAGCCTGCCAGCCTCAGTCGATGTGGCCTCGCCGATTGGCGAAGCCGATTTACGTTTGCAAAGCAGTTCAGTGGCGATCAATAAAGGTGCAGTAATTGCCAATCTCAATGATCCATTTGTGACCGATGGGCAGCCCGATTTAGGTGCATTTGAATTGGGTCAGTCGCTGCCCCACTATGGCCCACGCATCGATTATCAAATTCCAAGCAATATTCGGGTTTATGTGCCGTTAGCTCGACGTTAATCTGACATACTATAAAACGCCCTGATTTACAAATGGTCAGGGCATTTTCATGGCTATAAATCGGCGCGAATTGCCCATAAATCGGGGAAGAATGGCTTAATCGTGCTGGCAAGATAGGCTGCACCACTTGAGCCACCAGTGCCTTGCTTCATGCCAATCGTGCGTTCAACCATTTTAACATGGCGATAACGCCACTCTTGAAAGCCCTCGTCAAGATCGATCAGACGTTCGCAGAGGTTGCTGACCAAGGGATTTTGGCGATACACCGTGATCAAAATCGCCTGAATTTCGGGCGATGCTGCCAGTGCTTGGGTTACATCACGCCCAATTTGCTCACTGGGGATGGCGTAGCCATTCAGCTGAAGATAGTGCAAAAAGCTATCCCATAGGCTTGGTTCTTGGTAGCGTTGTTCAAGCCGTTCATGGCTTGCTAATGCGGCAAAGTGTTGCAAAATTGCTGGACGTTTGTAGCCAAGGGCAAATTCAATCTCGCGAAATTGCAGCGATTGAAAGCCACTGGCCGATTCGAGCGAGCCGCGAAAGGCATTGAATTGCAGGGGAGTCATGGTTTCCATCACATCGACTTGGGCCACGATGGTTTTCAGAATCGTTAAAATGCGGCGGATGCTTTGGTTGGCGCGGCCTGTATCGTTGGCGCGGAGTAGATCGCCCAAATAATCAAGTTCGTGCAAAATCTGCTTAAACCACAACTCATAAACCTGATGAATCACGATGAACAATAATTCGTCGTGTTCGGGGCCATGGCTGCGTGGCGTTTGTAAGGCCAAAAGTTCATCAATATTTAAATAACTAGCATAGGTTAATGCCTGAGACATGGCACACTCCTTCGGATGCGGCGTTTCAATTGGGCTTGCGGCGCAAGTCTACCATAGCCAATCAGCAGCGTCTACCTGTAATGGTTTATAACCTTAGCAACGGCCAGCATGCCCTCACCCCCTGACCCCCTCTCCCGCCCGCGAGGCGAGGGGAACCGCTTCGGGAGTGCTCCCCTCACCCGCCGCAGTGGGAGAGGTGCTGGGGGTGAGGGATAGTCATCATTGCCAACCCAATGAGCCATTACATCTACCAATTAGCCTAATACTCCTAGTTGCTCAATAGCCAAACAGGGTCGTGAAAAGCTTAAAATTCACGCCAAAACTCAACTGCCCATTTGACATGTTCTGTGTTACACTGGCCATGCAGCAGGGTGAGTAAATTAACATTGTTCTTGGGTAGTGGCCTACTAAGCCATGTGGTAGCACATGGAGGAGTCTTGAACATGCTAAAACGAGCCGCATTGGGGATGCTTGTAATCATAGGTTTGGCCTTCGTTAGTGCTTGTGGGGGTACTTCTCAGCCCCAAGCCGAGACGATCAAAATCGGCTTTTTTGGCCCAATGAGCGGCAACAGTGCCAGTGATGGCACGCACTCGATGTATGCTGCGAAATTGGCGATTGATCAAGCCAATGCCAACCAAACTGTGCCTGGCAAAACCTTCGAGTTGGTGACCTATGACGATCAACTTGATCCCAATCAAGCAATTACGGTGGCTCAAAAACTCGTTACTGAAGATAAAGTTCGCGCCGTGATTGGCGGCTCCTACAGCAGTACCACCCGCGCAGCCGCCCCTGTCTTTCAACAAGCTGGCATCCCAATGTTGGCGGCCTATGCTACTCATCCCGAAGTTACCAAAACTGGCCCGATGATCTTTCGGGTCATTTATATAACAACCGTTCAGGGTAAAGCATTAGCGGTTTATGCCACGACTAAGCTCAATTATCGTAATTTCCATGTGCTGAATATTAATAATGATTATGGGCGGAGCATCACCGAGGCTTTTACCAAAACCGCCCAAGCCAACCACTCGACGATCGTTAGCACCAGCGAATATGCCAGCGATGCTACTGATTTTAGCAGCCAGATTGCGATAATTAAGGCCAAACCAGCTGATGCTTTGATTTTGGTTGGTTATTATGCCCAAAGTGCTGATATCATTAAGCAAGTTCGCCAAGCAGGCATTACCTTGCCCATTATTGGCTCCGATGGCTTGGATTCGCCGTCGTTGGTCGATCTTGGTGGTAGCGATGTTGAAGGCGTGATTCTGGCAACCGATTTTTCGCGCAATGATCCACGGTCAATTGTTCAGAACTTTATTCGCGAGTATCGCAATGCTCACGGGATTGATCCCGACGTTGTAGCTTCATCAACCTACGATGCTACTAATTTGTTGATCGATGCCTTCAAACGCAGCCCAAACACCAGTTCAAGCGCGATTCGCGATACTTTGGCGGCGACCCAAACCTACGAAGGGGTAACTGGTGCAATTGTCTTTACGCCTGAACGTGAAGTTAATAAAACCGTCTTGTTTGTCAAAATTGAGCGAGGAGCTTTTACCTTTCTGGATAAACTTGATCCCAGTCAATTGCCCTAAATCGATGTGAGCACTTCGTTCGATCCAACGTCGCAAAGCAACATTTCAGCAGAGATAGGAATACATATGCGGGCACGGGTTCGCCAACGAGTTACCTGGATTATCTTGCTTGCGGCGTTGTTGCCGTTATTAGCGGTTTGGGCAATCGCCTTGACGATTAGCTATCGAGCGCAACAGCGTTCGGCGCAAAATCAACAAGTGGCGCTCACCAACCTAGCAGCTGAAGATTATCGGCGCTTTGTGCTTAATAGTATGGATGAGTTGCGCGGCGCTGCTGAAACGCTTGGAAATAATGGTAATCCTAGTCAGTTGAGCGATTTGCAACTAGGTTCGCAAGTGCTGTTTGGCTCAAGTTTTTCTGAAGTTGGTGTCTATAATCTGAATGGTGAACGAATCGCCGTGGCGGCCCGCTTGCGTGGCGTGCGCATGCCCGAATCGTTGGCTGGCGCACCATTATTGCAAATGGTGCGAAATCGCCAAGTTGCAATTGAAAACCCTGCGCCCTTGCAAGCGCTCTCCTTGCCACTTGCCCCCAGCGAGGTGCCGCACTTTCGGATGGCTTTGCCAATTTTAGGCAATGCCAACGCCCAATTAATTCTGGTCGCTGATATTAGCATGGATCGGATTTGGGAAACGACTTCGCGGATTGAATCAGCCGCTCAAATGCGGGTGTTGGTGATCAATCAACAAGGCCAATTAATTAGTGCCGCCAATACCCAAGCACTGATCGAGAATCAAGATTTATCCAGCTTACCCTTGCTGCAAACTGGCAATTCGATTGAAACCTATCGTAGCCCCTTTGGCGAAGAAGTTTTGGGCGTGCGCACCTCGCTTGATCCTACCGATTGGATTTTGATCGTCGAACGACCACTTGAGGTTATTTATAGTAATGTTCAAACGTTGGCAATTAGTTTGTTGATTGTGATTGGGATTGCCTTGCCGATTGTGGCGGCGATTGGTTGGTATGTTGGTCGGCGATTGGCCTTGCCAGTTCAAAAATTATATGCAAGCGTCACCCGTTTTACCGATGATCCCAATGCCTATACTCCGGTGCACCTCAACACCCGCGACGAATTAGCTAGCCTTGGCGAGGCCTTCAATACGATGGTGGTTGGCCTAAATGCCTCGCAAACACGGCTTTCCAAAATGAATGAAGAGCTTGAAAGCTTGGTTGTTACCAGAACTGGCGAGTTGAATCAGGCTTTGGCTGAGGTGCAAGCCCAAAATGTTGAACAAGAACGCTTGCTTGAAACTGTGCGCCGCCTGAGCATGCCGACCATTCCAATTACCAAACATATGCTGGTGATGCCGTTGGTGGGTGAATTTAGTGCCAATCGGGCTGGCGATATTAATGCAACCTTGCTCAAAGCGATTGAACAACAACAAGCTAAAGTTGTAATTATGGATATTACAGGTGTGCCAGTTGTCGATCAATCAGTTGCGCGAGCCTTGATCAGTGCTTCGCATGCGGCTCAATTGCTGGGTGCACGGGTAATTTTGGCGGGGATTCGCCCTGATATGGCCGAAACCTTAGTTAATTTACAACTAGATCTTTCGGTGATTGATACGGCTGCAACCTTGGCCCAAGCCTTTAGCCGTGGCACTGAGTATTTGCAAAGCCGGCGGCGCTAAGTTGAACATCAACTATGCTCAGGCTCGTTGCGAATGTAGAGTTGTTTGAGCAGTGGCGTAAACACGCGGTAAAAACGCTCGAGGGTATCGATCATCCAAACGTGATGATCACCCCATTGCTGATGATCGTGCAAATTGGCATTGCGCCGAATCAGCCAAATTTGATATTCTTTCGTCAAAGGATTTTCGCGCCATTCGAGGCCAACCCCTAATTGTTGCTCAATTGCCACCCGTTGTTGGCGCAACCAACGAAAACGCAGCTTGGCTGAAATCCCACTGAGCATTACCGCTACGCCAATCCAATTATCGCGTTGATTCAAGACTGCTTGTAAGCTGCAATCGGCACGGCCTAAGGCAAAGCTGGTGCTTGGCTCAGAATGCGGTTTTTTAGCGCTAAGGTGGCTATTGCGCTCACGTAACATGGCATTAAAGCGCATCCAATAGCCTAAATAAATATTTTTGCTGGGGTTGGCCGGAGCGGGCGGCGCTGCTGGAAATGGCTCGTTGGTGATTGCTAATTCCCAATCGGCTGGTTTGCAAATCAGCTTGAAGTGTGGGGCAAAGGGCGAATCATCAATTTGCCATAACTCTAGCTCAATCGCAAAAAATAACAAATGAGGCAGGGTTTGTTGATTGAGCCATTCGATCGTAGCGCGATGCTCAGGCGTAAAATGTTCAGCAATCCAAATTAAAATTGTAGCTTTGACCGTGCTAGCGGTGGTAAGTAATTGCCCAAGATGGGCATGATCGCTGCCAGCTAATTGATTTTCGATCAAGACCTTGGTTTCGGTGCGTTGATCGTAGCACACCAAGCTTTGGCGTAAATTGCCAGTGCCCTTGTTGAGTGCTTCAAAGCGTAATTCGAGGTTGGTGGCAGTGTTGAGCTGGGCGATATTTTCGGCTTGGGTGAGCCAGTGGGTAAAATGGCTGGCTGCCTGCCGCCAAGCATCATGAATGGGAACCCGTTTAAGCCGACCAAGCTGATTCATCGCCGTAATTCCTCACTACACCGTTGGGCTGCAACCTGCTACAGATTATAGCATGAAGGGCGGGTTGCCCGGTTAAAGCTCCATCAAGCGATTGATTTGCCGCAGCGCCAAGCCTGTTAGCATTCCGTTGATTCGTTAAAGGAGTGGCAACGATGGCAGATGATCGGCAAATTCTGGAAACTGAGCGCTTGATATTGCGCAAATTAACCCCTGATGATCTTGAGGCATTATTCCGACTGTATCGTGATCCGATTATTCGTGAGCACTTCCCTGAGGGTGTGTTGAGTCGCGCCGAAACTCAAGCCGAGCTTGATTGGATTATCAAGGTTTATTACGGCGACTATGACTATGGCTTGTGGGCAACGATTTATAAACCAACTGGAGAATTCATTGGGCGCTGTGGTTTACTGCCATGGGTGATCGACGAGCGCCAAGAAGTTGAAGTAGCCTATTTGCTCGATCGAGCTTATTGGAGGCAGGGTTTGGCAACCGAGGCAGCTCAAGCAATTGTTGCCTATGGGTTTGATCAGCTTAAATTTGATCGTTTAATTTGCTTACCAATCCCCGAAAATGCTGCTTCAATTCGGGTAGCTGAAAAAATGGGCATGCACTTGGAGCGCGAGCTGGTGCTCGATGGCTCGCCCGCGCTGTTGTATTCAATTGCCAAAAGCTAGGTTATGGTTGTGCTGGAAATGGCTCGACTGAATAGGCTCCGTTGCGGCCAACATAGATCGCCAAGCGCCCGCTGAGGAAAACGAAATAACTACTGACTCCTGCGGCCATGCTTTGCTGCAAAAATGTGGGATAGCTGATTTCGCCGCGTTGCGATGCCTTGAGAGCTGTTTGAAAGGCGACTAAATCTAGTTGGTTGGCAATTGCTGGCAGCTCGTTTAGGCTTAATCGATAGACGAAGCTTTGGCCTTGATGACCATAGTAGGTCATTTCAAGCCGAATCAGATCAACATGATATTGCTCGACACTTGGGCTTAGTCGCTGAATCACCTCGGGAAAGGGTAAGGTTCCGTTGAGGGTGCTCTCGGCACAGGCTTGTAGCAGGGTTTGATCAAACGTTGCCATGGTGTTGCTCCATAACTGAATGCTATGGAGCTAGTTTAGTTCTCAGCCAGTAGCAATGATTGAAGAAATGCGACATCCTTGCTGCTGGCCGCATAGGCTGCTGGCGATTGACCGACGCGGGAGGCAAATTGGCGAATAAAATGGGCCTGATCTGCGTAGCCTGAATCATGGGCGAGGCTGGCCCAAGAATCACGTTTGGCCAATGAGCGCATCGCCTGATCAAATTGGACTAAGCTGGCATAAGCCTTTGGTTGCAAGCCAATTTGCTGGTTGAATAGCCGTTCTAGTTGTCGCCGACTGAGGTTGACCTCACGCGCAAGCTGGCTAATCGGATATGTGCCCTTGGATGCAAGCAGAATCTTTACCGCATTGATGAGGCTAGCGTGGGGCGAGTATGCTTGTGGCATGAGTTGATCATATACAAATTGACTAATTAGTTCGGCAACGCTGGTTAGATCGGCTGATTGTAAGGCTAGCGTGTCGATTTGCTCAATCAGATATTCGAGCTGACTCGCGGCTATAAATTCGTGCAATGGCACATGCTGATCGTGCAAATCAGCCATTGTATGCTTGAAACTGGCAAACACGCCATACGGTTGAAAAACCAGCAAGATTGTTTGGGTTTGTTGGTCGGGCTGAAATTGGCGAATTGTTGATTGTAATCCCGTCAAGCCTAGGCGATTTAAACGTTTAAACGTATTTATTGGCTGCTGATGTACGGCCAAACGCCCTTGATATTGGATTCCAGCCACCGGAAATGGTGTTGGCAAGACCGGATAGGCCGTGGCTGCGGCTTCATGCGATTGATGCAATATGATCGAACGAATCAATGGGCGTAACGCACGATTGACTGGCAGACTAACCAACCGCATGCAGGCTCCTTGCAGGGAGTGATGATCTATTCAGGATCGTATTCTAGCTGCCATGCTGTGATTGTTCAATCCTGATTTGCTAAGCAGAACGAGACCACGAAGAGCGCCCAGCTCTATTTTTTAGCCACAGATGAGCACAGATTTATTTGATTATGTTGGTATGCCAAATGGCTGAACACTGCATTGTTGCCTCAAATTCCTGTTCTTTACCCCCTTCGTGTCCTTCGTGCACTTCGTGGATCAAATACTCTGCGCCTCGGCTTTTGCCTTTTGATTTGTTCTATGCTCTATGTTCTATGCTCTCTTTGCTGTGGCCTAACTTTTTAGCCTGTGCTTGGATATAACTAGTGAGGGCGCACTCAACAATTGGCTGAAAGGAAGGATATGCACGATCACGAAGCTATAGCTCGACTCAAACAAGGTGATATCGCTGGGCTAGCCCCCCTTGTTCACCACTATCAATATCAGGCTGTCCGCGCAGCGATCTTGGTTGTCCGCGATCGGGCTGCTGCTGAAGATATTGTTCAATCGGCTTTTCTGCGGGTGGTGCAGCGCATCCAACAATTTGATAGCCAACGCGCTTTTGGCCCGTGGTTTATGAAAATTGTATTGAACGATGCACTCAAAGATGCCCAACGTCGCGAACGCCAAAGCTCACTTGATCAATCAAACGCTGCTGGTTTGGTATTGTTCGAAGAATTAATGAGCAACGAACCTCAACCAGAGGCCTTGTTGGAGCAAGATGCGCTGCGCGAAAGCGTTATCCAAGCTTTGAACCAGCTAACGCCGTTGCAACGAGCAGCGATTGTGCAGCGCTATTACCTTGGAATGAGCGAGGCCGAAATGGCCGATGATGCCGCCACTAGCGCAGGCGCAATCAAACAACGCTTGTTCGGCGCTCGCGAACGGTTACGTCGGCTCTTAGCCCCCATCATTAATGAATCTGTGTAGTCGAGGAGTCTGCAATGCATAACGATAAACATATTTCACAAGCACTCGCCAGCGTCGCTGAACATGAAGTACCCGAAGGTTCGCTCAATTTGCTCAAGCCAATTCAAGCCCAAGTTGCGCTTAAGCCCCAAGCAACGCGGCGGGTTGGTTGGTTGCGGCCAGCCATGATCGCCGCGTGTGGGGTGGCCTTGGCGGCGCTTGGTTTTGGCTTACTGCCTAGCCAAGTCAATCAGGTGAGTGCCAAGGAGGCCTTGCGGCGTGCCGAACAAGTAACCGCTTTTGGCTTGACGGGAATTGATTCGCTGCATGGCGTACTCGAAACCCATGTGCCCGAAACTGGTAGCGTAGTCAGCGAAAAAATTTGGGTGCAGCAACCAAATAAATTACGCAAAGAAATTATTTGGCCCAGCGGTGCTAATACCCCCGAACAATACGAAACCCAAATTATGAATGGCGACGATGCGTGGGCTTGGATCTCGCCAGCCGGCCAGCCCAATGTGGTTGATGGCACGGTCTCGCAGTTCAGTTCAAGCGAATTGGATGGGGCGTTGTATGTGATTCCCAATCCAACTTCCTCAATCGATTCGAATGGTCAAAACGATGGTTTGTGCGCCCAACCAGGCGATCAGCTTTCAACCGTTGGTCAAGAAAGCCTGCTGGGTCGCAATGCCTTGGTGATCGAATGTATCATTGGTGGCGATAGTGACCAAGCCAATACGCGGCTCAAATTCTGGATCGACGATGAGTTATTTGTGGTGTTGAAATCGGAATATTTCGAGACCAACGGCGACTTGTTCGTTGAATCAGAATACAGTGTGTTTGAAGTCAATGGTTCATATCCTGCCGACTTCTTTACCCCACCAGCAGGCGCTCCAATCGACGTTACCGAATAAGCATTCAGCCTCAAGCCAGCGATCAATTGTTGATCGCTGGCTTTTGCTTTAAATGCAATCATGCCAACGACCGATTGACATGCTCGTGCTTGGGCTACTAGACTACTAATGCTTCATGGGTGAAGCACTAGTTTTTCTGAACAAGCGGAGTATAGAATGCACCACAGCTCATCAATCGACGATATCGCAGCGATTCAGCAAGCAGCCTTGGATTATCTGGAATCTCAGCACAACCTTGATCCTGCGCAAATGCAGCGCAGTATTCATCCACGCATGGTCAAACGCACATTCTGGACGCATCGTGGCACTGGCAAACAATATTTGCGTGAAGCCAGCGCCGAGGAAATGATTTTGCTGGCCGAAAGTTATAATCGAGCTGGCGATAAATTTCCCGCAACGCCGCGCAAAACGGTTGAAATTTTAGATGTCCAAGCGAGCGTTGCCAGCGTGAAACTTACCGCTGACGAGTGGATCGATTATATGCATCTGGTTAAAATCAACGATCAATGGACAGTGGTTAATGTGCTGTGGGCCTATCACGATCAGGATCTTCACCGCTAATCTGTCATAATCAAGGAGTTGCGTGGTAGTATTTGGGTGCTAGCACGTAAGCAAATTAACCTAAATTACGCTCGATAAAAATCGATCATCGAATTGCTGGTGTTTGATCATATCTGCAACCATCAGTTCGATGGTTGGCCGATCAAGGCTGCTGATCAAAATATCAGGAGCTTCAAACAGATCTATTTCATCAGCATTATTCAATTGAAGATAGAAGAAATCAAATGTTTCAACTGTAAATGCAAACTCATCGCCATCAACAAATATGACACTCATATTAATTGCATCGAGTGTGTTATTAAATTGAGCGTGAAATTCTTCAGTACTAGCTTCCGATTCAAGCCAAATTGTATAATCAATACCTTGTTTATCGATGATCGTATTTGGCCGATTGATCGGTTGAGCAAGCAGACTTGATTCAGCCAGTTGATCAAAATTTATACTAGGCGTGAACAAATGAATTGGCTTGAACAAATATAATCCATTCAGGTTGATACTATGCGTTTGCATTATCTGGCGGATAATTGGCAGCTGGATAGCATTAATCGCTGCTAATTCAATATTCTGAATATAAATTGAATCGATAATATCAAAATTTGCTTGAGCCTTAATGATTGATCGAATTTGCTCGAGGGTAGTTTGATAGACGATCATTGGGAAATCTCCATAGAGCTTTGATGCTTTATAGTCGTTTTGGTTGCGCTGTTTCTATGTGCGCTCATGCTTGCGACAGCCCTTGACACAGCCAGGCATTATAGTATCAGCAGAAAGACCAATGACATGGACGATCTGCTCAGGTATAATGTGCAAGAAACCGGTGTAGCACAGCGTTGCTGTGTGTTATGCTCAATGCGAGGTGGCTCATGGAAGAACCAGAATACCGTCCTGAACTTGACCCAGAACATGAACAGGCCGCTGGCTGGCGTGGTTTCAGCACTTTAGGGCTGTTTCTTGAAGAAGATGGCTGGTTTCCGCAACGTGTCGAAGATCGTCCAGCCTATCGCATGCATTATCAAGGCGCAAATGTTGATATTCGTTGTTTGGCCCAAATTAAGCTTGAACAAGAACAATTATTGATTTATGCCTATGCTCCCATGAAAGTTCCTGAAGATAAGCGCCAATTAGTGGCCGAATATTTGATTCGGGCTAATTATGGCTTGCATATTGGGAATTTCGAGCTTGATTTTAGTGATGGTGAAGTGCGCTTCAAGAGTAGCCTAGATTTTGAAGATGAAACCCTGACCTTTATTTGGATTCGTAACGCGATTTATCCATCAGTTCACTTGATGAATCGCTATTTCCCCGGTTTGATGATGGTGATGTATGGTGAGAAAACGCCCGCCGAAGCCATTACCGTGATCGAGCAATAGCCGATTTGACCCCTTGCCCAGACGTTTGAGCAAGGGGTCAGTGTTTGGATTTAAGCGGTTTGGTTGGCAATGTTCAGACGTTGGTTAATCACCTCAAGTGCCTGTTGATCAGCCAACATCAGAATTTTATCGTTGGCTTGAACCCGCGTATTGCCGCTTGGCACAATCGTCTCACGCCCACGCCGAATCAAGACAACTAACGCGCCGCGTGGCAGTTGCAATTCCATAATGTTGCGCCCAGCTAAACGAGCATCATCAGGCACAACCACTTCGTAAACCGTACTCCCAGGGCTGATCTCAGGAATAAAATCCAAGGGCATGCTGTTGATTTGAATATCATGCGAATTGAGTTTTAGCCGATCAGCCACCCAACTGATGCTCATGCCTTGCACCGTGACTGAGGCTAATACCACAAAGAAGATTAAATGAAACAAATCATTGGCTTGGGGCACTCCGGCAATTAATGGAAATGTGGCCAAAACGATTGGCACTGCTCCCCGCAACCCAGCCCAGCTAATCATTAAGCGTTCGCGCAGCTTAAAGCGCGTCCAGCCCAGCGCAACAATCACGCTAATTGGCCGCGCTACAAACATCAAAAAGATTGCCAATAAGAGGCCTTTGCCAATTAATGGCACAAGTTGTGATGGGTAAACCAGCAATCCCAAGGTTAAGAACATGGCAATTTGCATGAGCCATGCAATCCCCTCGTGAAAGCGAATTAAGCTGCGGCGGTGAATAATTGGCCGATTGCCAACCACCAAACCTGCCACATATACCGCCAAGAAGCCATTGCCATGAACTAAGACGGCAGCCCCATAGACCATAATCGTCATCGATAAGGTCAAAACTGGATAAAGCCCATCTTGCAGGCGTAGCCGATTGATCAACCATGTGATCAGATAGCCACCAAGCCCACCAATCACCACTCCTAAAACCATTTCGAGCACAAACTCGATGGCCAATGCTCCCACCGAATGGCCGTTGCTGGTCAGATAACTCGTCAGCCCAATCGTTAAAAACACTGCGATTGGATCGTTGCTGCCTGATTCTAGCTCAATCAGCGATTCAACTGGCTCAGGTAGTCGCACGCCGCGCGTTCGAAGCACATTGAACACTGCTGCTGCATCGGTTGAGGAGATAATTGCCCCCAGCAATAAGCCAACGACTGGCGGCAAATCGAAGAGCCAAACCGCGATTACCGCCACCATACTGGCGCTAATCACCACCCCAATGTTGGCCAGTAATAAGCCTGGGCCAATCACCGCGCGAATTCGATGCCAATGGGTTTCAAGGCCACCTGAGAACAAAATATAAATCAGCGCGACAATCCCGACCGTTTGGGCGATTGCCGCATTATCGAAATTGATATCGCCAGGGCCGTCAGAGCCAGCGAGCATACCAATGCCCATAAACAGCACCAAGGCCGGAATCCCCCAGCGATCCGATAATGTGCTGACCACAATGCTAATCAACACCAAACTTCCGGCAATAACAAAGATGCTTTCTGTGCTCATTGGCCTCCTTTTGAGCACGCCTGTGCTCGAATGCTATTCTTCCCGCAAAGCCAACGCTGGCGAGGTACGACCCATTTTCCAAGCTGGATACAAGCCTGCCAACAGCGCCGCCACAACCGCTACAATTAAGGCTTGCAGCAATAAGTTGGGGTCAAGAATCAGCTGCATCGTCCAGCCAAATGATCGTTTATTGATCACATAGACCAGCACGACTGCTAAAATCAAGCCGACTGGCAAGGCTAATAATCCAGCGGTTAGCCCCATTAAACCAGTTTGACTGAGCACGCTCAACCACAATTGGCGTGGGGTCATGCCATTGGCACGTAAAACTCCAAGTTCGCGGCTGCGTTCTAATTGTAAGGCCATTAATGCGCTTAAAATGCCAATAAAGGCAACAATTGTGGCCAATAGCTGCAAAACCGCCGTGATTGCAAAGGTGCGGTCGAAAATTTCTAAGGTGCTTTGGCGCAAGGCTTGGTTCGATTGCACCTTTAAATCTTGAATTGGTGCAGCTAAAGCCTGAATTTGACTGATCGTCGTGGCACTATCAGCGTTCTCAGCCAGCCAAATTGTGATCGAATGCACCGTATCAACATCCCAATATTTGGCAAAATCACGCCGATTCATCGAAATATAGCCTTGATCCGAGGCATAATCGTAGTAGACTCCGGCGATGCTAAATTGTTGTGGTCCGCGCTCGGTTTGTAAGGTGATGCTATCGCCCAGCCCTCGCCCATAGCGATAACTAAATGGCTCGGAAACCCAAACTTGCCCTTGCTCGGCGAAGCCTTGCCAAGCCTGCTCCGCATCGGTGATGAAGCTCAAAGCCCGACGGCTCAAACTGGAATCTTGATAATTGGCGACGGCTAATTGGACTGGCCCCAGCTCACTTTCGACCCGTAAGTTTAGTAAGGTCGTCATTGAGGCAACGCTGGGCAGTTGATCAATTTGTTCGACCAAGCCTAGATCAATCGGGGTATCAGCGCGATTGGCGCTCAAACTTGGAGCCGACACGAACACATCGGCTTGTAATGATTGATCAAGCCAGCGCACGACCGTTGTGCGAAACGAGCCAATCATCGTGCCAGCGCCAACCGTGACCGAAACCGCGACCATCAAGGCGGCAATTGCCACGCCTGTGCGGCTCAAGGCGGCAACGACATCACGGGCAGCCATTTTACCAAGCAAGCCAAACATGCGATTGAGGGGAATTTGCAGCAGCCGCATCATGTGCAAGGTGACAAATGGCGTGAACAAGGCACAACCAATGATCACCCCAAACATGGCTGAAAAACTCAGGAACAAACTGCGCGATGGAATTTGCAGCACGGCCACGCCCAAACCTGCTAAAATCAAACCTGCCAAGGTCAAGCGGGGCACGATTCGTTGAATTTGTTCTTCGATTGAGGAGCGCCGCAGCACTGTGCGTGGTGGCGAGAACATAGCTTCAAGCGCTGGAATACTGGCGGCAATCAAGGTTGCGCCCAAGCCTAGCCCAAAGCCTTTAATTAATTGCATGTTGTCAATCGCAATGTTTTGTACATTGACGCTGAAATAGAGGTCGTTGATCGTTTGGGTGACCAGCCGCACCAAACCACGGCCAAGCACGATACCCAACAGCACCCCGAGGATTGCCCCGATTGTGCCAATCACGGCGGCCTCGATCAGAATTTGGCTGAACAGTTCGCGCCGTGTCACACCCAACGAGCGCAAAATACCAAACAAACCGCGCCGTTGCACCACCGAAAAAGTCATGGTGTTGTAAATCAGGAAAACTCCGACGATCAAGGCCAACAAACTGAGTGCTTGTAAGTTGAGTTCAAAGGCTCGGGTCATCTGTTGCAGGGTTTCGCTACGGGCAGCGGGTGTCGTCAGAGTCGCATCAGCAGGCAACAACGGCTTAATTTGCTCAAGGATTGCGCTGCGTTGCTCCTCGGGCAAAATCAAATCGATGCGGCTAATTCGATCGGGCTGACCAACCAATTCTTGAGCGGTCGAAATATCAACTAAAATCAAATCGGCCAAGGCTTCTTGGCTTAATTGATCACCTCCAGCGATCAACCCAATAATGTTGATATTGCGGCGCTGGCCGTCGATTCGCGTTTCTAGGGTTTGGCCGACGGTCAAGGCAAGGGTTTGGGCGGTTTGCGCTGAAATTAAGCCAGTATTTGGCTCAGTCAGCAACGCCTGCAGATCGGTTTGGTTATTGAAGAGGGTCGCCAAATAGGGTCGAAACGGCTGTTCGGCAAAGGGGTCGATGCCAAATAAACGAAATGAACGGCCTGGCTGATTGGGCAGACTGATTGTGCGATCAACGACTGGCGCGACCGCTGATAAGCCTAATTCAGTGCGTAGCTGAGCGTATAAATCGCTGGGCAAGCCATTTTGACCCCCCAGAATTTGATCGGTGGTTTTGCCAGTGACGCTCTCGGTGGAGAGCATAAAAGCTCGTTGAGCACTACCATTGGCTAAATCAATCGCGATTACCACCGCTACGCCCAAGGCCACGCCTAAAATTGCCAGCAAAACTTGGGCGGGGTGGCGGAGTAAATAGCGCAAACTACTGCGATAGAGCAACTTCATAGTTCGACCTCGGCCAAAGTATGCTCGACCAACTGCCCATCGACCATGCTCAACACCCGATCGGCGCGGCGAGCCACTTCGAGCGAGTGGGTTACCATCAAGAGGGTTTTTCCTGCTTGACGGCTCATCTCATCAAGCAAATTCAGCACCTCTTGGCCGGTCGTGGCATCTAAATTGCCGGTTGGTTCATCGGCGAGAATCAGCAGTGGATCATGGGCCAAAGCGCGGGCGATCGCAATTCGTTGTTGTTCGCCGCCCGAAAGCTTATCAGGGTAGACATGGCGACGATCAAACAAATGCACGCGGCGCAGCAATTCATAGGCGCGTTCACGTTGAGCAGCAGTTAACCGACCAGCTAATTCCAGCGGCAGCAGCACATTTTCTTCGACACTGAGGGTTGGAATCAAATTGAAAAATTGGAACACAAAGCCAATATGTTGCCGCCGAAACAGGGTGCGTTGGTGCTCGTTGAGCTGGCCTAGCTCAATCTCGTTAATCGTAATGCGACCTGAGCTTGGGGCATCGATGCCACTTAAAATATTCAGTAAGGTCGATTTGCCTGAACCAGAACGCCCAAGCAAGGCAATCACTTCGCCCTGTTGAATTTGCGCATTGATATCGCGCAGCACCAGCCGCGCTTGGCCCGCTTCTTGAAACGATTTTGTAACATGGTCAAGATTAATTAATATTTTTGGCATATATTCCTACTTAATCAGCACCAAGTGTGCTATGCTAGGGCTTAGGGAATTGAGGCATTGCGCTTAAACTGTAACACTGATTTGCGTTCATTGCCCAAATTTTCACAATGATCTTGATCGGCATGGTATAATCGCCGAGAACCACCAGCGAACAGAGGATAGTGCTCGTGTACGATTTTGAACAGCTTGACTCTTATGAACTGCTTGGCGTGACGCGCAATGCTCCGCCAGAGGAAATCAAACGGGCGTATCGCCAAGAAATTGCTAAATATCACCCTGATCGTTGGAGCAGTGCTAGCCCCAACGAGCAAGACTATGCCCGCAAACGAGCTTCAGCGATCACCGAAGCTTATAGTTTGACCCAAAAAGACAAGCCTGTTCGGCGTGCAACCCCGAGCGCGGCGGCAACTCCTGAGCCAGTTGGCAATCCTGAGCGTTTGGCTCAGCTTTACGAACATGGCCGCAGTTTGCTGAGCGCCAATGATTTTGCTGGTGCTGCTAATATTTTTCGCCAAATTCAAAATGCTGATCCCTTTTATCGTGATAGCGCCGATTTGCTGTATCGCGCTGAATTTGCATTAAAACGCAACCAACCTGCCAAAGCCAAACGTCCAGTTAACAAAAAGGCTGTGGCGATCATAGGTGGTAGTGTTGGGGTTGCCGCATTGGTTGGAGCTGTTTGGTTTTTTGGTGGTTCAAATACCAACGCAACCAATCCGAATGTGACGGCAACCGCACCGCTTGTCGCCGATCTGCCAACCGTCACGGTTGAAGGCGAGGTTGCGATCAACCCAACGGCTACCAGCGATGAAGGGGTTGTGGTTGAACCAAGTATTGAGCCAACGACTGAGGCCACGCTTGAACCAACTGCCGAACCAACGCTCGAACCTAGCCCGACTAGTGAACCGACTAGTGAGCCAACGCTCGAACCCAGCCCGACCAGTGAACCAACTGCTGCCCCAAGCAATACGCCTGCTCCCTTACCAGACGATCTGAGTGGGCCAATTCTAGTCAGCGATAATTTGGATGGCGGGACATGGCCAGTTGGTAATGGTGGCAACTGGAATTTTGAGTTTATTAATGGCCGCTATCATATGACCATGGTCGCTGGCGTTGGCTCGGTTTGGTCGTTTGGCCCGGCTTTGCCTGCTCAAAATGTCGTTTTGGCCGCTGATGTTGAGGCGGTCAGTGGCAGTGGCGGCTTGATGATGGGCTTTATCGATGGTAATAATTACTATCGCTTTATTATTGCCGCAGATGGAACATGGGCTTTTCAGCAACGCTTTGCGGCTCAGACCACGCTCTTGGCTTCAGGCTCAGGCCTCGGCCCAGGTCGTTTGGTGATTGCCCAACGTGGCGCGGTAACCCATCTCTATTGGAATGATACCTATCTTGGAGAAGTTGTTTTGCCTGCGTTCCCTGGTGGAGCGTATGGTTTTGTGTTAGCTGGCAACAGTGGTGCTGATGTCTATTTCGATAACCTACGACTTCGCGCTTTGCCATAGCTGCTAGAAGGTTTGTGCCGTGGTGCCATTAATCTATCAAATTGTACGGTTTATTTGCCGTGTGCTGTTGGGGATGCGTGCTCGCCTGATTGTTGAAGGCCAAGAGCATCTTCCGGTGACTGGTGGCTATATTTTGGCCTCGAATCATGTGAGCAATTGGGACCCTGTGGCGCTTTCCTTGGGTTCGCCTGGGCATCTCATTGGAGCACTCGGCAAGCAAGAACTATTTGAATTGCCGATTCTTGGGCGGATTGCAACAGCGGTTGGCGGCATCCCCGTGCGGCGGGGTGAGGCTGATCGCGAGGCCTTGGCACGTTGTAAAGCAGTTTTACAATCTGGTCAGCCGTTGATTATTCTGCCTGAAGGTACTCGTTCACGCTCTGGCGAGCTTTTAGAAGGCAAACATGGCATCATTGCTATGGCCCAACTGGCGAATGTACCGATTGTTCCAGCCGCTGTGATTGGCACTAAAACGCTAGGTTGGCCCTGGCGACGCTCGACGGTGATTGTGCGTTATGCTGCGCCAATTGTGGTTGATCGTAAAATCAAGGGTCACGAAGGCCGCCAACTCGCCTTAGATACCACGATGCATCAAATTGCCTCAATGCTGCCGCCGACCATGCAAGGTTTCTACAAACAAGCCTTAAGCGTCTAAATTGCAGCCTCTCGCAAATCCTGCGAGAGGTTTTTTGTTGCCTTATATTAATTAGCAAGTCCTCCTGCTTAAAGGACTTGCCTTAATTATTCAGTGCTGATCAGTTGTAGATTGCTCAATTGCAGGCTAATTGGCCGTTGATCGCCGTTGTTGGCAATTGCATCGCCAGTTGTCGCTGGTTCAATCGCTTGAAGCTGCACGATAGTTTGGCCTGCTGGTAGCTCAATCAACACGTCATATTGGCGTGGCTCAAGGCTGATTGGGATACTTAATTGGTTGTTGTGCCAAGTAACTTGTAACGTGCGAGCACTTGCAGCGGGAATTGCCTGCCAACGCAAGCGATAAAAGCCCGCTTCAGGCACGAGCAGGCCCAAACTGGCTGCTTGACCCATCCAGCGATAATTGCCAGTTGCGCTTGGCTCTAAATTGCCCCAACCATCACGCAGATTGATAATTGGCACACCTTGGGCCTGTGGCACTTGATAGATCACCACAAAATCATCTTCGGCCAACGGTTGATTTACCTCTAAATTGGCCTCGACAAATTGTTTGAATTCGGCAATTTGGCTGGGGCTGTAGTTGCGTGGCCCGTTTGGCTGTTGCTTATAGCCTACGATATAGCCAAAATTCAATGTCGCTAATTGTTGCGCCCAATTGCCTGCGGTTTGCACAATCTCTGGGTGTTGGCTCAGCGTGGCTAAATCGCGGAGCACTGGCAGTTGATATTGCGGTTGGGGATAAAGCCGCGAGTGATAGCCGCCACTGATTGGGCGACCATGCACGGTTTGAAATAGCATACGCTCAGCATCACGATAGGGCAAATCTGCATGAAACGGTACTTCAAGCAGGGCAGCAGCATCGGTTTTGGGCAATTGCGCCAAGCTTGGGGGAATTGTGGGTTGGCGCATGTCAAAGGGCGTTGGCAGATATTCAATCCCAATCGTAACGACGATCACCATTACCAATGTGCGTTGCCAAGTTAATTTGGTGCTGAGCCAAACCAAGCCATAGCTGCTGGTGATTGCCAAGGTGAGCATTCCTAGCACCATAAAGCGATCAGGTTGGCGAGCCAAACTAATAAATGGTAGCTGCTGAATTAAACGGTATGGTAACGCAATCGTGGTAGTTGTTCCTGCAAGTTTAAGCGTTGGACCCAAGGCTAAAATTACCAGAATTACCGTCATAATCAACCAAGGCCGGGCTTTAGCGATTTTCCAAGTTGCTACGAGTGCCAAACCAAGTGGCACAATTCCCAAATACAAGCGTCGATTGATTGCGCTAGGCAAGTCGCTGAAGAAGCGGCCCCAAAGGCTATGCAAGCGGGCTGGAACCACAAACGCCGCCAAATCTGCCGAAAGCCGCACCGGATCATTTTCGGGGTAGAGTTGCATATAATTGGCGCGGCTGGCCTCGATCAACATTGGCAGCAACAACGGCAATGCCGCGAGTATTCCGAATAACCCAAGTAAGCTAAATTGCCTGAATAAGCGTTTGCGTTGCGGCCAATCGCTACGCCAAAGTTGCCAAAGCCCAAAGCCCAGCGTCCAAAGCAACAAAAACAAACTAAAATACCAATCAGTCCAGATGGTAAGGCCGAGAAAAAGCCCCGCCAAGCCCAACGAGCGGCGATCGCCGCGCTCGGCCAAACGCCAAGCATACAACAGATAAAATGGAATCCATTGCAAACAGAAAATTTGCAGCTGACCATCTTCAACCACCGAGGCTACATGAAAAGGGTTCCAAGCAAAGATCACCCCTGCTGGGAGTGCTAGCCACGCAGAACCAACCCGATCGTAGGCCAACTTCCACGCGCCAAATGCTCCAACGATGAACGATAGTAGTACCAAACTGTTAAACCCGGCAATTGGCCCCCACATTGCCGTGATCGGGGTAGCCAACAGGGTATTGATGGGTGAGAGCGTGTGATAGTACAAATTGGGAGTTTCAGGGTGAAAAAATCGATCAGTTATTAATGGATTGGTCGGTTGGCTGATCGCCTGACCCATCCACCACAGGTTCCAAATATTCTGATAGGCATCTTCTAAGCCATCTTTGTGGGCTTGACCTGGAATCTGGCTATCCCAAACCGTGATCAACGGCCAGGTTAAACCGATCGCTAAAATGCTATACAACCCCAAAACCCAGACCCAACTTGCAACACGCCGCCCCATGTACTGTGCCTCAACTTCCAAAACAACTGCGCGATTATACCAGAATCAGGCTGAATTGGCCTTGAACGTCACCCATGGTTGTACCATGTTCTACCCATGTAGCACTAGTTTCAATCAGGACTGAAATCGTTTTCATCAATGTGTATTCGTAAGGTTCTCCGTTGGTTTGTAAACGTACTCTAGCGATAGAAATCGAAGTTTACTTGATATTTGCCTGAGAAACTGACATCAAGAGCTTGTAGAGGAATTGCTGTCATGACCTGTTATGCCAATGAATCGCTGCTGGAACTCCAATTAAAGCAACAAGTCAGCCTGCTTGAAACTGAACTTCAGCATGTTCGCAGCCATACTGCCAAACTCCAAGCCTTGATTGACCATACTGAGAGCCTGATTTGGTCGATTGATAGTAGTCAGCATTTGATTATGAGCAATCGTACCTTTCATGATTATTTGCATCAATGGTATGACCAACATATTGAGCTAGGCCAGCCAATGAGTATGTTGCAACTGCCTAAACCAATCGCCAAGCCCTGGAATGAAGCCTATCGTCGCGCCTTGCAAGGTGAAGCCTTTGCCCAAGAATTTGTGCATCACTATGCTGGAGCCACTCGTTACTATGAATTTCACTTTGCGCCAATTCTCGATGAGCAGCGGGTGGTGCAGGGAGTTAATATTTCGGGCCGCGATATTAGCAGCCGCCGTTTGGCCGAAGTGATGTTGCGCAGCAGCGAGGCGCGATATCGGGCAATTAACGAGGCCGCGCCGTATGGGGTATTTTTCTGTGATACCCAAGGCCAATGTGTCTATGCCAACACTGCGCTCTTATATATGCTCGAAGTTAAGCTCGAAGATGTATTGGGCGATGCTTGGATGGAATTTTTACACCCTAAAGATGCCTCAGATAGCGAGAGTTTTTGGCACGATTTAGCACTTTCCATCAATCAACAGCCGATTCCTAGCATTTTGTTTGATCAAACGGTGCGTTTGCATACCAAGCTTAATCAATTAATCTGGCTGCGTTTGCGCATTTCGCCAGTGATTGAAGCTGGCGTGCTATGTGGTTTTGTTGGCATCACCGATGATCTGAGTGCCTTGAAAAAAGCTGAAACGGCGGCGCAAACCAAGCAGCATTTTATTCAAAAAATTGCCGACACCTTGCCATCACAATTATTTATTTATGATAGTGCTTCGGCATCGTTGATCTATACCAACGAAGTGAGTCGCCAATGGTTCAAAAGCTTCAACATTGATCCTACTGATATGAACACCATTCGGCCCCTCTTCCACCCTGACGATCATGCTATCATCCGCCAGACCTTGCAAGGACGTACAGTTACTAGCAGTGATCAACAATTAATTGTTGATTTTGAATGTCGTTTACGCTCACCAGAAGGCATCTATCGCTACTTTGCCTTGCGCATGACCCCCTTTGCAATCGATGCTGATGGTACAGTTTCACAATTATTGGGCGTGGCAAGCGATATTACTGAACGCAAATTACAAGAGCAGCAGATTCGCCAATTGAACGAGCAGCTTGAACAACGTGTTGTCGAACGAACCCAAGAGTTGGCTCAATCGTATCGGTTTCAGCGCACTATGATTCAACATGCACCCTCAATTATTATTTCGCTTGATGCTGGCGGCGTGGTGCGCGGCTTTAATCGGGCTGCCGAATTTGAGTTTGGCTATCAAGAAACTGAATTATTAGGCCGTCCCTTCCCGACCAAATTATTTGATCGCTCCGATTTGACCTATCGTTGGGAGACAGAGCAACATCGCAATCGTGGTTTGTTCTATTCCGATTTGGATATTTTGCTTGCTGAGGCGCGGCGTGGCGTGGCTGAACCTCACGAATGGCAAGCGATTCATCGTTCTGGCTCACGCTTTCCGCTTGAATTAACCATCACACCACTGTTGCATGCCGACGTGCTCGAAGGCTTTTTACTGATTGGCAATAATATCGCTGCCCGCAAACGCACCGAAGAAGAATTTCATTTGCTCTATCGCACAACTCGCTCGGTCAGTGAGGCCGCTGATTTTAATAGTGCCCTTGAAGTGGTGTTGCGCAATATCTGTGCAGCAATTGGCTGGGATTTGAGCGTGGCTTGGGTTCCAAGCACCAACCAAGATTTTTTGGCGCTTGCACCGATTCGCTGGAGTAGCAACGAACGCTTTCAACATTTTTATCAGTATCTTCAAAGCTTGGAATTGCCGCAAGGCGCTGGTTTGGCTGGGCGGGTCTGGCAAACCAAACACTCTGCCAATTATGTGCTTGAGCACGATCATTGGACTGAGGGCAATCTCAATCAGCGTGGCTACGAATTAGCTCAGCAAGTTGGAATTCAATCGGCAGTTGCTGTGCCAATTTTGGCCAATGATCAAGTTGTCGCCATTTTGGAGTTTTTCCGCAGCAGTCGCGGTGTTGATCACGAACGTACCACTAATTTGATTTCGGTGATTGCGACTCAGTTGGGCACGTTGTTTCAACGTAAGCATGCCGAAATGCAACTGCGCCAGAGCGAAACCAAAAATCGAGCATTGCTGGCAGCTATGCCCGATTTGATGATTCGCTTTACGCTCAAGGGCGAAATTTTGGATTATCACACCAACGATCCCTCAGATCTCTTTTTGCCCCAAGATGCCATGATTGGGGCGAATGCCCATCATCATCAGCCGCAGCCGCAAATTCTCAACATTATGAGCGCCACTCAACGGGCGATTGAGACCAATAGCACCCAAAATGTCGAGTATGAACTGACCTTGCCCAAGGGGAATACCGTGTTTGAAGCGCGGATTGCGCCAAGTGGTAACGATGAGGTCGTGATGGTAATTCGCAATATTACCGAGCGCAAGCGGATTGAACAAACCTTGCAGCAGCAAACTGATGAATTAAGCATTGCCAATGCTGAATTAGCCAAAGCAGCGCGGCTCAAAGATGAATTTTTGGCTAGTATGAGCCATGAATTGCGCACTCCATTAACTGGAATTTTGGCTTTTACCGAAGCTTTGCGCTACGACCAATATGGAGCGTTAAACCAAGCTCAAGCTCAAGCATTGCAGCAAATTGATGAAAATAGCCGCCATTTGCTCGATTTGATCAACGATATTCTTGATCTTTCCAAAATTGAGGCTGGCAAGCTCACGATTAATCATCAAACAATCCTGATTGATGAAATTTGCCAAGCTAGCATTCGCATGGTGCAAAAATTAGCCCATAATAAACAACTTGAATTGTTATACGAGCCATGTGCTCCAGATGCTATGCTTTGTGCCGATTCACGCCGTTTGAAACAAATGTTGGTCAATTTATTAAGCAATGCGGTGAAGTTTACTCCAACTGGTGGCCGAATTGGTTTATCAGTCAAGTTGGATAGCCAATTACATCAAGTTGAATTAACCGTTTGGGATACTGGTATTGGGATCAATACTCAAGATATTCCAAAATTATTTCGGCCATTTTCACAGCTTGATAGCAAACTTTCGCGCCAATATGCTGGAACTGGCTTAGGCTTGGCCTTAGTGTATCATATGGCCAATTTGCATGGCGGACGAGTTGAATTACAAAGTGAAGTTGGGGTTGGTAGCCAGTTTCGCTTAGTGCTACCGTGGTATGGCAATGCTGGAATTGCTGAGCCAACCGAACAACCGATGCTGCTGGTGGTGACCGAAGATCGCACCCTGAATATACAATTGACGGCCTATGCTGAACAATTAGGCTTAGCGTTGCGTTTTTGCAAGCCATATTTCGATTTACAAGCCTATTTGCAACAGCCTCATCAAACGCTAATCTACGATCTGCGCCAAACGAGCTTATCGCAACAACTGTTTGAGCAACTTCGCCGCCAAACTGCCGAGCAGCCAGTTATTTTATTCTGTGATCAGGATTTCAAGCTTGATCTGACGCTTCCTAAGCATTGGCATTGCATGTATCAGCCGTTAAATCAAGCGCGTTTGTTGAATGCACTGCAATATATCGATTCGCGCTATCAGCTACTGCAAAAATTACCAATTAATCAAGCCAAGCAGATTTTGTTTGCTGCCGATAATTTGGCTAATAGCTTATTGATTCGTGATTTCTTGAGTGAATTTGGTTGGAATGTAAACTTAGTCTACAACCAACATGATATCTATGAAGTAATCGCCAATCAACCAATTGATTTATTGATGCTTGATTTACAATTAGCTGGTGGTGATGCAATCCAGATGGTTAATACAATTCGGCGACATAAGCGCTATTATGATCTGCCAATTATAGCTTTAAGCGCTTTAGCAATTCTTGATCAACCAAAACTTACTGAGCAAGCCGATATAGTTTTATATAAACCACTTAATTTAGTTGAACTTGAACAATTAATTAATGCCCTGTGCAACCAACAAAGGAGTCTTGATCGTGAATAATCCTGCAACAATCCTCATCATTGACGATCTCGCAGTTGCACGCGCTAGTATGAATGCTGTGCTTCAAGGTGAGGGTTATCACTTAGTTTTTGCTGAAAATGGCCTATCGGGGATTGCCCAAGCCCTCGAATTATTGCCAGATACAATTTTGCTTGACGTAATGATGCCAGACATGGATGGTTTTGAGGTTTGTCGCCAAATTCGCGCTAACCCATTGCTCGCCGAAATTCCGGTGGTTATGGTAACCGCCTTGGATGATCGTGAGTCGCGCTTGCAAGGCTTGCGAGCCGGGGCCGACGATTTTCTGAGCAAGCCGATCGATAGTCTTGAACTAAAAACCCGCTTGCAAACGATCACCCGCTTGAATCGTTATCGCCGTTTGCAAGATGAACGTCGCCAAGTCGAGCGCCTGAATCAAGAAATTATCGATGCCTATAATGCGGGAATTGAGGCTTGGTCGCGGGCTTTAGATTTGCGTGATAAAGAAACCGAGGGCCATAGCAAGCGCGTGACCGAAATGACTGTGCGAATTGCCGAGGCTTTGGGAATTACTGGCGACGATCTGACCCAAATTTGGCGTGGTGCGTTGCTGCACGACATCGGTAAAATGGGCATTCCCGATGCAATTTTACATAAGCCTGGTCCATTGACTGCCGAAGAATGGGTTATCATGCAAAAACACCCAACTTATGCCTACGAGCTGCTGCGGCCAATCCATTATTTGGAGCCAGCCTTAGATATTCCCTATTGTCACCACGAAAAATGGGATGGTAGTGGCTACCCGCGAGGGTTGCAAGCTGAAGAAATTCCTTTGGCGGCGCGAATTTTTGCCTTGGCTGATGTGTGGGATGCCTTGCGGTCCGACCGACCATACCGTGCAGGCTGGCCGGTCGAACAAATTCGTGAACATATTGCTGGTTTGGCGGGCAGCCATTTTGATCCAGCTTTAGTGCCACTGTTTCTACAATTAGTTGAAGAAGCGCCTCAGCCTGTGTTGTTGCAACATTATGCCCCAGCTACGCTTCGCTAGCTTGGGGCTTGTGGGCTTCGTACTCGCGGTGGGCCAACTCGGAAATCAGCATATAACGCTGAATAATGCTGGCAATCGGGGCAAGCACAGCAATTCGGCGGCTGGCTTCTTGGCTAACGCGAATAAACTCATCAACATCGGTTGCTTGCTCAAAACGGCGTTGCAAGCGTTCGGCTTCAACCTTCAACTGTTCAATGTAAAGCGGTTCTGTTCCAATCATCCCAGTAGCCCTTTCCAAACGACGACTAGCGAATTTGTGGATGGCGTGCAGTATAGATGATCCGCGAAAGATCGGCGAGTAGTGGATCTGAAACTGGCGTATCAATATAGTCAGTGTCTTGCCAAATCCACATGGCTACAATGTACTGATCGCCATTGGGATCGCGCACATAGCCCGCATCAGCACGAGCATCGTCGATCCAGCCGCTTTTATGGGCCACAAAACTGCCTTCAGCGACACCTGCCACAATTTTGTTGGTATCTTTGTTACGGCTTAAAATTTCCAACATTTCAGCGCAGCGTTCAGGGCTGAGCAAACTATTCTTGACTTCCAGCAAAACCCCTTGGCCTTGGCTACACTCGACAATCGCCAAAACAACTTGGGCCATCTCGCGCGGCGACGAGCGCACGTAGGGATCAGCATCGGTGTATGGCCGAGCGCCTTCTTGACCCCGTTGGGGAATTTCTACGCCCTGCACGTTTGAGAGATAATCGATCGACTCAAATGGTGCTGCCAAGGTCGTATATTCTAAGCCTAGAATATCAGTTAAAGTTTGATCAAGAATGTATGCACCTTCCAAGCTATCGCCATCGCCGATCATAGCCAGCAAATCGTTGGAAGCTTCATTATCGCTATCGCCAATCATCAGATCGATCATGGCATATTGGTTTTTGGTGAAGCTTTCACGACTGAGAAATGCTTGTAACAGAATGGGAATTTTCAGCACACTCATGCCCGAGAATACCGTATTGGCTTGATAATCGAACCATTGCTCGGTTTTCATATCATAGACTGAGATGCCGACCACGCCATCCCACTCAGCCTCACGATCAGCCAATGCAGCAGTTAATTGCTCGGGACTCGCTTGCAAATTCGCAGTAACTGGGTTGGTTGGAATCAACAGCGGATCAGTCTGACTAAGTTGCAAGGTTTGGGTAATTTCGGCTACCAAGGCTGTGCGATCAAGCGTCAAGCCTGGGGTCAGTACAAAGGCATAGACCGATCGATCATAGCTAACTGTTGGCGAGATAGCTACGGCCTGCTCAATGTCGCCAAGCGTTTGATTGAGCAATTGCTGATCGAACGAGGCATTGACTACTAAGCGAATTGGAATTTGCTTTTCGGCTAGGTCGCGGGCATCGCGCAAGGCTTGAGCAAAATCAAGCTGATAGCCAAGTTGTTGACCATCGAGTTTGATTGGCTCAAGCAAAACTGGGTTGGTCAAGGTCAAAGTGGGGTTGGGATAGGCTGCTTGCAAAGCGGCTAAGGCTTCATCCTCGGTCATGCCGCCAATTTCGATACTACCAATCTTGGCGCGTTCAGGAAAAAACCATGCGCTTGGTGGTATCGAGGAAACCAGCGGTGGAGGATCAGCCTCGGAAGTAACAGCAGCAGTGCGTTCAGGATGTGAATTGGAGGGAGTGACTGCCGCGCTTGCTGGGAGATAGTAAATCGCTATTCCACAGGCAAGAACTGCCAGCATCATCACCCAAAAGAGCAAAAAAGCTTTTTTCATTGATGCATGTAGCTTGATAATATGATTTGAACGATTCGGCTAACCAGCACACAGAGAACCCACTAAGTATACCGCAGGTTCAGGTTTTGCGGATGTCGAGAGTTCGCTGTTTAAAATGAACATTTTGTGAGAATCATTAAATCGAATTAATTTGACTAGATTGAATTCAAGCCCTTGCGAAGCCTGCTACAATAGGATTAAGCAATCTGCATCATTTTGAATCTTGCCCCGTATAGGCTGTATGGCATCGCCAAGGGAGGTACGATGAGACAGCTTCGAATCCTAGCTTTAATCGTTTGGCTAAGTTTGGTAACCCTACCAAGCTTGAGTTATGCTGCGACTGACGATGCAATGTGTGTGGCTTCGGTCAGTGGCATTATCAATCCAGCGGTTGCCGATTATTTGCAACGCAGTGTGCTCCAGGCTGAACAGCAAGCATGTCAAGGTTTAGTGATTAAATTGAATACGCCTGGTGGCCTAACAACTTCAACATGGCAAATTGGCGAGACTGTGCTCAATGCCAAAGTGCCAGTGATTGTCTATGTTACGCCCCAAGGCGCGAATGCTGGTTCGGCAGGAGTCTTTATTACCTATGCTGCGCATATTGCGGCAATGTCGCCCAATACCAATATTGGCGCGGCCCATCCGGTTGGCGGTAGTGGCTCAGATATGGATAATGATTTGCGCGATAAAATTACTAACGATGCCGTTGCGCGAATCACCACTTGGGCCAAATCGCACGATCGTGATGCTGAATGGGCTGAACAAGCGGTGCGCCAAAGTGTTTCAATTGGTAGTAACGAAGCGCTTGAACTCGGTGTGATTAATCTGATTGCTCAAGATGATGCTGATTTATTGCGTCAACTCAATGGCCGCGAAATAACCTTGGCCAACGGCAATCAGGTGACATTGCAAACCCAAGCGAGTGCTTTTCAACCAATTGAAATGACGTGGCTCGAACGGCTTTTGCACTTCTTGGGCGACCCCACGATTGCCACGATGTTGATTAGCCTCGGTAGCCTTGGTATTTACTTCGAGGCGGCCAACCCAGGTTTAGGTGTAGGTGGCTTTTTGGGCGTAATCGCGATTTGCTTGGGCTTGTATGGCCTTAGCGTGTTGCCGCTCAACACGGTTGGGGTGGTGCTGCTGATTCTAGCTTTTGTACTGTTTGCAGTTGATATCTTTGCGACAGCCCATGGAGCTTTGACGGTTGGTGGCCTAGCCTCATTTGTAATCGGAGCCTTGCTGCTGGTTGATCCAGCCGAAGCACCTGGCATCATTGTCTCACGCGCTTTGATTACTGGCCTTGGCCTTGGGCTTGCAGCAGTAATTGGGCTAAGTATTTGGATTATCCGCCGCAGCAAGCGCGTTGGGCGTGGGGCCAGCGGCGATCGTTTGATTGGGACAATTGCCAAAGTTCGTTCGTCGGTTGCACCTGAGGGCACGGTATTTGTTGAAGGAGCCTTGTGGCAAGCCCGCTCCGACGATGTGTTGACTGTGGGCGATCAGGCTGAAATTGTTGGTTTAGATGGGTTAACCTTGATTGTGCGTCGCGTGGCGCATAGTGGGCGCTAATGCGCGGAGGTGATTACAATGGGTGATTTTGGCGGAATTGCCTTAATTTTCATTGCGGTGATCTTATTTTTCTTTTTGATCTCTGCAATCAAAATTATTCCAGAATATGAAAAAGGCGTGATTTTTCGCTTGGGTCGGTTGGTGGGGGTGCGTGGGCCTGGGTTGTTCTTTGTGATTCCTATGCTTGAGCGTATGTTTCGGATTGATACCCGCGTGATTACGATGGACGTGCCAGCCCAAGAAGTTATTACCCGCGATAACGTGACGATTCGCGTGAATGCGGTGTTGTACTTCTTGGTGATTGATCCAGGTCGGGCAGTGGTGAATGTGATGGATTATATTCGCGCCACCATGCAAATTGCCCAAACGACCTTGCGTTCGGTCGTCGGCCAGTTTGAGCTTGATGAAATGCTTTCGCAGCGCGAACAAATTAACCATCGCTTGCAGCAAATTATCGACGAACAAACTGAGCCTTGGGGCATCAAAGTCAATATCGTTGAAATTAAAGACGTTGAATTGCCCCAATCAATGCAACGGGCGATGGCCAAACAAGCCGAAGCCGAGCGCGAAAAACGCGCCAAGATCATTCACGCCGACGGTGAATTCCAAGCTTCCAAACGTTTGGCCGAGGCTGCCGATGTGATTTCACGTGAGCCAGTGACTTTGCAATTGCGTTATTTGCAAACCTTGACCGAAATCGCGGTTGAAAAGAACTCAACCTTGGTTTTCCCATTACCAATTGATTTGATTCGACCATTTATTGATCGCGCCTATAGTGGTGTTCAGAATGATCACTATTCTGAAGGTGGTAAAAAGCCAAACGAAGCTCGACCTGCTGATGGTCAACGCCGGGGCTTGTTCGACCCAATGACCGGCTTGCCACTCGAATAAATGTGACATGATACTTAAAATCCCTGCTCCTAAAGTAAATAGGAGCAGGGATTTTTGTTTAAATCGCGGCAGTTGAATCGCGCACTACTAACTCGACCGCCAGCCGTTGATAGCTGGTTGGGCTTTGGCCTGCCAGCAGTTCAATCAAGGCTTGACCCGCCGATAAGCCCTTTTGGCGGTGATCTTGGCGAATGGTGGTTAAGCTCGGCACGCTTTGGTTGGCTTGAGGAATATCATCAAAGCCCACGATTGAAAGCTGTTGCGGAACTTGATAGCCCGCTTGTTGCGCTCCAGCGATTGCCCCCAAAGCTAAACGATCGGTCAAACAGAGAATAGCGGTTGGGCGCGGGTTGTGGGTCAGCAAAATTTGAATTGCTGCTGCGCCATCGGCCTCGTTGTTATCGTTGCAATCGTAAATTGGCACGCTGCGCCAATCGATGCCCGCTGCTTCAAGCGGCTGGCGGTAGCCTTGCAAGCGTAATTGGGTGACGAAAAAGGTTGGTTCGCTTTGATCATGCACATTAATTGGGTCGCTCGATGGGCGCAAATTCGATTCGACCAAGCGATCGGTGATAATTGCAAATTGGCGATGGCCAAGGCTCAATAGATGTTCGGTGGCCATGCGTGCGCCAGCTTCATCATCAACAATAATCGAAGGCACATCAGGGCGCGGCGGTTGATCAAGCAGCACCGTTGGCAAACGACGCTTCAGCGCAGCTTGCACCAAGGGGTCAGTTTCCATCATCGAATAGACAATAAAGCCATCGACTAAGGCTTGTTGGACGGTGGTGGTGTCGTCGTCGCGACCTGGCACAAGCAATAAACCAAGCCCTGCTTGTTCGAGCGTAGTCGCAATGCCCTCAAGCACCATCAACACCGCCGGATCACGAAAGGCATAGGGCAGTCGTTCGGCAAACAGCACCCCGACCGCGCCAGCCCGTTGTTGGCGTAAACTGCGAGCAACTGGGTTTGGCCCAGGGTAGCCAAGCTCGGCAGCGACTGCCAGCACGCGTTCACGTAGCTCCGCTGAAAGTTGGTCAGGTCGATTGTAGGCGTTGGAAACGGTCGAGACAGCGACCCCTAAAGCAGCGGCAACGGTGCTAATGGTGATCCGATGGGTCTTGGCGGGTTCGTGATCATGTGCCACAGATCTGCTCCTTTGGACTGATTGTCAGCTCTTATTATACATGCTATACTTCTGAATCGTTACAGAAAAAACGTTTCAGAAAGGTAATGGGTTGAATCGTGGCGCATTCTACACCTTCACTTCGGCGGCATTCGACGCTTTTAGTTGGCTTGGCATATGCGGCATTTATCAGTTTAGGGCTGCCCGATGGCCTAACTGGAGTAGCATGGCCATCGGTTCGCGCAGAGTTTGGTTTATCGCTTGATGCCTTGGGTGCGTTAGTTACGAGCGGCACGATTGGCTATTTGATTTCGAGTTTTAGCAGCGGGCGGGTGTTGACCAAAATTGGCGTTGGTTGGTTGTTGGTCTTGAGTTGTCTGGCTACCGCCGTGAGTTTGCTAGGCTATGGTTATACCCCAACTTGGATTTTTATGGCGAGTTTGGGTATTTTAGCAGGCTTGGGTGCAGGCGCGATTGATGCAGGCTTGAATACCTATGCTGCTGATAATTTCAACCCACGCACGCTCAATTGGTTGCATGCTTCGTTTGGCTTGGGCGCTGCCAGCGGTCCAGTCATTATGAGTAGCATTATTAGCGCCAATCAATCATGGCGGGTTGGCTATGTGGTGGTGGGGATTGCTCAACTGCTGTTAGCTAGTGCTTTTGCGATCACCCGCAAACAATGGCAAACCCAGCAACCTGAAACGACGGTGGAACCGGTTGCAAGCGCTACGATGCTGCAAACCTTGCGTTTACCAGCGACATGGCTGAGTATTCTGCTGTTTTTCCTGTACACGGGCTTGGAATTTTGTGCGGGCCAATGGTTGTATACCCTACTCACGACTTCGCGTGGCATGCCGCCAGGCATCGCTGGGGTTTGGGTTAGTGTCTATTGGGGCAGTTTAACGGTTGGGCGTTTGCTTTCGGGCGTGATTGTTGGCCGGATCAGTGTTTTGAGTTTGCTACGTTTGAGCATGCTGGCGGCGATTATCGGCGTGGTGTTATTCTGGCTGAATTTTGCTCCGTGGCTGACCTTGATTGGGATTGCCTTGCTGGGCTTGGCGCTGGCTCCGATGTTTCCTTCGTTTATTGCCTTAACACCAACTCGCATGGGGCCAAGCCACTCGGCTAATACGATTGGTTTTCAAATTGCTGCGGCAACCTTGGGCGGAGCTTCGATTACCAGTAGCTTTGGGTTATTGGCCGCTGGGATTGGGATCGAAGTATTGGGAACGTACCTGTTTGTGGTGGCTTTGGCGCTGGCCTTGATTTTTGAGGGCTTGAATCGGCTTAAACCAGCAGCATAAGCCTTCGCCGTTTTTTCCATCACCAAGTGTCAGCTGCTGCTTGGTGATGTTTGTTGGTCGGCAAATGCACCTTAATCTGTATCGAATGATCCATTGCGGCAAGCCATCAGCCTGCTAGAATGAGCTTATCTCGCTTGATGGCTGCGCTGGAGGTTTACCATGATTACTGCTCAACGCCCAAGTTTTAGCCGCTTTTTGTTGATGAGCAGCCTGCTAACAGGTTTGTTGATTGTGCTGTTTGCTATGACTCGCTGGTTTGATATTCCTGCTGGCGATGTGACCGATTGGCTGGTGGGGATTGTCAGCGTTTGGTGGCTCTTGGCAATTACGGTTATCCCTTGGAATATCTATTTTGATGCTCGCACGGTGATGGCCGATGCTGAAATTTCGCAACAACGCGGGATTATGGTGCAAGCGAGCCAGCAGCACTATGCCAAGTCGATTGCCAAAAAATCGTTAATTGGGGCAGTTTTGCTGCATCTAATCTCGGCGGTGGCTTTATATGGCGTTGCAGCTAGCGATATTAGTAGCGTCGGCTATATTGCAGCCGGGGCGGCGATTTTGCTAACCGGGTTGCGGCCAGCCTTACGGGGCTATGAATATGTGGCCCAACGTTTAGCCACAATTCATGAGGAAGTGCGTTTCCCGCGCGATGATATTATGTTGCTCAAAGACAAAGTAGCAACGCTTGAATATAAAATCGAGCAATTGAACTTGGAAGAAGCCGATTCATGGGCCAGCGAGCAGGTTAAACAAGCCAAACACATAGGACGGCAGATTGAGCAATTAAACGTCGAATTGCACGTGCTGAACACCAATAACGAGGCGGCACATCGCCAAATTAGCCGCGAAATTGAACATGCCGTGGCCCAAATCTCGACTGATGGCCAGTTTTTGGATCATGCCCGCGAGTTGATTCGTTTTTTCAAACAAGCCTAAAATGTTGGCGAGCGATCCAAAATCCCTGGATCGCTCGCCTTTTTTAATTAATTGCTGCTATTAGCTGGCAATTTAGCATCGACTGCTGCCATCAAGGTTTTGGCAAAATCGGTTTCAAAGTTAACTTGTTGACCATCGACAAACACCGTAGGCGTTTGTTGCAGTTGGCGCTCCAATGCTGCATCGTAAGCAGTATTGATCACATCGGTATAGGTTCCAGCAGCAACACAACTTTCAATTTTTTGGCGGTCAGCGCCTGCTTGCTCAACGGCGGCCATAATTTGGGTTTTTGGCCCAAGGCTTTGCGCCCATTGGGTTTGGCTATCGAACAAGGCATTGTGAATCGGCCAAAACAGATTTTGATCGCCAGCACAGCGGGCGATTTCAGCGGTTAATTGGGCCGATTTGTGGATTGTTTTCAGCGGAAACTCGCGGAAGATCACTTGGGCCTTGCCTGTTTCAACATACAAACCATCGAAATTGGCTTGGGCTAATTCGAGTTCCAGCGTGCGGCAGGCTGGGCATTCATAATCGGCATAAATTTCGACTTTGACCGGGGCATCGGGCTGGCCTTTATACCAATAGTTATCAGCAGTTTTGCCAACGGGCGCGTTTAAACCAGCTTGGTTGGGCATTGGCCCAGTATTACTGACGCTGGCGGGTTTGCTTAGCGATTGAACCAGCACAACGCCAATTCCAAGAATGCCAATTAAACCAAGCGCTAGATAAAACATTTTGAACGAACGAGCTGGTTGATTGCGGCGATGGCCTTTGGCTGAACGGGTTGAATTACTCATAATACACATCCTCAAAAAAGCTGTAGATCTACAGCAGCAGTAAAATCTGAATCGAACAGATGAACTCAGATGATGGAGCGAGGAGGTGGTGCGGTGGGCAGCACAATATATGAGCAAGCCTGTTGCAATGGAATCAGCCATTGTTGGCGTTGGCTGGCTAGGTTGCGGCTGAAGCAGGGCAGAATTAACACCATTGGAAACCAAGCGACCAACTGCACAACGGTGTTGGTGGGGCTACTTGGCTCGATTGTATAGCTTGACATAACCGATTGTTCAGTGGTGCATTCTAAGGCGATTGGTTGTTCGATTACTGGAGTTTTAAGTTGGGCTTGGGCTTCGCAATTAACCACACAGCCGACTGGGCAGCCCACGCCAAGATGTAGCACCATCGCCCAACAGAGCAATTGCTGCCATAAAATTCCAAGTACGCTGGTTATCTGGCGCAACTTAACCACAATCAAACCCTAAAACCGATCAAACCAAGCTGATCATACCATAGCTTTAGAATGAAAGATCAGGTTAAGTACTGATTTTGCGCCAATTAACTGGATTCTTAATACCAATTAATCAAGCATTTCATAATAGCTAATTTTGCGTTTAACTGCCTCAAGATGTTGTTGCACCTCGGTTAGTTGCTGCTCAACCCGCAGCCGATGCGCTTTTAACAAGTTCAAGCGATCGCGCACGGTGTGGTCGCCTTGATGCAGCAACTCAGTGTAACGCCGAATATCACGAATGGGCATGCCCGTGGCACGCAGGCATTTGATGAAATGAATCCAATTGATATGGCGTTGGGTATAGTAGCGATAGCCATTTTGCTGATTGCGATCAACCAAATCGTGTAGTAAGCCTGCCCGTTCGTAATAGCGCAAAGTATGGGCGCTGAGGCCAGTAATTTCGGCCATCTGTTGAATAGTTAAGGTTTGTTCAACGACCTGTTGCATCATCATAAAGTCAACTCCTGCACAAACATCAACATCTGCTACTGTATGATATAGCTTAGAGTGTGCTCTAAAGCAAGCGGCAATTGCTGGGTTCACTGATTGCGCCAGGTTGAATTTGCTAAAGTTCCGCCGATCAATGCTTCGAGCGTTGCAAATGGGCGCTGATCGGCGGGCACACGCACCCGGAAATCTTTAAAATGCACTTCGGCTTGTTGCTGGCCACCTGCGATAATCCCAAGATCGATGCGGCTGGCAGGTAGGCGCGGCAACTCCCAGCTTGCTTGGTGGTAATCGTTGATAAATAGTGAATGCTGTTGATTCTCTACTAACAGGGCGATTTTATTAAATTGACCAGTACGATAGCCATGGATTGGGCGGCGTTGCAAGTAAATTTTCCAAAAATCGCCACCATGAAACCCTTGAATAACTGAAAACTCGCCACTTCGATCGCGAATACGGATTAATCCATGACATGCATCGCTGATCTCCTCAAACACGAGTGCTAAACCATCATCAGGCCCAGCCTCGCTGACAAAGCGCCCATAAACCGAACAATAATAGCGATCGGGTGTGAAGCATTGCGAATCGGCCCCGATAAACATTTCGCTGACAAAGCGATTGCGTAACCGCAGTTCAAGGCATTGATTGCTGATCGAACGTTCGACGCGGCCTGAATCATCATCTTTATTGCCAAGCCCCCAGTGATGCGCATTCGATTCAAAGTTATCCCAAAACAAAATCGGCCATGTGCGCTCGATCTGGCTTGGGCTTGGCAGATCGTTGGAGCTGAAGGTTGGATCTGGCAAACGTTGTTCAACCCGTCGAATAACCTCAGCCGTTTGCAGTTGATCGGCTGGAGTGTTGTAGCGCGACCAATGTGGGTTGATCGCATACAACATCAGATCAATTTGAAAGCCAGTTAGCCCCAACATATCGCCGAGTCGTTCAACTGGCTCTGGAGTACGGGGAGCGTAATCGCCAGCAAACCAATGAGCTAACGAGCGGCGCGAAATACCAGTTGCTTGCGCCAAATCATCGTAGGTGCGAATGCGGTCGGGGTTGGAACGCAAGGCAAAAAAGATGTGTAACAAGTCGGCAAAGGTATAGTTTGGGCTATGCATCAGGTGAATTTCCTCAAACGTTAGGCTGAGTTGCACAAACATGCAACTCGGCCAGAGTGGCTTTGCTAGTCTGCTTGGTATGGAATAGCGACTGCAAGGAGGAACACCAATGTCAGACTTAACCCCGCTGGAATTACGGATCGTATGCTTGATTGCTGATGGTCACACTGACCGCCAGATTGCTGGATTGTTACATTTGCAAGAAAACACCATCGGCTGTTATTTGCGCGAAATTTACAGCAAGCTCGATGTGCGCAGCCGTACCCAATTGATTAAGCGCGTTTTTGACCTCAAGCTTAAGCCCGAATTCGGCGGCACTGGCTAACATTTTAACACGTTCATGTATTCCTGAGGCCTAACGTTGTTTGCCACCCAGCTATGCTTGATCATCCATTCAGGACGATTTAAACAGCATCGTCCTGAATGGGTATAGGATGTGAGGAGGATGCGCCTCACCCACAAGCTATATCAGAGCTTAACACGTTTGTGTATTTCTGAAACCTGACAACTCGCTGTATGCTAAGCAAAACCATTGCTGAAGGAGTTATACAAGCTAGCGATCAACTCACTTAATGCGGATTGATCGGATTGTGAGGTGCGTAGATGCAAATGAGATTGCTTATTCGTTGTTGGTTATTGCTGGTATTGATCGGCGTTGGAGTTATTGCGCCTCAATCAAGTCAAGCGCAAGACGCTCAAGAACAACCTGCGCAGATTACTATCGATGGTTTAGCCGTGAAACTGCCGTTTCAGCCGGGTGCAGAATGGCAAGTCACGGCGGGCTGGGAGGCGGCAAATCATCAGCAAGCTTGGAACTATTATGCAGTTGATGTTGTACCAGTGAATCAAGCGTGTTTAGGTCAGCCGATTTTGGCGGTGGCGCATGGCTTTATTGAATCGAATAATGGTCACGAGCTGCAGATTGATCATCGCGTGAATAATTACCGTTCATTATATTCACACTTAGATACGGTGAGTCCTGGCTTAGCGGTTGGCACGGAAGTGTTTCAAGGCCAACAAATTGGGACGTGTGGTGGCTATCCAAATTTTGTGCCCCACCTACACTTTCAAATCTTCCAAGGGGCACGGGTTGCAAGTAGTGGCGTGATGCCCGTGCCAATTGATGGGATCACTGATGCCAATCGGCTGCGTTCAGGCCAACGTGGCTTGTATTCAACTAATCAATTCCAACCACAATTGCCGCCTGCCCCAAGTCAACAAAATTTAGTCTTGAATGGAGATTTTAGTGCAGGCACAACCAATTGGTGGAAGTATGGCGACGCAGCTTGGTCAATTGTTGATCAAGGCTTGAATTTTCGGCGGAATCCTGGTGGTACTGGTGGTTCGGTTGGTCAGAATCTAGCCTATCAATTTGCTGCAAATACTCCGATTGAAGCGCAGTTTGATTTAGGTAACCCTAGTGGGGTAACAAAACACGTTGGGGTCTTTATTCGCCATGAATCATCATGGGATCAACCGATTCATTGTGGGTTTACCTTACCACCATATAGCCCGATGCAACGGTTTAGCATTCGAGGCCGCAGCGGGAGTGTGGTATGGAATAAGTTAACCTTTGAAGTTTGGGCTGATCCGCCGGATGGAATTCCCGATGTGCGCATGGATAATGTTGCGATTACCTATCGTACCGATATCGCAATCAGTGCAAAAACCTGTATTGCCCCAGCGCCGAGCCAACAAAATCTAGTGCGGAATGGGGATTTTAGTGCTGGCACGGCAGATTGGTGGCGCTATGGCGACGCTTCGTGGGGCATCGTTGATCAAGCGTTGAATTTTCGGCGTAATCCTGGCGGTGATGGTGGTTCGGTTGGCCAGAATCTGCCCTATCGCCTTAACCCCAATGCACCGCTCGAAGTGCAATTCGATTTGGGCAATCCCAGCGGGGTCACCAAGTATGCTGGGGTGTTTATTCGCCATAGTTCATCGTGGGATCAACCGATTCATTGCGGATTCACGTTGCCGCCATATAGCCCAATGCAGCGTTATGTGGTGCGTGGCCGCAGCGGCAGTGTGGTGTGGAACGAGCTAACCTTCGAGGTTTGGGCTGATCCACCAGATGGAACTTCTGATCTGCGGATGGATAACGTCGCGATTGCCTATCGCCCTGAATTGTACGCCCCGGCGACAACTTGTATTGCACCAGCGCCGAGCCAACAAAATTTAGTGCGGAATGGGGATTTTAGTGCAGGCACGGCAGATTGGTGGCGCTATGGCGATGCCTCATGGGCAATCGTCGATCAAGGTTTGAATTTTAAACGTAATCCTGGTGGTGATGGTGGTTCGGTTGGTCAGAACTTGCCCTATCGCCTTACCCCCAACGCCCCGCTCGAAGTGCAGTTCGATTTGGGCAATCCCAGCGGGGTCACCAAGTATGCTGGGGTGTTTATTCGCCATAGTTCATCGTGGGATCAACCGATTCATTGTGGGTTTATGTTGCCAGCATATAGCCCGATGCAGCGCTATGTGGTGCGTGGCCGCAGCGGCAGTGTGGTGTGGAACGAGCTAACCTTTGAGATTTGGGCTGATCCACCGGATGGGATTCCTGATCTGCGGATGGATAACGTCGCGATTGCCTATCGCCCTGATTTAGCAATTAATGCGACAACATGTATTGCGCCTACTGCGAATCAAGAACAACCGAATCAATGTTTAGTGCAAATCGATCAAGGTGCTCAATTTACAGCCAACCTCAATGTGGATTTGGAGTTTCGGGTTGATCAAGCCGCTACCATGCGAGTTAGCAATCAACCACTTGATTCATCGATTGCTTGGCAACCGTATCAAGCCAGTCTTGATTGGCTTTTGACGAGTTCGTTATTAGGCAATAACCGAACTGTTTATGCTGAATTTCGTGATAGCCAGGGAACAATGCTCTGTGCTGGCCATGAGTTGCGTGATGATATTCGTTTGGATACGACCGCTCCTAACCTCATTGAGATGCAGGTTTATCCATTTGCGGCAAGCCTTGGCTTAGCAATTACGGCCAGCGATGACCCAACGGGTAGTGGCATTAATGCGGTTCAGCTGAGTTCTCGAGCAGATTTTAGTGGTAGCACTTGGCTCCCCTATAGCCCAGTGATCGATCTTGAAGGCCTGCCAAATTCAACCCTCTATGTCCGTGTTCGCGATAGTGTTGGCAATAGTTCAGCGGCTCAATCGATCGCCATATCTACACAACAGACCTATCGATTGTATCTACCAATGACCTCAGACCAATAATCAAGACTGAGCAAACAGGCAGCGTTGAAGCCAATTGCCTGTTTGCCCAGCTTATCGTGCCAACAATTGGGCTTATGGATTTTCGATATTGGGTTTATTGAAAGGAGCCATTCGATGGGTGTGATTATCTCGCGTTGGTTGATTATAGTTGGGCTACTCATTGGTTTAACTTCACTTGTTGGGGTCGCACAGAGGGCTGAGGCTAGCCCGATCGGGGCTGAACGAATTATGCTAACTGGAAATGCTTGGTTAAATGGTATGGGTGTTGAGGTTATTTACCCACTTCGATCAGGCGACCCCGGCAATCAGGGCACCTATGGTCTTCAATATCAATGTGTTGAATTAATTCAGCGTTTGTATGCTATGCGTTTAGGTTACCCTTCGCGCTGGGCGGTAGCCTCGGCCTATCAAATGGAGTTTATTCCTGGCCGAGCGCAATTTGAAGATCTTACCTTCCATGCGAATGGCAGCACGCAGCTTCCTCAATTGGGTGATATTGTGGTTTTTCCGCCAGTCACTGGCAATCCACATGGGCATGTGGCAATTGTGAGCATGGTCAGTGCTAACCAAGTTGAGGTTATTCAGCAAAATGCTTGGACCTCGAGTGCTCAGCCAATGTTTCGTCAATCCTTCCAATTACGGCGTGTGAATGGCGGCTATACGATTGTTGGTAATGCTCGTGGCTGGATTCACTCACCCCGTTGGAATTTTGCCGGCACGACGGCTAATTATCGCCCGTTGCGTTTATTTTGGCAGGGTGCACGCGAAGATAATTTTACAACGGCTAGCCTACAAGGAGAAATCTCTGCGGCTGCGGCTGGTTATGCCTCTGCTCGAACCGAAGGCTTTGTATTTAGCCATTCAGCAGCAGGTCGAATCCCGCTCCAGCAATATTGGCATAGTGATCGGGGCGATAATATTGTTGTGGCGACGACGGCTGGCATCAATGATGCGGTGAATGCTGGCTATAGTTTTGTGCGAACTGAAGGCTACATTTACCCTACTCCTCAACAACATACTGTGCCGTTGAAATTATTTTGGAGTTCAGCTCGCCAAGATAATTTTACAACTTCGACAGCTGAAGGAGAGCAATCGGCTTTGGCCGCAGGCTATAGTTTTGTGCGGATTGAAGGCTATGTTTTTGCCGCGCGGCCACTCCAACTCTACTGGCAAGCAAATCGCGGTGACAATTTTACCACTGCTACTGCTGAGGGAATTGCTTCGGCCCAAGCAGCCGGCTATAGCTTTGTACGAACTGAAGGCTATGTTTTCGCTGATCCCCTACCAGATACAGTGCCACTGAAATTGTTTTGGAATGCTAACCGCCAAGATAATTATGTGACGGCAACTGCATCTGGTGAGGCGGCGGCCTTGGCAGCAGGCTACACGTTTGTGCGAATTGAAGGCTATGTTTTGCCAACCAATGGTGTTGGTCTACGACCTTTGGAGCTGTTTTGGCATAGTGGCCGAGGCGATAACTTTACGACGAGTTCATCGGCGGGAGCAACTGATGCACGCAATGCGGGCTATCAGTTTGCCTTGAATGAGGGCTATATTTATGGAAGCGTACCTGCCGGATTTAGCCCAGTTGCAACTGTAACAAGTAATGCCCAAACGACCCATATTCAGTGGGATGCTGTGACCGGTGCAACTCACTATTTTGTGCAATATAGTCAACTCAATGCTTCAAAAAAACGACAAACTGGTGATAATAATCCTCCTATTCAGGTGGTTGTAACTCAGGCAACCGAGATTGTTATTGATAGTCCCTTGCTGCAAGATGTGCGGGTGCGAAGCTGTAATAGCGAAGGGTGTAGCGCTAGCATTACCGAAGAAGAGATCTTTACTGTGCCAATTCTCCAAACATTCTTGCCTGCCATCAGCCGTTAATTGTTAAGGAGGAATTTTCAATGATGAGGCGTTTGAATCAATTGGTTCTTGTGTTGCTCTTGCTAGGGAGCTCCCAGGTTTCAGCCGCCGTTGACCAAATAAATTCCTATCACGATACACTCACAGGCCTTATTTGGCAGTATCCTCACGATTGGACTTTAGATCAAAGCGTGATTGCGATCCATTCCAATCCAGAACCACATCACATCCAGCAACGATTAATCGTAGCTCCTCGTGATGGCGCATCGACCCAATTTATGATTGACACATGGTTTCAGGCTAAAGAGCTTGACTTGACTGCCTGGTATAAACGCTATGATGCGGCCAACTATAGCCCACAGGTGATAGTAAAATCTGCTCCGACGATCAGTCTTTTAGGATATCCAAGCCTCCTGCTGATTGATCCACCAAGCCAAACCCAACGCGGCTCAATTAATGTGTTGGCCCAGCTTGATGGCCTGATTGTGCGGATTGCCTATCCCTTGACTGATGGTGGTCAGCACCAGACTGAGTTTTTAGCCTTGTTACAATCATTTGCCCATGCTAAAGCACCTTCAAGGGTCTCGCGTTTGCCCACACGCGACCAATTGCCAGCAATAACACCCGAGAGTCCAACCAGTAGTTGTTGCGGCTGGGTTGATCCGAACTCAAATACCTATCCATGTAACGGAGGAAATTGTACATGGTGGGCGAAATATAAACGGCCCGACATTGGCAACTCTTGGGGTGACGCGCTTGGGTGGCGGAATCGAGCCCGCCAAGAAGGCTTTGCAGTGGATACGGTGGCACGGGTTGGAGCGATAGCCGTCTATCAACCAGGAGTATATATTGGACAAAATCTATGGGCAGGATCGGTTGGGCATGTCGCGTATGTTGAGGCAGTGGGGGCAAATGGTAGTTTTACGATCAGCGATATGAGTTATGAGCGGGGTTGTCAGTATGGTAATAATGGAGTTCTTACGATCCAAAGCCAGCAAACCAATAATGAAAATCTCGTATTTATTTATGCGCCCAATGTAGCACCAAATCCGCCAAGTTTGCTTGAGCCAAGCCATACAAGCGCGATTAATCGACTGAATCCAACCTTACGCTGGCAAGATATGGGCGATCCTGATAATTACCCTAATCCGCATCGCGACTATACCGTAGAAATTTGGAAAACAGATCAGTCTTGGAGTCAATCTTGGGGTTGGACAACCAATCCTAATTGGCAACCAACCTTACCAAACGAAGGGAGCTATGCTTGGCGCGTGCTAGCTGGCGATGGATCTGTTGGAAGTGACTGGTCGCCGACTTGGAACTTTATCGCTGACACAACTGTGCCAACTGGTGGCTATACCCACCCTGTAAATGATAGTGCAACCCGTCTATCGGTTGATTTACGTGGAACTGCTAGCGATAATTTAAGTGGCGTTGATCATGTGAATTTTACGGCGCATTATGATGGTGAATGGCATGTGATTCATACTGATTCGACCGCACCCTATGAATATACTTGGGATCTGAGTGGGGTCAGTGATCAATTGATTTTGTTGGGCTATGATATTTACGATCAGGCTGGAAACGTTGCTTTGGCTCCGCAAGGGGTTTTGACTATGTATAAAGATACGGTTGCCCCAACCGGAGGCTATACTCAGCCAGCCAATGATGTGATCGTTCAGGATTCGCTGGTATTGCGTGGAACCGCTAGCGATAATTTGAGTGGCGTTGATCATGTGAATTTTACGGCGCATTACGATGGTGAATGGCATGTGATTCATACTGATTCGACCGCACCCTATGAATATACCTGGGATCTGAGTGGGGTCAGTGATCAATTGATTTTGTTGGGCTATGATATTTACGATCAGGCTGGAAACGTTGCTTTGGCTCCACAAGGGGTATTAACAATCCACAAAGTTAGTCAATATCAACAATTTTTGCCGCTTGCCCAACGCTAAACTTGTTAATAGTTTGATCTTCCGCTTGTAAGGATTTAGGCCTTACAAGCGGTTTTTTTAGTCCAGTTTAAATAATCGGCCCAACGAAAACGGTATGGCCATTGGCTTGGCTGCGATCGGCGGCGGTTTCAACAATTGCTTGTGCAAATTCTTCAATCGTGGGAATTGGCTCAGGGTTATGTTCTTTACGGGCAGCCAAAAAGCCAGGCTGGGCACGATCAAGCAATTTGGGTGTGATCGTGCCTTCGATCATATCGCCGCTAACCACATAAAAATGAATCCCTCGCTGGGTAAATTGGTCAATCCGTTCGCGGAGCGCCATTTCGCCAGCTTTTTTGCTGCTGGCAACTGGCTCGTAGCCAGCGATGATTGGCCGTTCGCCATAGAAATGCGCCCAGTGACTGGTGACGAAAACAATGCAACTGCCAGCTTGCATCAATGGCAACATCGTTTCGACGGTTTGGACTTGAGCAGTGAGATTGAGATCCATGGCGTAGCTAGCGGGTTTATCTTTTTCGAGGCCACCACTGGCGTTGAGTACCAACAGATCGAGTTTGCCAAAGGCTTGTTGAATTTGGGTTTGGGTGGTAATCAGATCATTAATTTGAGTTAAATCAGCCTGAGCCAAGAGTGCAGTTCGGCCAAACGCAGTTATTTCGCTGGCAACGGCTTCGGCTCGCGCGGCTTTGCTGCGATAATTAATCACGATATCAGCTCCACGCTGCGCCAGCTGGCGACTAATTTCGGCTCCAATGCCGCGCGAAGCTCCAGTTACGAGGGCAACTTGCCCACTAAAATCCTGTGGCACACACGATCCTTTCACGTAGCTCGGTTGGTTTCCCCAATCTGGAGAAAGCTAGCACGATTATACAATAGAGGGCTAGGGGCTCGTTGTCAGGTAAGTAGCGGGTAGGGGATGTGGGTTTGAATCGGCTTTCTGTTGCGAAGTATTGAGCAATGATTAAAAACCTACCCGTGAAAGGGTAGGTGGTGAGTTTTAATATTGTAGCTTGAGCCTTTAATCAAAATCCCCTCGTCTGTTTTGCAGAAAAGGGGTTCCAATCATTTAGGCGATTGTTGGTTGATCAACAATCAATGCATCGTTGCCAAATGAACGAATCTGTTCAACGGGCAGCATAGTTCTGCCGCGAAGATCTTGCAATAAACCTTGTTTGAGTTCATACCCAAGAATTTGGCCGCGCTCATCGATTGTAACATCAGCAATAGTCCCAAGCTGGGTTCCATCAACCGTGATAACATTCGTGCCAGTAATCTGATGAGCTTGCTTGATCAGTGCTGCAAGCTCAGGATCTTCTTTAACCGAGGTTGGGGTGGTCTCGCCGCCAACCACCACAACATCACCAATACTGATTACCTGTTCCCAACGGATGCTATGCGCCGAACGAAGTAGCCCAGCGCGTTCGGTAAGCAAGGCAACCACCCGTGTTGGTGGCTGATCTAGCACGACATCCTGCACCGTGGCCATTCGCTCACCGGTCGCTTGGGCAATAATTGGTTTGCCAAAAAGACTATTAACGGTTGTCATGAAATAAACTCCTTGTGCTAATGTGCGTCTTTGCTAATTTAGCGATAAAGCACATCCTGTTCCATGAGCAACGCGAACAACCCACCACAAATTGTTTGCCGAATAGCTTCGGGACGTTTGACCAAGCTTGCGCTACGCTTCTTGTTATCAAATTCACAATAATCGTAGCGAGGCTGCAACCGTGCAAAGTGGGTGGCTCGGCTATGCTAAGATGGCATCGAGAGAAACAGCCTGATCGGCTGTACGCTGCGAAAGGAACATTATGTTGGACTTGCTAGCGTCGAATCCACTATTGCTGTTGTTTGTGGTTGCAGCAATTGGCTATCCTTTAGGACAATTGAATCTCGGCGGTGTACGCCTCGGCGTTGCCGCCGTTTTGTTTGTGGGCTTGGCAATTGGCTCGCTCGACGAGCGCCTAAAACTGCCGGAAGTGCTGTATCAATTTGGCTTGGTGATGTTTGTCTACACCGTCGGGTTGAGCAGCGGGCATCAGTTTTTTCGCTCGTGGAAGAGCAAAGGCTTACGCGATAATCTCTTTATTGGTGGGATGATCGTCATTGCCTATTTGTTTGCAATTCTGGCCCATTCGTTCTTTAGTATTAAACCAACTTTGACCGTCGGCCTGTTCACTGGCACGATCACCAACACGCCAGCGCTGGCTGCGGCAATTGAATACTTAAAATCGGTCTTGCCCGAGCAAGAATTAGCCGCTGTGGTCAATGATCCAGTTGTCGGCTATTCGATTGCCTACCCCATGGGTGTGGTGGCAATGATGCTGGCAATCGTTTTTGTGCAACGTTTGTGGCGCATCGATTATGTTAAAGAATTAGCCTCACGCCACGATTTAGCTGGCAATCATCACGATATTACCAGCCGCACGGTTGAAATTACTAATCCTGAAGTCACCAATTTATCAGTCCAAGCCTTGATTGCCAAATATCATTGGCCCATGGTTTTCGGGCGTTATCGCCGCGATGGTCATGTAGCGGTTACGACGGGCGCAACCCAATTTATGCTTGGCGATCATGTGAGCATTGTTGGGGCCAGCGAAGTGTTGGAAAAAGCCCTAGCCGTGCTTGGCCAGGAAACCGAAGATATTTCCAACGACCGCCGCGATCTTGATTATCGCCGCATGTTCGTCTCCAACCCCAAAATTGTTGGGATTCGGTTAGAACAACTGAATTTGCCCCAAGTCTTAGGGGCAACAATTACCCGGGTGCGCCGTGGCGATGTGGAAATGTTGCCAACCGCCGATACCCGTTTGGAACTGGGCGATCGGGTGCGGGTGATTGCTCGCCGCGCTGATATTCCCCAAGTAAGCCGCTTTTTTGGCGATTCCTATCGTGCCTTGAGTGAAGTTGATATTTTGACCTTCACCTTAGGCCTAGTTTTGGGCTTGGTTGTGGGTTCGTTGGTGCTGCCATTGCCAGGCGGCGTGAGCATCAAACTTGGCTTTGCTGGCGGGCCATTGGTGGTTTCGTTGATTTTGGGCGCACTCGACCGCACTGGCCCGTTGGTTTGGAATATGCCCTATAGCACCAACTTAACCCTGCGCCAAATCGGGATTGTGATGTTCTTGGCCGGGGTTGGCACACGCGCAGGCTACGATTTTGTCAAATTCTTATTCAGCAGCAATGGCTTGCTCTTATTTGGGGTTGGCGCAGCGATTACGTTTAGCATCGCCATGTTGATTTTGACAATTGGCTACAAAGTGCTGAAGATCCCAATGGGCATTTTGACGGGGATGTTAGCGGGCTTTCAAACCCAGCCAGCCTTGCTCAGTTTTGCCCTGCAACAAAGCAACAACGAGCTGCCAAATCAAGGCTATGCAGCGGTTTATCCATTAGCATTAATCATCAAAATTATTTTGGCGCAACTCATGCTGATTCAACTGCTATGACATTGGTTGTCACAAACCAACGTATGCTGATGGCAGGCCAATTATGGTCTGCCATTACTGTTTGTGAGGTTTGGGCATGATCTTTGAATGGAAAAACCACTACGGTGAATTGGCGGTAAACAACGCATCTGGCTGGGAGCACTTTCGGTCAGATGATTATCTCATGCGCTTTTATGTCGAAGATGACGACCCAGATCCATGGGAGATTTTTTTTCAATGATTGGCTGGTAGGTGATGAACCAGCCCACACCACGGGCATTGTGCTGGATCGCTGGTGGCACTGGGATGATCCAGCTGAGCGGCTGAGTGCCGACTATGTTTTAGCCCAGCTTGCCAATGCCCACGAACGCTTTCCACTGCTGAGAGCGCTATTTGTTGGCAATGTTACTGATAAAAAATGGGATATTGCCTGCATCACGCAAGGCAATTATGCGCCAGTTTTGGCAGCCTACCCCCAACTTGAATCGTTGGTGATTCGCGGTGGAGCTGGTTTAAGTTTTGGCGCGATTAAGCATCAACAGCTCAAAACCTTGGTTGTTCAAACTGCTGGCTTACCAGCTCAAGCCGTGCGCGAGCTTGCTGCCGCCAATTTGCCAGCGCTAGAGCATTTGGAACTGTGGCTGGGCTGCGCTTACCATGGCGGCGATTCAACGGTTGCTGATTTGCAACCAATTTTGAATGGCATAGGCTTGCCGAATTTAATAACTTTAGCCTTACGTAATTGTGACTATGCCGATGACCTTGCTCAAGCGCTGGCCAATGCCCCGATTCTTGAGCGGATCAAAATCCTCGATCTTTCGCTGGGTAACTTGAGTGATGTTGGAGCCGAAGCCTTGTTTGGGAGTCCATCAATTCGCAAATTCGATATGCTTGTGTTGCATCATCACTATATGAGCGATGATATGCTTGATTGCTGGGCAGCAATTGATCTGGCGGTTGAGATTAGCGTTCAACAATTTGTTGGAGACAATGAGGATGAAGCACAACGCGAGATCGCGATCAGCGAATACTTAGCGTAGTTCGTGTGAGATTGCTTGTTGCGCAAAGAAAGAGGTAAGGTATGGTTTTTGATTGGATTGGCTATTTCGGCGACTCGACCATGGCTAACTGGGATGGACAAGAACAATTTGAACCAATTGAGCATCCGGTGCGGCTGCATTTGCAATATGATTACGATGTCAAGGCTACCACTCAAACATGGGAAGCTTATTTTAATGCGTGGCTCGCCACCAATGAACCAGCTAAAACGACAGGCTTGGTGCTTGGGCGCTGGTGGCACGACACGGTTGATCCTGGCGATATTGATTTCGTGTTAGAAACGATTATCGATGCTCGCGAACGCTTACCCTTGCTCAAAGCCTTGTTTGTGGGCGACTTTACCTACGAAGAATGGGAAATTTCGTGGATTACCCAAGGCGATTATGCCCCAGTCTTGGCGGCCTTCCCGCAACTTGAATATTTGGTAATTCGCGGTGGCTCGGAGTTGAGTTTTGACGCAGTTCAGCACCAAAATCTCAAGGCCTTGGTCATTCAGACTGGTGGTTTAGCAGCCCAAGTCGTGCGTGAGATTGTTGCTGCTGATTTGCCAGCGCTTGAACATTTGGAGCTATGGCTAGGTAGCGATTACTATGGCGGCGATTCGACGCTTGCTGATTTGCAGCCAATTTTGGATGCTGAATGTTTTCCAAATTTAGAAATTTTAGGGTTGCGTGATTGCGAATATGCCGATGATCTTGCTCAGGCGCTGGTCAATGCCCCGATTCTTGAACAGATCGGCTGTCTTGATCTTTCGTTGGGCAACTTGAGCGACGTGGGAGCCGAAGCCTTATTCGCCAGTCAAGCCATTCGTTGCCTCAACTTTCTTGATTTGCATCATCACTACATGAGCAATGATCTGCTTGATTGTTGGGCAACGATTGGGCTTAATTGCGATGTGAGCGAGCAACAAGTTCCCCAAGAACATGAGGGCGAAGAACATCGCTATGCTGCGGTGACCGAATAACGGTCAAGATCTAGGGATGCTATTTTTGTATAGGTATGCTAGGATGCTTATACACAGCGATGATCATCCTACTAGGGCTTTACTATGCAATCATTATTGCCATTGCTTCCCCTACCATTGCTTAAACTCCTGAATACGGCGGAATCTCCCAATGATCTTTTGGCTGAACAGCAATTTCATGCGGTTGTTATGTTCGCTGATATTGCGGGCTTTACAGCATTAAGTGATCAAGCTGGTGATCTTGGTGCTCGTGGCACCGAGCAGTTAACGTTAGTGCTAAACCAAGTCTTTGAAGCAATGATCGAGCTGATTCAGACAGCTGGTGGCGTTATTTGGGGCTTTAGTGGTGATGCATTGACTGCGCTTTTTTGCTATGAAACTCCTCAGCAAATACCGATTGCCCTGCAAGCTTTGCGTTGTAGCCTTGCAATTCAAACAGCGATGAACCAATTTCAGACCAATACGTTACTCAATGAGTTTGCAGCTATTCGTTTAACGATGAAGATTGGGTTAGCTCATGGTGAGCTTAGCTGTGGCATGGCTGGTCTTCCACAACAACGCTTAGTGCCATTATTAGTGGGACAACCTTTAATTGAAAGTAGTTTGGTTGAAAACCAAGCACTAGAGGGGGCGATTGGTTTAACGGCTGAGCTGTGGCATACTGTTCAGCCGTATGTCGAAGTCCAAGCCCACGATAATTATTATTGGCTCCAAAGCTGCCAACCTGGAGCATCAATCACTCAACCTAGCTTGTTACCTGCCCAATTGCCTGCTAGAGCTGAAATGTTTATCCATCCATTAATTGCCAAGCGTTTATCTGATAATCAGGCCTCATTTATCAACGAACATCGGCTTGTGTATGTCTTATTTGCACAACTACGGATTGAACAACCACCGCAGGGGCTTGCAAGCATGCGCGAATGGGCAAGTATGCTCACGGCAATTAGTGCTCAGTATGATGGGTATATCAGCCATGTAACGGCTGGCGATAAAGGCATCACAAGTATGATCTTATTTGGTGCGCCAATTGCCCATGAAGATGATCCTTTGCGGATTTTAGATTGTGCTTTAGCTGTGCGTGAGCAAACCAGTCAATTAGGCTATCAATCGGCCTTAGGCCTAACTAGTGGAGTGGTTTATTGTGGGCTAGTAGGTTCGACTATTCGCCAAGATTATACAACGATTGGGGACTCGATTAATGTGGCTGCTCGCTTGATGGAGCAGGCTGAACCTGACCAGATTTTGGTGAGCCTGGAGTTGGCTAACCATGCACAGACGCAGTTTCATTGGCAAGCTTTACCTGCGGTTATGCTCAAAGGCAAGCCGCAACCAATTGCACTGATGGCGCTCCAACAACGGGCTGCGGAAGCATCAGTCCGTTTGCCTGAAGTCGCAAGTAATCTGCGATTAATCGGGCGTGCTAGTGAATTAGCAACATTATTAAGTGTAACAGGGCAAGCCTTCGCAGGCCATGGCCAGATTATGGCGATTGTTGGCGAAGCAGGGATTGGCAAATCGCATTTGATCAATGCTTATCTCCAACAAGTTGATCCGGAGCACTGGAATATTTATCGCGGGGAATGCGAGGCCTATGGCGAAAATAGCCCGTACTTGGTTTGGAATGCAATTTGGCGAGCTTTTTTCTGTATTGAACCAAATTGGGATCTAGCAACGCAGATTCGGGTTTTAAATTTTCAACTGGAGCTGATCGATCCAAGCCTCCTTAATCGCTTGCCATTGCTGGGAACGATATTTAATTTGGCGATTCCTGCCAACGAAACGACAGCATTGCTTGAGCCACAAATGCAAAAATTGGCGCGTGAGGCTGTTTTAATCCAAGCTTTACGGCTACGGGCAATGCGGCAACCGCTGATCTTAATTTTAGAAGATTGCCATTGGATCGACCCACTTTCGGCTGATTTGTTGTGGGCAATTAGCCAAGTAATTGAACACTTGCCCATTTGCATCATTTTGGGCTATCGTCCAACGATTCAGAATGAGTTGATTAGTCAGCGTTTACCGCAATTATCATATTGGGGTAGCGTGACGCTCCATGAATTTGATCAGGGCGAAGCAAGCCAATTGGTTGCATATAAAATGCAGCATTGGCTTGGTGAGCAACAGATATCAAGCTCATTGGCTGCCCATTTAATCAACCAAGCTGAGGGTAATCCTTTTTATCTCGAAGAATTGCTTAATTATGTCCATACGCAAGGCTTGGATCTGAATGATGCAGCGGTTATTAGCAAACTACAACTGCCCGCCAGCCTTTCGAGCTTAATTTTAAGCAGAATTGATCAACTCAATGAGCGCCAGCAATTGACGATCAAAATTGCAAGCATTATCGGGCGGTTATTTAAACTCCATTGGTTATGGGGTGTTTATCCACAGCTTGGTGATTATCAAGCAATTCAAACTGATCTCGAAATACTTGATCGGATGGATTTAACAATTAAGCATAGTTTTGAACCAGAGATTGCTTATATTTTCAAGCATATGTTAACGTATGAAGTGACCTATGAAAGTTTAACCTATGCTACACGATCAACCTTGCATGAGCAATTTGGCCATTTTCTTGAGCAGCACTATGCCGATGATCCAAGCTATCTCGATGTGATTTGCTATCACTTTACGCGCAGTGACAATCACCGCAAGAAAATTGAATATTTGTGGAAGGCGGCTAAGCTGGCACAACAATCTTATGCCAATGAAGCTGCTTTATTGTTCTATCGTCAACTCCTCAATTTATTACCAGCAGCTGAGCATTGGACAGTCCTATTGCCAATTGGTGAGATTCTTCAGATTGTTGGTAAGCCGCAAGCAGCGATTGAGGCGTATCAAAGCATTATTCAAGCCTTACCGTCTGTTGCCGATGCTGCGATTAAAGGGCGTTGGAGTATTGGCAAGATTTATGGCGAGCTTGGTCAGTTCGAGCAAGGCCTAACGTGGTTGGAACAAGCCCGAACCAGTTATTTGAAGCTAGGCAATGCTGAGGGTGTTGCCGAAGTTTTAATTGATATTGCTAATATTTTATGGCAACAAGGGTATTATGATCAAGGCCTTGCCTATGTGCAGCAAAGTCTTGATCATTGGCGACAACTCGCCAATCCATTGGGAATGGCCCGTGCTTTATTTCAATTGGGCGTAATTCTGTCCGATCAACGGCGTTATGCCGAGGCTTATCATGCTTTGGAGCAAAGTTTAGCCCTTCGTCGCGAGGCGGGCGATCTTTTTGCTGTGGCAAGTTCACTGAATGATTTAGGAATTATTGCGTTTGATCGTGGTGATTATACAACGGCTGAGCATTTGTATACCGAGGCTTTTACAATTCGGCGTGATCTGGGCTTTATCCGTGGGATGGCTCAATCGTTAAGTAATTTGGCTAATGCTGTCTTTGTATCAGGTGATTATCAACGAACCCGTGAATTGTTAGAACAAGCCTTGATCTATCGACGGCAAGTTGGACACCAACGCGGAATCGCCATCTCACTGGCACATTTAGGTAATACTTACGCAGCGCTAGGCGATTTTAAGGCTGCCTGGAACAATCATCGGGATGCATTTGTGGTTCGTTGCACGATTAATCATCGTTTGGGAATTGCCCAATCGCAAGTAGCTATGGGCTTTTTAGCACTGCGAACAGGTGATTTTTATCAGGCCTATGGCTTGTTTCAGCAAAGTATTCATGGCTTTTTAGTGCTTGATGACCAACGTGGATTGGCTGAAAATTTGGTCGGGTTTGGCTGTGTCGCGGCTGGGTTGCTTAAATACCAGCTTGCTCATCAATTTATGCTAGCGGCTGAAACAATTATTGCAAGCCTTAATACGATTTTTGAGCCAGAATTTCGCGATGGTCATGCTTGGTTGAAACGTCAATTAAATCAAAACTTGCCTGACTTGCTTGGTTTAAGTGAAGCAAACAATCCTAGTACTATCGAGACATTATTGAAGGTGAGTTATCGCTTGTATTAAGCTGTGCTTGAGCAAGTTGTGCTGCAAAATGCTCAGCTTGAGCCGAATTATTTGCTTGAAGATAATTGACATACGCTTGTAATAATAACATTGCCTCGTGCGCTTGGCCTTGTTTAAGCAATAACAGACCTAGATGCCAGCCTGCCAAATGAAAAATCACCAGATTGTTGCGGCTTTGAGCTAGTTGGCGGGTACGCTCAAAACAGGTAATTGCCGCTGAATATTGATTTAATTCGACATAACGTAAGCCAACTGTACCCAAAGCATAGCCTTTGCCAAAGCCATCATTATTGCTAGTTGCTGACTCACCACTAGCCTTTCCGGCATAAATTTGTTGGGTCAAGGCTAATTTTTGTTGATAATAGGCGGCTGAGCCTTTGGCATGTGGGTTGCGGCGATAGCCCTGCATCCAGCGCAACCAGCGCAAGCTCATAATCACAATAATATCGGCAATCACATAGCAGACAAACGCTCCAACTGGGGGATTGGTGGTGTGCAATAATCCATTGAGCGGGTTGAGATCCCAGCGCCAACAGCCGAGCCATGTGCCCAATAGCTCGATATAGAGCACTAAAAAGCCCATAATCAAATGTAATAATTGAGCACGATAGAGCAATACAATCAGGCTGAACCCCAGCCCAAACAGCAAACTCAGGCTATCATGGAACAGCAAAAATGCGCCAATAAACAAACTGATATGGCCAAGCAATAACCCCCAGCGTAAACGTTGTTCGCGCTGCTTGACCCAAGCCAATTCGCTGATCAACAAGCCTGTGCTGAGCAAAATTGCATGGCCAAACGGCACATAGATCGGAATTGCCTCAAACTTGTAGCTGTAAAGCTCAAGCAACAGGCTAAATACATATTCGCCCAGCGCCGAAAATGGCACAAACACCAAGGCGATCAGGCGTTGCTCGGGGCGCAAGTGATAGAGCATCAAGCCAAAGTAGAGCGGTGCGGCGATGTTGCTGATGATTTGGCCGTTGAAGCCTCGGGCATAGAGCCAAGCCGAATCATTGAACAGGGCAAAAAGCACAATCGGCCAAAAACCGATGATCAAACCAATTTGCCAAGCTTGCTGTTTGCTGCTGGTGGTCATGGCTAGGCTCCCATACTAGGCGGTAGCCATATTTTAGCCGAATTGAGAGATGGGGGATTAGTTGTTAGGGGTCAGGAGCTAGAGTTGAAACCACCAGGAGCGCGAAGTCTAGGTTTTTTGCCACAGATGAGCACAGATTGGTGTGATTATGCTGCTGGATTACCAGCGCGTTCTCCAACAACCAACCCTGATATTTAATACAGCGGTGCAGAGGATGCATGGCTCTAGGTTATCAGCTCTAGGCTATTGGTTTTTCCAATGAATCTCGGATAGCCAGCTTCTTTTTCGGGCGATTCGTGGCTAAAAATCAGCCTTCGTGCCCTTCGTGTTCTTCGTGGATCGAACATATAATCAAATAAATTTGTGCTCTGGCACGATATATTGAATTGAAGAGAGGATAATACCGATGAACGCTCAAGTTTTACATGAAGCGGCCAACCAGCGTGAAAGCGCCCGTTTGTTGCAGCTGCGGCTCACAGGCTTCGTTGGCCGAGAAGCCGAACAAGCCGCGATTCGAGCATTAATCGACCAAACCCGTGCAACAGGTGGCTATGTGTTGGTCACGGGCGAGGCTGGGGCTGGCAAAAGTAGCCTGATCGCCCAACTAATTGTGAATGCTGGGCTGGCCCAAACCCCACAACATTTTATTGCGCTCACCCCAGGCCGCGCCTACCAACTCGACGTGCTGCGGAGCGTGGTGGCTCAACTCATGCTCAAACACAATCTAACGAGCAACTATTTTCCTGCCGACAGCTACCCGGCCTTGCGCCTCGAATTTGGCCAGCTATTACAAACACTCTCGGCGCGTGGCATCAGCGAAACGATCTATCTCGATGGGTTGGATCAATTGCAGCCTGAGGTAGATGGAACCCGCGATATTAGCTTTTTGCCGTTGCAACTGCCGCCTGGCATCGTGATGGTGCTTGGCTCGCGACCCAACGAGACGATCGACAGTTTAGCGCTTGAACACGGGGTCGTTTATCAGGTTCCACCATTGAGCGCCGCTGATGCGATCCGCCGTTGGCAGCAGGTGCAGCCGACGTTTGAGTCAGCATTGTTGTACGGTTTAGCCCAATCAGTCAAGGGCAATGCCTTGTTGGTCGAACTGGCAGCCACGCTGATGCGCCAACCTTCAGCAACCGAATTGCTGGATTTGCTCGATCAGGCTAGCGCTGACTCGACCAAGCTCTTTCGCCTGAGCCTTGGGCGGATCGAACAGACGGCACCGAAGCAATGGCAACCGCTGATTCGCCCAGTATTGGCGGTGTTGTTGGTGACCCAAGAACCGCTCCAGCCCGCCGTGCTTGCGGCGATTATTGAACAACCCGTTGATGCCATTGCCGACGCACTGCCCCTGATGGGCGATTGGGTCAGCACCGCCGCTGATCAACGTGTGGCCCTGCGTCATTTGTTGTTTCACGATTTTCTGATCGACCACGAATTTACCCAGCCAGAATTGCAAGTGTGGCATGGACGGATGGCGCAATGGTGTGGCACAGCGCTTGATCAGATTTGGCAGGATAGTGCTGAATCGCTCGAACAGGCACGGCGCTGGTATGGCCGTCAGCATTTCATCACCCATTTGCATTTGGCGGAACACTGGGAAGAACTATGGCAAGTGATCGATGCGGGCGAGTATGGCGAGCAGAAAGTGCGCTTTGAGCCAAGCACGCGCTTGTATGGCTTGGATTTGGATCGTGCTCGCGAGAGCGTAATTGCCGCTGGTCAGAGCATCGAACAGCAGTTTGAATTGTTGCCACGTTTGTGGCGTTATAGCCTGCTGCGCACCAGCCTCACTGCCCATGCCGATCATTGGCACGACGATCTGTTTGTGATTTTGGCAGCCGTTGGCCGTTTATCCGAAGCGTTGGCCCAAATTGATATTTGTTCCGTTCGAACACGGCAAGTCGTGTTATGGTCGCGAGTCATTCAGTATGCTGAGCCTGAGCTAGGCTTGAAAATCCTCCAACGTATGGAGCAAACGGCGCGGAGTATCCGCAATCCCGAAGGGCGTGATTTTGGATTGTGCCGCGTTGCAAGAACCTATGCTGACCATGGCTTGTTCACTTTTGCATATCCGATCACATTGACATTGACATTGGATATCAGCCGTGATAAAACCCTTGCCTATTTGATCGACACCGCTATCAAACAGCATGATTTTGATCAGGCTTGGATTATGGTTGGTCAGATTCAAACAGCACAATATCGCATTAAAAGTGCCATGGTATTGGCGCAAGCACTTATGTTGATTGGAGAATTTGCTAAGGCCCAGCAACTGTTAATCGAAACCTTACCATTTGCCGATGCAGAGCATGTGGTCGAAATTAAGAGTGTGCTCGCAACGATTGCTTGGCGGCTTGGCAATTATCGCCAGTCCCGTGCGCTCTTGGCCTACGCCCGAGCTTTGAGCAAGCGCTTAACTGATGCTGTTCAACCCGCAGCTGTATTGGCAGTGATCCGTGGCTACCTTGATAGAGCTGTCTCCCAACGGCAAGGCGGAAAAATCAAGGCGGCTGTATTGGCAGTGATCCGTGGCTACCTTGATCGAGGGAATCTGGCCAAAGCTCAAAGCTTGCATCCGATGATTCGAAGGGATTACTTTCGGAGTGAACTTGTTTGTATCTATCTCAAATATGATAAGATCGCAATTGCAGCCGAGTTGACCACGACGATTACCAATGGGTTTTCTTGCGATCCGGCATATACTGCGCTAGCAGCTTGGTATTGTAAGGAAGCCGATTTTGCCAAGGCTGAGCAAGCGATTGATTTGATTATTGGGCATGAAAAAAAGCGAGAAAGTCTGTGTCTCCTAGCGACCAGTTATGCGCAAAATTTGCAAATTAAGCAGACGCTGGTGGTGCTACAACGTGCGCTCGAAACCATTGAGCGCAGCCATTATTCGGCAAAAAGCTTGATCCAAATTGGCGATACCTATGCTCGTCAGCACTTGCATGATCACGCTCGGGGTATTTTTGCTGAAGCACTGGCTAAAATTACAACTATTGATCAGCAGCTTTTCTATGAACAAATATCGGAGTTCCTGTGGCTGGCCGAACATGTTAAGCGCTATGGCTATGAAGATCTCTGTGAGCGGGTTGTTCAAACCGCCTTATTAATTGGTCAGCGAGCAACCTTTGAATATTCATTGTTGTTCGAGAAAGCTACGATCTACTTTAATCATGGTGAGATTAACCTTGTTCGTCAGATGGTTGATGCTAGTACTGAGCCGCAGCTAGCAGTCCAACTGTTACAAATGCTCTTAAGGCAAGCAATTGAGCAACAAAATCATTCACAAGCTCAAACCTATGTGCTTGAAGCATTAACCCATGTGCGAAAGATTGAAAACCCTCGCTCTCGAATCAGGGTTCTATGTGAGCTTGCGGATACCGTTTTGGCGAGTGAATTTCAAGCCCAAGGTCAGCTTATGATCGCTGAGGCGAGCCAACTCGTACCATTGCTCCAAACTGAAATAGATCAAGAAATTGCCATTCCTATATTAATTAAGAGCTATGTTGCCTATGCTATGTTGGCTGATGCCCTCAAGTTTGCTCAATCAATCACTATTCTCGAATTGAAGAACTATAGCCTTGAAAAAATAAGTCGCTCCTACGCTGAAAATGGTCAGATTGAGCAAGCCTATGCGACGCTTAACTTGAGCCGCTCCCGACCTGAGGCGTATGCATGGAATTTGTACGAGATTATAATCAAAGCGCATGAGTATGGCTTAGCTATGCTTGCAGAAGGGTGTTATGTTGAAATAATTGAGGTATTGAGGATCATCACCGATCCAGCTAGCGTGCTTGAATATCTAAAAGATTTGGCGATTGCCCAGATTAGCTATGGTTCCAATCAGTATCTTCCCAGCCTATTGGATTCCATCCGTACTATGCGGCATCCAGATTTGCCCGTATATCGGTATGTGCAAGTGCTTTGTCAAATTGCTCGAGCCTATATCCAACAAGCCAACTACCCAGATTTTGCCGATTGGTTAGCGTATGCCCATTCCATTGCCCAATCTCCCCCAAACGTTACTGCCTATCATTATGTTGCGATGGAATATCTTCAGCATGCTACCGATTCAGATACTGAGGTATTTTTGGCTGATATGCTTGGTTTAGCCGATGGTATTGCACCAAGTAGTTATGCAAATAAGCTATTTACTGTATTAGCCAATAGCTGTACGTCCTATGGGGTGCGTGGGCATCTAGATTTTTTGGGCAAAGCCTATCAGTTTGCTATGGCTATTTCAGAGCCGTTCCAGCGTGCCCAAGCCCTAAGAATCGTCGCCAATGGCTTTGCTAAGGTTGATGATCGAGCGATGCTAGAAATGATTATTGCTGAAATAAGCCAGCTTTCGCCTAATCGCTTAAGTCTTGATGCTATTGCTTTGACCTATGCGCAACGAGGCGATTTGGCTTTTGCTCAAACGCTGATTGCCAATGATGAAGTATCAGAAGAAAGAGATGCTGCCTTGGATTATCTGATTCCAGCATTGCTGCAAACCGATGCTGTCGTTGCTGCATATCAGATCTCGCATGGGTTTACTAGGCTGACGAAACGGATTAAGTTCTTGCACCAAATCATTAACTACTATGTTGAGCGCCAGCAAATTGCCGAAAGTATTCAGATTATTCGAGCCGAATGGCGTAATTGTGCTACTACTGCTGATCTATGGGATCTACGCACAATCGTCTTGCCGCTTGATTCAACCCAGCCATGGCTTGGCATGGCCTTGCTCGATAGCGTGCCATGGGTTGAGCAGCAAGTAGCCCGATTGCAATAAAACGTTTGGATAAAAGCTATGTTGGCTTGAAGTTTTGGTGTGGTCAGATTTAAACCACGAAGGACACGAAGGTTAAGTTTTTTGCCACAGATGAGCACAGATGTATTTGATTATGCTGCTGAATTACTAGCGTGATCCTCAACAACTAACTCGTATGTTTAACGCAGCGGTGCAAAGAATATGCTTGCTCTGCGCTGCTGCGTTAAATTTTACGCTTGATAACTATTTTGATTTTTGCCTTCGGCCTTTTGACTTTATCTTTTAGCGTTGTCGTCCCATGCGCTGGCCAACTTGGGTCACGATATCGCTGACGCTGAAGCTGGCGTAAGCTGTGCCGCCTGCATTGGCTGTTTCCGACGAGAAGCCGCTGGCTGAGTTCGTTTGCAGTGAACCACCGCTATTGATCGTGTAGCTTGCGCCTTGTTGCAGCTCTGGCGATGAGAAGACCAAAGTTTGGTATTGTTTGCTGGGCGTAAAGCTCATAATCGCCTTGCCTGATTGATCAAGAATTTGTACCAAGTTGCCAGCAGCTTGGGCTGAGCTGTAGTTGATCAGCACTGAGGCTTGGCTTGAGCTGGTGTCGGGTGCTTGGGCCATGCCCGCACTGCCACTAGCAACTAAAATCCCACCATTCAACGCGAAACCACCATCATAATCCAATGCGCCGTTCATTTGCTCGGTTGGGCCATGAACCAACACCAAACCACCGTTCATCACAATCGAACCATTGGCATCTAAGCCGTCGCCAGCAGCATTGACTACCAATGTACCGCCGTTGATGTACAAGAAGTAGTTGCCAGCGGCAAAGCTATCGTTGCGATTGGGCCGCCCCATGCCACCGCCTTGCATACTCGAACCATCGCCACCGGCGACATTTACACCATCATCTTGGGCTACAAGGTTAATTGTGCCATCGTTAATCGTGATGACGGCACTTTCAAGGCCTTCATACGAGGTGCTAATCGTCAGATCGCCGCCGTTGATCGTCAGGTTTGCATCGGCATGCACACCATCATCGCCTGCGGCTAGGTTGATTGTGCCAGCATTGATCGTAATATTGCTATCGGAATGCAGCGCATCTTCAGCAGCATCAATTGTGATCGTACCATCGGCAATCACTAAATTTTGGTCAGCTTTCAAGCCTTTGGCTGAGGCATCGGCGCTCACACTAGCGTTATTGCCGCCACCAGCACTAATCGTCAAATCGCCAGCATCGATCAAGAGATCGGTGACTGCACTGAGGCCATCGCCGCCAGCAGTGATTTTGAATGTACCACCTGTGATCGAAATATAGCCTTTGGTCGGATCTTCTTCGTTATCAGCGGTTAGGCCATCGCCTTGAGCGTTGATGCTGATTGTGCCGCCGTTGACCACCAGATAATCTTTGCCGCGCAAGCCATCATCAACGGCGGTAATATCGATGTCGCCGCTGTTGATCACCAAGCCATCTTTGCCAGTGATGCCGTCGTTACCGTTGGCCTGAATTATCAAGCTACCAGTGCCATCAATCGCTAGATCGGCTTTGCTATACAGCGTAGCATTGGGCAAATCTTCTTCGGTTGTAGCGTTGGCCGAGGCATCAATCGTATCTGAAAGCGTATTTTGGCTGCCATCGGCCAAAATCACCGCAACTTGTTCGGCTTGCATAATCGCGATGGGGGCACTGGTTGAGCTATGAATTGTTACGCCATTCAAAATTAAGCGCACTAAATCGTTATCAGTAGTATCAACGATAATTTGGCCATCGCTCAAATTGCCACTCAATTGATAGGTGCCAGCGGCACTAATTGTGGCGGTCGTGCTTTCAACCTTGACATTGGGGCTGCTGGCGGTGATGCTACTATCACTGAGTTTAATCTCGACGAGTTCTGTTGTATCCCATGCCAAATCAGCCGAGGTATCGTGGGGTGTAGCTTTGGTCGCCAGTGCTTCATCAATTGATTCGACGGTTGGCACGACTACGCTTGGGCTGGTTATTGTCGCACTATTTGAACTGACCACCGCTTGGTTGTTGCTCGAAGTCGGGTTGCTGCTGGTCGTCGTTTGGTTACTTGAACAGGCTGCTAAAATTGCCACCAGCATACTGGTGATGAGTGCTCTGGTAAATGGTTTCATGCGAAATCTCCCAATAGAATCTGTAACATAGCCGATTCCCTTACCTTGTGACTGCTTTGTTTGAGTCCAGCCCCCTTGCTCACTTGTGAGAGAGAGGGCTGGGGGTGAGGGAATATCGATTAATCTGCTATGAATTCTAGTCAGCAAGTGTGAGGAACTCGTGAAGAGAATATGTGGTTGATGTTGGGGATGCACGGTATACTTTGAGGAGCTAGGCCGATAGTGAATTGCCTGATCAAGGAGCGGTATATGCCAAATCATCCATTAACGTTGCTAGAGCCACGTTTGCGCTCGTTATTGCCAGCGATGTTGTATGCCTCGGTTTGGGTCGAGCCGATTCCAGAACGCTTGATTCAGGTTTTTGAGCATTTGCGAACCTTGCGACGGATGTTGGGTGATTATGTGCCGCGCTTTGTGGCCGAAACCCCGCCAACCCCAGGCCTGGCTCGCTCCGCTTGGCAAGAAGGCACCTTGATGTTTACCGATTTGGCTGGCTTTACCACATTAATGGATGCCCATGCTGATGATCATGCCACCGACCAAGTGTTAAATGTATTGAATAGCTATTTTGCTCAAATGGTCGAAATCATCAGCAAATCGGGTGGCAATCTTTTGGAATGGACAGGCGATGCGATGTTGGTGCAGTTTCCGGCTGATGGTGAGCGCAACGACACAGCCTTGGCGGTGCGGGCTGGCCTGCGCATGCAACGGGCGATGAAGCAATTTAATCAATTAGCCACGCCGCAAGGGGTTATTTCGCTGGGCATGCGTATCGGGTTGCATCGTGGGCGCTTTATTGCTGCCGATATTGGCACACCCAAACGCATGGAATATGTACTGTTGGGTGAGGCGGTGCAAGCAACGAAATATGCTGAAGGTGCAGGCGAAGTTGGGCGGGTTTGTCTCAGCCAAGCGGCATTGCACGCAGTTGAGGGTTTGTATCGCTGTGAATTATTGAATGATGGTTATGCCTTGGTTTGTGATGATTTGGCTGAGCAAGCCTTAGGCGAATATGATATTGCGCCAACCAAACGCCGCCAAGCAGGCGGATTTTTGCTTGATCGCAGCGTTGCAGCGTTGGTGCATGAAATTGAAGAAATGCTTAACACAACTGAGCCATTAGCCAGCTTTTTGCCTGTGTCGGTGCTACGCTTATTGGTTGAAACTGCGGCTCAGCGTAAAGTGCCGCCGCAATGGCTGCAACTCCCAGTTATTTATATGAATTTAAGTGGGATCAGCGATGCCCCCGAATATCTCGACCCCGATGAAGAACCCTTGTTAATCAAAGCCTATTCACGGATTTTTGCCTTGATCAATGCAGCAGTTGAAACCTCCGGCGGGATTCTGAAAAACGTAACCTACGATAAATCTGGCTCGAATATTTTGATTCATTTTGGAGTGACTGGGGCACATGTTGATGATGGCTTGCGAGCGGCTCAAACGGCGCTGGCGATTCAAAAATTGGTTGAGCAATCGCCAGCATTGCATTTTCGGCGTTATCAACAACGAATTCGCTGCAAAATTGGCCTCGCTTATGGTCCAGCGTTTGCCGCCGAAATTGGCGAGCCACGTGGCCGACGTGAATTTAATTTGCTGGGCGATGTGGTCAATACCGCAGCACGTTTGATGGCTGCCGCTGAACAAGGCCAGATTTTGCTCGAAGCCAGCCTGCAACAACTGATAGATCAACAATTGCCATGTGTTGATTTGGGCACAATCAGCTTGAAAGGCAAGGTTAGCCCAACCCCAATCTTTAGCCTGCATCCTGCTAACTGAGCAGGTAATGGGTTGTGGTTAGTTGCTGTTTGAGACTGACTGGAACAAACGATCTGATTGAGTTTGGCATAGTCAAAACCATTATCGTGGTAAATCACCCAGTGTAAGGAGATTCCGCAATGCGCTTGAAGCCTGTTCAACTGCTTATTATGACGTTCCTACTCGTGACCATGGCTCAGACGGGCGCAAGATTTCGTGCCCACGCGCGGTTTGACGTTCCGTTTCAATCAATTCCTGCTGGTGAAATGCGTGGCATCACGCAAACTGGGGCGGTTGGCGTGCAACGCACCAGTGCTGCAATTATGGTCAGCCAAGCCTTAGTTGATCGGCAGCCTCAACCAGCGCGTTGGGCTAAGCCACGCTTTCAGGTTGATCGCCAGCGTTTAGCTGAAAATCCAAATGCGCCAGCGGTTGCGCAATGGCCGACCCAAGCGGATTCAGTTCCTGTTACAGCATCGAATGCCACAGCCTTGAGCAGTTTGAGCACCAATTTTACCGGTGCGACCTTGGCCGATAGCAATCGAATTCCGCCGAGCACCATGGGTACGGTTGGACCAAGCCAATTTGTGGTGGCAATTAATGGCCGCTTGCGAACCTTTGATAAAGCGACGGGTGTTGCTGATGGCGTGATCGATAGCACGCTGGAAACATTTTTCAGCGCGGTGATGACCCCACCGATTGCCAATAACATCACGAATGATCCGCGGATTCGCTATGATCGAATGACCCAGCGTTGGATTCTGACGGTCACCGATTTGCCAGGCCTCTCAGGGAATCAAGTCAATCGGCTGTTGCTGGCGGTTAGTGATGCAGCTAGTGCCGGAGTTATTAGCCCTAGCACGGTCTGGACGTTCTTCTTTTTTCAAGGCAACGGCACGGATGTGATGGATTATGCTAGCTTGGGTGTTGATGTTAATGCGCTCTACATCGGCACTAATATGTTTAACACCGCTGGTTCATTAGTCGGAACCAATGGCTATGTGGTGCAAAAAAGCTCAATCCTCGGGGTTGGGCCGATTGTGGTGACCATGTTTGCTGGGTTGGTCGCCTCAGGAACGGGTGCTGGGCCATTTGCCCCACAAGGCGTTGATAATTTTGACCCAACTGCGACCGAAGGCTATTTTGTTGGGGTTGATAATGCCACATTTAGTACAATAATGTTTCGGCGGGTCAGTAATCCTGGTAGTCTTACTCCGACGATTTCAGCTAATATCTCGGTGACAGTGCCTACAACCACCTTTCCGACCCGGGTTCCGCATCTCGGCAATACTGGGGGGTTGAATGGTCAGCTTGATGGGATTGATGATCGCTTGTATTCAGCCATGATTCGCAATGGCCGTCTGTGGACAGCACACAGTTTTAGAACCAATGCTGCTGGGATAGCGAACACGGCAACCGGGGCACGTAACTCCGTGCGTTGGTATGAGTTTCAAAATCTTGCTACTACTCCAACATTGGTGCAAGCAGGCACAGTGTTTGACAATGCGGTTACTAACCCACGTTTTCAATGGATTCCAAGTATCGCAGTTTCGGGCCAAGGCCATGCGGTGATGGGCTTCAGTAGCGCCGGAGCCGCAGCCCGAGCGAATGCATCCATGACTAGTCGTTTAGCTGGCGATACCCTTGGAACGATGCAAGCTCCAACGCTCTATACAGCTAGCAGCTCTGATTATAATCCCGCTGCTGATCCTGGTGGGGCGAATGGGCGACTTTGGGGCAACACCTCGTATACCAGCCTTGACCCCAGCGATGATATGACCATGTGGACGATTCAGCAGTTTACCAATGCCACCGATTCGTATGGTGTACAGGTTGTTAAGGTGTTAGCCCCACCGCCAGCAATCCCTACCACCAGTAATCCCGCCTCGGTAGATCAAGGCACGACGACCGATATTATCATTACTGGCACTTCGAGTGCTGGCTCGGGCTTTTATGATCCTGGGGCAGGGTTTAGCAACCGAATTGCAGCTAGTGTTGCTGGTGGCGGGGTAACAGTAAATAGTGTTACCTACAACAGCCCAACCCAGATTACCCTCAACATCACAGTTGCACCCGGAGCTAGTGCTGGCGCACGCATCGTGACGGTAACCAATCCAGACGGCCAGAGCCTTGACAGTACCAGTGGGATCGTAACGATTGTTGCAACCGTGACGGCCACGCCAACCGCGACGATCACGAACACACCAACCAACACACCAACCGCGACGGCGACAAATACGCCCACCAACACACCAACCAATACGCCGACAGCAACTGTCAGTAACACACCAACCAATACCCCAACCACCACGCCGACCGCGACAGTCACTAATACGCCGACGAATACGCCAACCACCCCGACAGCTACACCTGTTGCCACGACATTTATTCAATACCTACCTTTTATAATGATGAGCCGTTCTGGTTCGCTTGCGACCTTCGGATCAACTGCGATTGCTACTAGCCCAGTCGCCACCCCAGGCTTTGTCTTTTTTACGAGCACGATTACCCTTCCGACGGTTATGCCAAACGGTGGAAGCTATTGGCTTTCATCAAGCCCGACTAGTCTTGTGGCAGGCTTAGTCGATGATGCGGTGATTATCCGAGCAGGCACAACCGAGATCTTCCGTCACGACTATGGAATTAACGGACAACCGCAAGCAGCCTTGGTGGCGGTTCCTGCAAGCGTGTTAGCGCCAAGGGCAGGCCAGACACTCACGGTAGAATTCGCCGATCTCCATGGTAGTGTCTATAGCGCTACGCCACTCTATCTGGTCTGGACACCTTAGGCGAACCACATACCTAAGTCGCCACAATGCCCCTCTTCCAACCACTGGGAGAGGGGTTGAGTTGAAGAAATCCAAGAAATCTTAGAGCCTGATCCCTCTAAGCTGAGCCAACCTCGATCTTTGGTACGAGCGGCTACCTGTTGAATTGCTCAATTGAGCTTGGCTTTTGAGTGAGCACAATTCAGCATTATTAACCTAGGCCTAAATCGACCAATCAACTATGCTAACCACAATCACTGCAATCGTTCTAAACCTGCTTTTCGAGAATGTGATTGTTGTAATGTGTTAGGTTGAAAGGTCGTGTATGTTGAATGTTGCTAAATTATTGCCCCACTGGCAACGCTGGATTTTGCTCACCGGAATGGCCTCAATGTTGTTAGCAAGTTGTACCACTGCCAATACCCAACCGACTGCTACCAACGTGGTAAATGCAACGAATGTTCCAACCAATGTCAGTGCTGCGACTGTTGAACCAACTGCTGCCGCTACCGTAACTGCCGCCCCAACCAAGGCCAGTGCAGGTGTCGAAAGCAGCAGCATCTATACCAGCACCAGCCAATTATTCTCGGTGCCGATTCCGACAAACTGGCAACTTGAAGACCAAGCTGGGATTGTGAGGCTGAATGATCCTGATCAGAAAATTAAGATTGCTCTGTTGAGTGTTGAAGAAGCCGATTTGAGCAAGGCGATTGAATTAGGCTGGCAGCAAGCCGACCCAAGTTTTACGCTTAAACCCGATGATAGCCAAGAAATGCCAGCCCCGAGTGGGGTGGAGAAAGCCTTGGTGGCCGCCTACGATACCAAAAATACCACCCAGACCACAATAGCCCTGGCTCAATTGCACGAAGGCGTAGCCTATTTGATGCTGGTGCAAGGTGAAAATACCACAATTGCCAAGCGTCAATCCCAAGTTGGCATTATTCAATCGGGCTTTACGATTTTGGCACTCAACCAAACTACCATCACTGCTGATCAACGGGTTGATGTTGGGCCAGAACTGATCAGTGAATTAGAAAATTTTATTCAAACTGAACAAGCCAAATATAAAATTCCTGGGGTGAGCGTGGCGATTGTGCAAGATGGTCAAATTGCCTATAGTAAAGGCTTTGGGGTGCGCGATGTGGTTTCGCAAGCGCCAATGGATGCCGACACCCAGATGATGATTGGCTCAACTGGCAAAAGCTTAACGACCTTGTTGATGGCGACCTTGGTCGATCAAGGCAAGCTGGAATGGGATACGCCAGTGGTTGAATTACTGCCTAATTTCAAGGTCAAAGATCCTGAAATTACCAAGCAAATTACCGTGCGCCATTTGGTTTGTGCTTGTACTGGCGTGCCGCGCCGCGATTTCGAAATGATTTTCAATGCCGAAGATTTGGATGCCCAAGGGATTATCGCTTCGGTTGCTGATTTTGAATTTTTCACCGATTTTGGCGAGGCTTTTCAGTATAGCAATCAGATGGTGGCGATTGGTGGCTTTGCAGCGGCAGCAGCCAGCGGCGGCGATTTGAACCAACTTGATCAGACCTTTGCCCAAGCATTAACTGAACGGGTGCTCAAACCAATGGGTATGAACAGTACCACGCTTGATCAAGCGGTTGTTGAAGCCAGCCCCAACCATGCCCTGCCCCATGGCTTGGATTTGACCAACGCAACCTACCAGACCATGCCGATCAGCATGGAATTTGCCATCAAAGGCGTGGCTCCAGCGGGCGCAACCGAGTGGTCAACCGCCAACGATATGGGCAACTATTTGATTACCTTGCTCAATCATGGCATTACGCCTAGCGGCCAACGCTTGGTTTCTGACGAAAATTTGGATGTGCTGTGGGAGCCGCAAATTGCGATCGATGCTAAATCGAGCTATGGGCTTGGTTGGATGATTAGTGATTATCATGGCTTGGAATTTATTGCTCACGGCGGCACGACCTTTGGCTTCTCATCGGAGTTTGCCTTTATTCCAGAGGCCAACATTGGGATTGTGGTTTTGAGTAATGGTCAATATGCCAACCATTTTGCTACCAGCATTAGCGACCGCTACTTTGAATTAGCCTTTGATCAACCAAGCAAAGCCGCCGAAACCTCGGCCTATAGCGCTCAAAGCATCGAAGAATCGTTGGGCGCAATTGCCAAAAATCTTGCGCCTGAGTTGGATTTGGCTAGCGTTGAGCCATTATTGGGCAGCTATACCAATGCGGCCTTGGGTGATGTAACGTTGATGCGCAATGGCGAGGAATTATGGCTGGATATTGGCGCGATTCAAACGCAATTCAAACCAGTGTTGAACGACCAAGGCGAGCCTGATGGCTATCTTTCAGTAACCCCGCCGTTTACTGGAATTCCCTTCAAAACAGGCGTTGATGCTAACAATCAACCAACCTTGACCATGGATGTTGGCAGCGAAACCTATCTATTTACCCGCCAACCATAGGTAAAGCTGGCGATAATCACGTTCCTAAAGTAACCATAATCGCAATCAATACAACGTGGCCTCGGTTTGGAATGTTGGGTGATCAAAACCCATATACCCAACCGAGGCCATAGCTGTTACGTTACTTTTAGAGTTCGCTGAGTGCTTGCTCAATCATTGATTTAAGCAGATCAAGGCTGGTCTGCTGGTGAAGTTGTTGGCGAATGCTTAGGTCGAGTTGCTGCTCAAGTTGGGCGATCCATGGTGCTAGCAGAGCTTGTTCTGGCTCAGAGCGTGGTGCGCCGATTGATTCGCGTAATTGTTCGACCATCATCAAGCGTTGGGCACCAAGTTGATATTGGCCGGACTGAATCGCCAAAATTGCCAAGCCCTCCAAACATTCGGCGATACTTTCGCGCTCGCCAAGCTGGTGCAACACCTGCAAACTTTGTTGATAGTAGCGCTGGGCCTGCTGAAATTCGCCGCGTTGCAGGCTAATTGCCCCTAAATTGGTCAACGAGGTTGCGGTTGCCCACTGGTTATTGAGGGTTTGACGCAGGGCGAGGGTTTGCTGGGCCAAATCATAGGCACGTTGCAAATCGCCACGATAACGCGCTAACATAGCTAGGTTGCTCAGGGTTGCGGCATAATTGGCGGCTTGTTCGACAGTGCTACCAAAAACTGTTGCATTCAGTTCAAATAAGCTTTCAGCTTGGGCATAGGCCTGCTGTTTAATCGCCACGAGCGCCAGATTATTGCGCACCATGGCCGCGCCAATCGGATTATTGTTGGCATCGTAGAGTGCTAGGCTCTGGCTAAAATGCGCTTGGGCCGCCGCAATATCGCCGCGACTCCAAGCGATAGCTCCACAGGCATTCAAGGCGCGTGAATGCAAGATTGGCTCAAGGTTCTGGGCTTGGCTAGTGGCTTGGACTAAAGCTTGATCCAGCCATTGTTGGCCTTCATTGAAATAGCTACGTGCCCACCAAAAACGCCAACTATTAACCGCAATATTCAAGGTGGCAATCGGGTAGTGGTTGCTGCTGGCCCAAGCCAAGGCTGCTCGTAGATTGTCGTGCTCAGCCTCGAATAAATCGAGCCATTCTTGTTGGGCATCGGCAAAATGCTGGTTAAAGGCCTCGCTCAATTGGGTAGCCCAAGCAAGATGTTGCTGGGCAAATTGTTGCTGTCGGGCTGACGTTAATTGCTCTAGTACATATTCGCGTACAAATGGGTGCAAAACCCAGCGCTCAGTCTGTGGTACTTGCATAATTAAATGATGATCAACCAAGTTTGCCAAGATGTCGTAGAGCGTCGGATCATCCTCGGCTAGATCAAGTGCGAAGCTTGCGCTGCTAGGTGTCCAGCCAGCGGGCCAAATTGCTAAGGCTTGCAGGGCTTGTTGCTGGCTTGGCGCAAGCAGATCGACGCTCCAACTAATCAGATTACGTAGGCTGCGTTGGCGTTCGGGCAAATCGCGAATGCTCGTTTTGAGGCCAAGTACATGATTGGTTAGCTGTTGGGCTAAGCGTTGCGGCGAGAGCACCCGCGTGTGGGCGGCAGCTAATTCGAGCGCCAAGGGCAAGCCCTCAAGTTGGCTACAAATCTGGCGAATGGCTTCAAGGCTAGCGTCATCGAGGCTAAATCTGGCAGCATGGCTTTGAGCACGTTCGATAAACAGGGCAATTGCTGGTGTTTCAGCCAAATCTTGGCTGGCAATTGGTTTGGTTGGCACGACCAACGGCTGAAGTTGCAGCATATATTCGCCATATAAATTGAGCGGCACGCGGCTGGTTGCCAAAATTTGCAATTGCGGTGCTTCGCGCAACAGTTGGCCAATTGCCGCGACCCCTTCGACGACATGCTCAACATTATCCAAAATCAGCAAGAGTTGGCGCTTGGCTAAAAATTGTTGCAGCGCTTTTTCAGTCGTTTGTTGTGGGCCAATAGCTACTCCAAGTGCTTCGGCGATCGTTGCTAAAACTAATTGTGGTTGATTGATGCTGGCTAGCCCACAAAAACAGACTCCATCACGATAATTAGCCTGCTGGGTTTCGGCAATCGCCAACGCCAAGCGGGTTTTGCCAACTCCACCAAAGCCTAAAATGCTGATCAAGCGTTGGCCTTTGGCAAAAAGCCGATTGATGCTTTGTTGCTCGTTGCCACGGCCTAAACAGCGGGTTGGCGGAATCGGTAGGTTGAAGTTTGGGTTTGCGTGATGCTCGCCAACTCCATCATTTAAAAGCATGGTTAGTTGTTGGCAGGCCTTTTTGAAATGGCGATGATAGGTGGTCGTGTGAATTCCCAAGCTATCGGCATAATAGGCGATACTGCGTTGGGGTTCGGTCACAATCAATTGCAGTAAGCGTTGTTGATCCGGCTGTAATGCTTGTTGGCAAAGCCATTGCAACAATGTATGCAGACCACCTTTGGCATGTACAAGCTGCTGGATTGCTGGCTGATTAAGCGCAATATGCGGTTGTTGCAGCAGTTGTTGCAGCCATTCAACCTGCCAGAAATGCTGATTCATTGCCAAATACTCCTCAAATACACTCTATTAATAAAGTTTTGACTATTTTGACATTCTGCGTTATGCTATAGCCATCCACCAATTTCTCCCACATATCCGTCAGTCGATTCTCTCTACGGTCGTTCGTCAGTGACGATGAGCAATGCAAAGGAGTCGTTCGTGAAACGTCGGATTGCAGTTATTTTGGCCCTGATCGCCCTCATGTTGGCCACAGTTAGCCTTCCACACAAGTCGGTTCAAGCCCAATCAGCCCATTTAATGGCTGCGCCAGCTCCGCGGATTATTGCTGAAGTCAATGGTGCTGGTAAAGGCCGCGTTTGGGTTGGTGCTGTGCCAGCCAACAGCAGTAGCAAGCCGGTCTTGGTCTTTGTCCATGGGTTACACGGCAAGGCTCCCAACTGGTGGGGTGCGACCATGTACCACGGCACGAACGATATGTATGATAAAGCCTATGCGGCTGGTTATCGTACCGCCTTTGTGAGTATTGATGATGAAGTTGATGGTCCATCGTCATCAATTTGGACTAACGGCGCGACCCTGAATCGCCAATTAGACGTTATTTTAAATCATTATGGGGTGCGCTCAGTTAACATTATCGCCCATAGCAAAGGTGGTGTCGATACCAACAGCGCTGTGATTCACTATGGCGCAAGTGGCAAGGTGCAAAATATTGTTACCCTCAGCTCGCCACATCGTGGCTCACAATTGGCCGATTTGGCTAATAGCTGGTGGGCGGGTTGGCTGGCTTCATTGCTTGGTCAACGTGATGATGGCACCTATTCAATGCAAACTTCCTACATGAATAACTTCCGCTCGCAAACCGATGGCAGTGCTAACTATAGTAATGTGCGCTTCCACACCGCTGGCGGCACCAACCATGGGCCATTCTTCTCGGCAATGTGGTTTGGTGGGGCTTATATTTCTGGTGATAATGACGGGGTGGTGCAAGTCAGCAGCTCGATTCACCCCCGCCAATATACCCGACTCTTTACCCGCAACTATGACCACGACAATATTCGTTTGGGCAATGTGGTTTGGACTTCAATTGAGCCAAGCGTGCGCGGAACCTTCCGCAGCAAAGTCAGCGAAAATAGCGCCAACAGTCCAGTTGCCGAGCAAGCGACCACGATCAATGCCAACAGCATTTTGCGGGGTGGGATGCTCGAAAACGCTAGCCGTGGTGGTATTCGCTTCAATCTCGAAACTGGGGTGAAAACCGCCAACTTCGATTTTGTCAGCAATAGCGCTGATCTCGATGTGGCGTTTGTTGATTCCCAAGGCAATCGCTATGCTGCCAACAAGCCTGAGCTTGATACTGAATTCTTCCGTGGAGCCTACCACTACAGCGCTGAAGTGACTGCTCCAGCTAGCGGTGCTTGGTCGGTGGTGGTCAGCGGTGGCAAGGCCGATAGCGCCTATCTGTTCAATGCCACGCTGGATAGCAGCTTGAAGGTGCAACTTGATGCCGCTAGCTTGTTGGCTCAGCCTAATCAAAGTTTGGGCTTGAAGGTTAATGCTCCTACTGCCCAAGGTTTGAGCGTCAAGGCTCAATTGACCGGCACGCCTCAAGGCACTGAGTTGCACAGCGCTATGCCAACCAACCGCAGTCTAGCAGCCAAAGGTGTCGATAGCGCTAGTTTGAATTTGACTAGCCCACAAGCCTTTGGTTTGTATCAAGTAGCTGTCACGGTGACTGGTACTGCCGCTGATGGGAGCAGCTTCGAGCGCTCAATTCCGCTGAATATTGGGGTTGTCGATAGTGCTGCCAAGAACCCAGCCAACAGCTTGCCTGCTGGCCGCTAAAACCTCAAACAACTAAATTCCGCCAAAACACCACTCGTTGCGGGTGGTGTTTTGCTATTTAGCTAGCCAATTTTGCAGGAGAATCGTGTACAATACAAACAGAAATGAGCACCAGTTATGGAGGCGAATGTGGATCGCCAAGAAGCTATCGAGTTTTTGCTCGAACATTATGAACAACCGCGCCATCGCGGCGAATTGGCCGATCCGGATGTAACCATGCCTGGTGGTAATCCTGGTTGCGGCGATGTCGTAACAATTTATCTCAAGGTCGATTCAGCCAATGATGCCATTCAAGATCTGGCATTTGTTGGCGAGGGCTGCACCATCAGTCAAGCTGCCGCCTCGATTTTGCTCGAACAAATGCAGGGCCAAGCCTTGACAGCGGTTGAAGCCTTGGATTTTAATTGGATGATCGATGAGCTAGGCCGTGAGATTGTGCAATCGCGCCCGCGTTGTGCAACCTTGGCTTTGGGCACGCTCAAAGCTGCGATCAAAAAATACCGTAACGATCAGATTCGGGCTGAGCTTGGTGAAAACGCCCCGGCCCAGACCGCGCCTGAAACATTTTCAAATTAATCACACCAACTTGGTGTGGACGATAGGAAGGAAACTCAATGCTTAGTGATGATATGGTTCGTTCAGCGCTCAAAAACGTAGTTGACCCTGAAATTGGGGTTAATATCGTTGATTTGGGCTTGATCTACAATGTTGATATTCGTGATGAAGGCCGCCAAATCGTGGTTGATATGACCCTGACAACTCCTGCTTGTCCAGCTGGACCACAAATTATCGACCAAGCCCATAAAGAAGTTAAAGCGCTGGAAGTGATTCATCCAAGCTTGAATGATGTGAATATCAACTTGGTTTGGACTCCATTTTGGAACCCCGAAATGATGAGCCAAGATGCTAAAGACGAATTAGGCTATTTCTAAATTGCTGACACCCCCCCCGTTGGGTTAGCTCAACGGGGGGGTGAATTTAATCGAGGCGTTGGGCTGCGACAGTTTCCACCAACAAACGGGTTTCAGAGTGAATATCGAGGCCTGCCAGATCTTCAACCCCAAACCAACCAATCGCGAGTGCATCATCGCCGGCTTGGGGTTCGCCACTGAGCCACTCGGCCTGCATCTCCAACAAGACATAATGATATTGCACCTGATTAGCTTGATCACGATTAATCACATCGACAGCGGTGATCAAGCGTGGCTGGCTGATTTCGACGTTACATTCTTCGCGAATTTCGCGGCGGGCAGCAGCCTCGACTGTTTCGCCCAACTCGATTGCCCCACCTGGAACGCTCCACTGGCCAGCCAATGGCTCCTTGGCTCGTTGGACTAAAAGCACTCGTTGATTGTGCCAAACCATCACAGCTACACCAATTAATGGTTGGCTCGGATACCTGCGCGACATTCGGATTCCCCCATTGGCAACATGATCTCGGCTTGATTATGCCATAGCTTTTGCACAACCTGACTCAGCGACTTTTTTGGTATTATGAAGCATCTATCCGACTAGAGGAGTAAGCGTATGGCACAAGCATCGATCGACATTAAGCGAATTTCTTGGATTATAGTGATTATTGTTGCCGTTGTTCTATCGGCTATGTCATTGTATACCCCAAGGTTTGGTGAAGATCTATATAAATATTATATGCCTTTTGCCAAAGGATGTGATAATTGTGGCTTTAATCCTTATTATGCGCGTTGGATTTTTGCACCACTCATGATCTTGCCAGATAACAACTGGGCAATGCCATTATGGAGCATTATGGTATTTGCTACGATGTTTTGGCTAATTTATCGAATGGAGATTACCCCATTAGTTATTATTTCATTTTCGATGATTGGTCAATATTCTTTGGGCCAAGTTGATATTTTTCTATGCCTTGGTTTATATTTGATTCTGAAATCAGAAAATCCATGGCTGCATGGATTGGGCATTTGTTTATTGGCAATTAAGCCGCAAGTAACGGCTTTAGTGATTGTTGGTTTAATTATTGGCCCGAAATTCTCCCATCTATGGCGAATGTTAATTCCACCGACGCTCATGTTACTGCTGAGTTTTTTGGTGTTTGGCATCGATTGGCCAATCCGTTGGTTGAGTAATACCCAAACTTTGCCACCGCATGTTTGGCGGTTAGCAGCGGGCGATACTTGGCGCTTTGCTTTGCCATTTATTTGGATTCCCTTCTTATTTAAGGATCGCGAACTGCGCGTGCTCTTGAGCATTGTGATGATGGCGTTGGCCTCGCCCTTTTTTGGCACTTATACCTATATTGTGTTGATTTTGTTTTATCCCAAGTGGTGGACGATTGTGCTCTCGTATGGGTGGATGTTATTTAAACCGATTGAGCCAGAATTTACCCTGCGTTGGGCTTGGATTTTGCCTTTGGTAATGCTGATTCATCTTTGTTATGCTAATTGGCCGCAAAGTTGGTGGGCGCAGCGACGTACTCGCTTGGCAACGAAGCCTGTCAATTAAAACGATTTGGCAGGAGTTAATCACGATTAACTCCTGCCAAATCAGAGCTTTTTTACACGGTAGCGATAAGATCGTTGGGAAGTTTGGCTTGGCTGCGTTCTTGGTATAGTTTGTAGGCGGTGTAGCCTGCGTCGATAATCACGAAAAAGGCCGTGATTGACAAGCCATAATAGAACGAACTCATGCCAATTGCCGGGTTATTTTCGCGAATCAGCTCGCCAAGGCGGCTGAGTTGACGTAATGAACTGGGATAGCCTGCGTTGGTCAGCCACTCAGCATGGCCGCGAATTAACACAAACAACACAATCAAACTAAAGCCACTGGCGGCTAGTGAGGCGATGCGGGTGCTGGTTTGCCAAACTCCGCGCCACATCACAATCAAGTCAACCACTATATTGAAAATGCTGGCAACCACCACCAAGGCAAAATATTGGCTAATCACTGGGTTTTCAAACAAGCCACTGCCATCAACCCAACGAAAGCCACCCTCGGCCTGAAATTGCATCAGCCAGCCCAGCAAAATAACCTGAACTGCAATCCCAATCAGCTGTGAGCTGCGGCTAATTTTCTCGTTGGCGGGCGTAATTGCTGGCAATTTGCGTGGATCAAACGGTTTTTTCGGCTCAGTTTCAGCCTCAATTTCAAGCTTTTGCACACCCCAGAAAATCGCGACAATCAGGCCAAAGGTTGCAGGCAGATTGCTGATGGCGCTCCAAGCAACTTGCACAATATTCAAACGATAATTGCCGATCGTTGCCAGCAATGCTAACCCAAGCTGGCTGACGATAATAATGCTAAATACCAGCAATACCACTGCTCGAAATTGCGGAAACATCGCTGGGCTGATTAAATATTGTTGGTTGTTACCATAAGCAGCGGCTACCTTGGCTGGCTCACCCAGCGCTTGCAGGGTTGCGACTACTGCCGCCTCATCGTTGAGCGCTTGATCGTTGCGCTCAAGGCTATCGTAGATCGAAGAACGTAGCTCATCCAAAATATCGTTGCGTTGTTTGGCTGGTAAATAATTGCCAACTGCTGCAAGATAGCGTTCAATTAGTTCCATCTCAAGCTCCTTCATTAGTTAATAAGCGTTGCATAACTTCGGCTAGGCTTTGCCAATCGTGGCTCAATTGGCCTAGCAGGGTGCGACCTGCTTCATTAATCACATAGTAGCGGCGTGGCCGTGAGCCTTCGACATTCCACATACTGTCCAAAAAGCCTTGGCTTTCCAAGCGCCGCAAGAGTGGGTAAAGCGTGCCTTGGTCGATGCTAAAGCCGCGTTCCGCTAGGCGATCAATCAGCGAGTAGCCATATTGGGGCGTTTGCAGCTGGCTTAGCGCCGCCAATATCACCACTCCCCGCCGTAATTCTTGGGATAACTTTTCGTATCCCTCTTGTTCTTTTGCTTGTATTATCATGGTTCTTATAATACTGTGTATTGCACAGTATTGTCAATAGTTAAATATAGCAAAATTTCAAGTTTGCTAATCGATCTTTACTTGATAATATACGTATATTGATGTAATATACGTATATTGATAATTATCGAGGATAGCGCATGCAATTTGATCAAGTAACGATTGTGCAAACTACACTGGCCGCTGTCATGCAGCAACAGCAGCGTTTGGCTGAACATCTCTGGTGGGGTGGGGTGGTAGGTAATTCGGGAGCGGAAGCTGGCCTTTTGGAGCAAGAACTGAGCTTGCTCGTGGCGGTTGCCAATGGCGAAATTGAGCGCGAGAGTGCTGGGGTTGCTCGTTATTTTGAAATTAAAGGCGTGCTTAATGATGTTTGTAGTCTTTTGTGGCAGGCTCCCTTGAGTGTTGAACCGGTTATTCCTGCCGAATTTTGGACACAGCCTGGGATTGGAGTGGTCTGTGGGGCGGTGCTGGCATGGCTTGATGCCGATGATTTAATTACGATTACTGAGGCCGCCCGCTTGCTGTATCCCGATGCGCCGCTGGTTGGCAGTAATGTGGCAACGCAACGCGTGTTACGCTTGATTGCTAGCGGTAAACTGCGTGAATATATGGCCAATGCCGAAGTTGCACCAAATCCGCGGCATCGGCGGCGGGTTAAGCGTAGCGAGGTTTTGCTACTGTGCAATATTTCGACTGAGCTTGATACTTCCAACGATCAGGAATAACGTTAAATCAAAAATCCCCTAGCCCACATCAGAGCTAGGGGATTGAACGTGGGAGTTGTTGCCAGACGCTCCCTAGTTATAGGCGGCGATTTCCCATAATGAGTAGCCCCATTCGGTGCCACGTTGGGTTGCGTAAATTCGCAAATAGCGCCCACTGCCAGTGAGATTGAGCGTATCGCTGCCGCCATCGCCGTTGCTGACAGTGCTCAGGGTGCGCCATGTACTCGCATCATCGGAGACTTGCACTTGATAGGCCCGCGCGTAGGCTGCTTCCCAATTCAACACAACTCTGGTCAAGCTTTTGCTGCTGCCCAAATCAACTTGAATCCATTGGGGATCGCTGTAGCTGCTGGCCCAACGGGTGGCGCTGTTGCCATCGGTGGCGTTGGCTCCGCCCAAAGCGCTGGTTTCGACTGAGGAAACTTGGACTGGCCGACCAAGCGCCACGTTGCTGCTGGTTGTGCCGCCACTACAGGCTTGGCCGTTGATCGTGCAGTTGCTGGGATTGACCCATGCGCCGCTGTAGCTTCCGCTGAAGCCAAATTCGCGAGTTTGGTCAACCTCGATGCGGCGGTTCCATGCGAGATTGCCAGCGGTATAGCGGTTGCCGCTCTTGGCTTGAGTCGCATCCCACCAGCTTGAAATCGTGGCATTGCTCGGTAAATCAAAGCCAAGCGTCCAGCCATCGACGGCACTGCTACCATTATTGGTAATCCGATAGACTCCCACGTATCCATTGCCCCAATCTGAGGTTTTGACGAAAGTGGCTTGTAAACCGTTGCCCGTGGTTGGCTGATTGTTGGTGGTGACGCTCAGGCTGTTGCTGCTGGCTGAGCGGTTGCCAGCGGCATCACGTGCCTTGACCGCGAAACTATAGGCAGTGCTGGGATTCAGCCCGCTGATCGTGATGTTGGTGCTGCTGGTGCTGGCAACTGGATTGGCCCCGCCATTTTGATAAATATCGTAGCCCACCACGCCAACATTATCGGTCGCGGCGTTCCAGCTTAAATTCACGCTGTTGTGGGTTTTGCTGGGTGCTTGCAAGTTGCTGGGTGCACTTGGCGCGGTCGTATCACTTGGGATGTCGCTTTGCGGTGTGAAACGTAACCAATCAACATCCATCGAACGGGTGGCGCGTGGTGGATTGGTGGCGTTCGCACAGCATTCGGGAGTCCAATTGGGGTGATGCCACAAATTGACCATAAAGGCCGCCGGATTTTTGGGAATCCGTGCGCTTGGCCCACGATAATCCCAGAGCACAATTTTTTGGCCGTTGCTCGGATTCACCACCCACAAGGTGACATTGCTGGCCGTCCAATTGAAGCCATATTCGTAGTAGCTAGTGGCTGAATTGTAACCTGGAATTGCTTGTACTGCCGTTGGTTGATTTTCAGTGGGGCTATTCGACAAATCGGTATAGCTATCGCCGAAGGTTGTGGCGTAGCGGGTATATTCGATCGTGCCAGTTGCCAAATTGACCTTGCGATAGACCCGCCGACTGATCGCGGTTGGATCGTTGTAATCAGTCCAGATCGTCATCAAGATTGATTGAGGTTCGGCGCAGAGCCATTCAAAATCGATTTCGCTGTTATCGGGCAAGCCGTTGCCATTGCTATCGCTGCCATCATTGAAATAGGTAAAGAAGCCGTTGATCACGCCTTCATCGCTGGCGCAGTTGGCAGTTTTCATGCGAGCTTCATACGTGCCATAATGATACATTTGGCGCGAAACCAAGTTCGAGCCTTGGCCTGGATAGGCAGTTTGGCCAGCAGCAATCGAAAGCCGCAGAATTTTGCCATCTTGGGCTTGGCTATCGCTGATGTTGGCCGTGCCCGTGGCGGTGCTGGAGTTGGTGTACCAGCTAAACATACTGGAATTACTGATTGGTTGATTAAAGTGCTCGGTGCTGCTGGCAGCACTGGTAACGAGCGGTAAAAAGACCAAAAAAGCTGCAATGAGTTTGAGCATTGGCTTATAAACTTTCATACTGTACCCCGTACTAGATTGCGGTTTGAATCGCGCAGTTTTCGCTTGGCTTGTTGGGCGCATGACCTCCTTCGTTGACTAGCAAGCCTATTAGACCAAAACCTGCCCACCAACAGAAGGGTGAAAACTGGGGTAAAAGCGGGGTATTTTTAAAGAAATTTAAGGAGTTAGTCCAAGCAATGTCTGAATCAATTGCGCTAAAGCCACGTTTTGGCTACTAAACCACAGCTGTTGCGCCTGAGCTGAGGTTAATTGTTGCTTAGCTTGCTTGATGTGGATTTGTAAGCGTTTTTGCTCGGCCTCAAAGAGTGGCAAGGCTAGCTCATCGCGCAGTTGCTTGGCCTTGCTCCAGCATTGCAGCGCCAATTCAGCTTGATCTGTTTTGCTCAAAATTTCACCAAAACGCTCTAAATTCCAAGCGAGGCCATCGTAATCGTGCAAACTCCAGCGAATGTGCAAACTTTGCTTGATTGCTGTGAGTGCAGCAGCAATTTGGTTCTGGTGCAATAACACTGGCGCTAATGCATTCAAAGCCGAGGCGATCCCACGTTGATCATCGAGGGTTTGCCAAATTGCCAAGGCTTGCTCATGGGCCTGTTGGGCTTTGCTCAAACGCAGCTGATAAAAAGCAATCATGCCAAGGTAATTCAGGCTAAATGCAAGGCTGGGCAAAATCTGTTGTTGCTGCCAATAATCTAAGCTTTGTTGTAAAAGCTGTTGAGCATGGCCAAATTGACCTTGGCGCAGCAAGACCATTGCTTGGCAATCGTGCATGGCGAAGACCGAAGCTTGGTCGCCAAGCTGTTCATGAATGCTACAAGCGTGGCGATAGTGCTCAAGCGCTTGGGCATAATGGCCTTGCTCCATAGCAATTTCGCCCAATTTAGCGAGATTGTCGGCGATGGCCGCAGGTTGTTGTAGGGCTTGATGTTGGGCCAAAGCTTGTTGATACCAAGCCTGTCCATCGCGATATTGGCTTTGCAGAAAGGCCGCAATATAGCCCTGCATTTCGTTGCAACGAGCTTGAGTTGCTGAATCAATTGGTTGGCTGCTAAGCCAAGCTAGCCACATTTGTAGCTCCTCGGCTGCCCCATAACGATACCAAAATTCAGCTAAGGGCAAGATGCAACTGCTGGCTGCAACCCAATTCTGGGTGCTGATCGCCCAGTTAATTGCTGCCCGAATATTCTCGCGCTCCGGCAAAAGCGCTTGCCGTGCCGCGAAAAGTTGCTGGCTAAGCGATTCACAGTACATGACATAATAATTGAGATGCCGTTGCGCAAGTTTAGGAAATTCGGCTTGTTCAGCTAATTGCTGGGCCGCAAATTCATGAATCAAGCTGAGCATGCTAAAACGTTGGGGCTGTTCAGCTTCAGCTTGCATGTTGAGCAAACTATGGTCAATTAAGCTGGCTAATTGCTCTAGCAGATCAAGCTGATTATTGTTTGGCACAATTGCCTGAATCGCATCAAGGGTGCAGCCTGCTTGAAAGATTGCTAATTGGCGCAAAAGCTGTTGTTGCTTGGGCGAAATTTGCTGATAGCTCCAATTAATTGCGTTGTGCATACTTTGGTGGCGGGCTGGCGCAGTCGGATCATTGGTGCTGAGCAAGGCCAAGGGTGGTTGTAAATAGGCCACTAAGGCTTCAGGCGTGAGCAAACGGGTACGAGCTGCCGCCAATTCTAAGGCCAAGGGCAAGCCATCGACCTGCCAACAAATCTGTTTGATTGCTTCGGCATTGTGGTTGGTCAGGGCAAATTGCGGGTTAAGCGTTTGCGCTCGTTGGACAAAAAGTTGCACAGCGGGGTTGGTTTTGAGCTCGTTGAGCTTGGCATCGGCGGTTGGCAAGCTCAACGGTGTCAGCGGAATCGCATATTCGCCAGCGCAATGCAACAGTGTGCGACTGGTCAACAGCAATTTGAGGTTGGTGGTATGGTCAAGCAAACCACGAAAATGCTCGGCGGCACTGACCAATTGCTCTACATTATCGAGAATCAACAGGATGCGGGCTTGTTGATAGTGCAATTGAATGTGGTGTTGCCAAGCATATTTGCTACTGGGCAGATTGAGTGTTTGGCTGAGGGCTAAACCAATATCTGCCACGTTGCTAGCTTGCGCCAAATCGACAAAATACACCCCATCAGGGAAATGCTTGTGGCTGTGTTGAGCAATTTGCAGCGCGAGGCGAGTTTTACCCACACCACCTGGCCCAGTCAGGGTGATCATGCGAATATGCTCTGCGTTGAGATAGGTTTGCAGCGTGGCAAGCTCAGTTTGGCGATTGATCAGCTTGGTGGCAGTTAATGGCAAGCCGCTTGGTTTTGGCGCTGAATTGACCTCAGCAGTGCCAACCACACGAGCTTGGGCACAAAAAATCTGGCTTTGCTCAGCTGATAACTGCAAAATCTTGGCTAAACGAGCGGCCAAACTGCGTGATGGCCGCTGGCGATTGGCCTCCATTTTGCGAATACTCTCGACCGCGCAGCCAACTTCCTCGGCCAAAGCTGCTTGGGTAAGTTGACGTTGATGGCGATAGTCGCGCAATTGTTGACCAAATGATCGTGCTTCTGGCATAAACGCAAGCGACTCCTTGGGATGGGTTGCACCTGGCTTGGTTGCGAAATCAGGTTAACAGTGGATGGGCGACATCCTGAGCTATACGGTACACTAGCAACACAAATCAGGCAATTGTGTTGCTGCAATGTTGGCTCATAGTTCCAATGGGAAAGCAGCCGCAGAGCCAGCACCAATGCCAGCATAACCTGTCGTTTGCTCTGCTACAAGCACTCGTTTTGGATGAGCAGATGCTCATTTGTTGGCGCAATTTCTTAACCAAAACTTGATATTTGAGCGTCGAAATTCAAGTACAATACAACAGTTCTTTGGGTACTAGCTCGATGACCCAAAAGGACTAGCCTCTAGGATGACTGTTATCGAGCAATGTCACGAGCGATAACCAACCGTGCATCGACGGCTGCTGCGTAGTAAGGGTTATTGTGTTCGTTTTGGAGAAAGTCCATGTATCCGGTTGTTCGACCGAGCGCTTCGCCTATCGTCGTCGCAAGCCGTGCAAAAGTGATGGTAATCGAAGATAACGTTGACAGCATGAATTTGACGTTACGGATTCTGCGCGAGCAGATCGGTGTTGCCTACTGCAACGCTCGTCCGTCAGGAGATGCCTTCTTCAGTTGGTTAAACTCGCCGCAAGTACGTCAAAACCCTACATTGAGCTTTCTCGACCTAATTCTGCTGGATATTCGCATCCCCCGTGAAAATGGTCATATTGTGTTTCAAAAGTTGCGGGCCTTGCCTGAGCTTAAGCGCACCAAAATTGTGGCTATGACTGCTAATGGTTCACGTGATGAAGCTGAACGCGCTCGGGTTTCGGGCTTCGATGGCTTTATTGCTAAGCCGATTTCAGTCAAGAACTTCCCTGAACAAATTGCCCGTGTCTTGCGTGGCGAAATCGTCTGGGATGTCAACTAAAACTGCATAGGTATTGGGTTTCAAGGGGTGACAGTGTGGTGCTGTCGCCCTTTTTTGTGCTATTTCGCAGCTAGCAGTTCATGCTATACTGGCGTTGTTAATCCACGTTTTTGCTGGCTCAAGGAGGTGCTGCGCGTATGCCCGAACAACTAAAGCATGAACTCTCGTTATGCCATCGAGAGCTACGGGCGATTTACGATCTCGATGCTCTCCGCGATACAACTGACTCCACCGAAACCTTTTTAACTGGCTGTGCCGCAATTATTCGTGGAGTATTACAGCCCGATTTGCTGCAATTGATCACCCTTGATTTGGAAGATTGCCCCGCCCAAAATATTACGATCGAGCGCTGGCGACCAAATGATGCTGCTAGTTTGATGTTGGCCCTGACCAATGCTTTGGCTGGCGGCGAAACCTCAGCCTTGCAAGAGGGCGATTCAGAAATAATTGTGCGTTCGCTCTCGGTTAAAGGTGAGCGATTGGGTGTGCTGGTGCTTGGCTCGGCTGATCACCATTGGTCGGCTGATGATCGACGCTTGATGGATGCCATGTGTTCACAAATCGATTCGGCCATGGCAGGCTTGCGCTTATTCCAACAAGTGCAATCGCGCAACCGCGAACTCGAAACGATTTATCGCTTGGATCGTTTGATTGATGCGACACCCGATTTCGAGCAGGGTTTAGGCGCGGCTTTGGGTTTGCTCTCCGAGACGATTGGCGCTGCTTGGAGCTTTATTATGCTCTATACCGCCGAGGAGCATGAGCTTGAATTTCGTGCTGCTTCGCATGCTGACGTGGCCGACCCGTGCACTGAAGTGTCGCAAGTCTTGCGCAATTTAGCGCGGCAAACCGTCGATCAAGGCAAATTGGTGCGCCGCGAACAGATCGATCAAACAATTGGAGCCTATATCGGCGTGCCTTTGATTTTGAAAAATCAAATTATTGGGGTTTTTGGTGGGGCCAATCCACCAGGCACACGGGGTTTTAGCATTCACGAAGTTAAAATGTTGAATGCAATCGCTTCGCAAATGGATACGGCCTTGTTTGAAGATCGTCAACAACGCCATATTCGTGAAACCTTTGCCCGCTATGTCAGCCCCGATGTGGTCGATTTGATGTTGCGCACGCCTGGCAACGATTATCTGAATGTGCATCGCCAACAATTATCGATGCTTTTTTCGGATATGCGCGGCTTTACCACAGTTTCCGAGCAGTTGCCAGCTGATGTAGTCGCTCGCATGCTCAACGAACATCTCTCGGCCATGACCACGATTATTCGCAATGCTGGTGGCACGGTCGATAAATTTGTCGGCGATGAAATTGTGGCCTTTTTTGGTGCGCCCTTGCCCTATGAGCAACACCCGTTGCTGGCGGTGCAAACTGGCCTGTTGATGCAAGCGCGGCATACTGAATTGATGCTTGAATGGCAGAATCAAGGCTTGCCAGCGGTGGCAATTGGCATCGGGATTGCCTCGGGCGAAGTGGTTGTAGGCAACATTGGCTCATCGCAAATGATGAACTATACCGCGATTGGCTCGGATATGAATTTGGCGGCGCGTTTGTGTAGTGCGGCTTTGCCCAATCAAATCTTAGTCAGCCAAGCCACTTACGATGCAGTGCGCGAAGAAGTGCAAGCTGTACCCGTGGCTCCGTTGAGTTTACGCCATATTTCGCAGTTGGTCCAAGCCTATAGTATTGAAGCGGTGCGTTCCCTCACCCCCTAGCCCCCTCTCCCGCAAGCGAGCGAGGGTGGAACCATCTATCGAAATTGGAACTCCCTCTCCCGTCGCAGTGGGAGAGGGGGCTAGGAGTGACGGAGCCTACATTTTAGTTGAGGACAATGATGTCTGAGCTTTTCGAAGTGAGCGAAGTTCATAATTATGGCGGTTTTTTTGGCGGCGATACCGTAACCCTCGATGTTATGGCGATTGCTGATCACAACGATTGGCGACCATTGGTGATCGATGCCAAAGCCTTGGAGAACATTCCTGAGCGCCATAATTTGTTGGCTGGAATGGTGCTGACCCTCGAATTTAGCGGCGAACGGGTTGATCGGGCGGTGTTGGTGGCGGCGCGTGAGTATGAAGAATTACGCACTGCCTTGGGCTTGACTCAACTGCCCACGACCAGCATTGAACCAATTAAATTAAGTGGTTGTTGCGAACAATGCCAGCGCTGGCTACCAGCCCAACATCTGACTGAACAAGGCTGTGTGGTCTGCACACCAGCCTAATTTAGCCTACGGATCTGCTACAATACGACTACTGAATTTGTTTATTTGTACGTGAGGAACGGTATGAAACAGCTTTCGCATGCGGCAACGGCAGTGGCTTGTGCCAACATTGCGTTTATCAAGTATTGGGGCCAGCACGACTCGCAACTGACGCTTCCAACCAATGGCTCGATCTCCATGAATCTTGATGGCTGTCTAACCGAGACAACCGTACAATGTTTGCCCGAAGCCGTGGAAGATAGCGTGTGGCTAGCCTTAAGCGGCGGCGAAGAAGTTCAGGCCAAAGGTCGGCAATTTGAGCGGGTGATTCAGCAGATTGAGCGTTTGCGTCAATTGGCTGGGGTTGCCGAGCGGGTTGAAGTGCGTTCGCGCAATAATTTCCCTTCTGATGCTGGTATCGCTTCGTCGGCGGCGGCCTTTGCGGCGCTAACTCGGGCTGCGACTTCGGCCTTTCGTTTAGAGCTTGATGAAGCTGAATTATCGCGCTTGACGCGGCTCTCTGGCTCGGGTTCGGCCTGCCGCTCGATTCCGGCTGGCTTTGTTGAATGGTACAACGATGGCACGCATGCTGGCTCGTATGCAGCCCAAATTGCCCCACCTGAGCACTGGAATTTGGTCGATATTGTGGCGGTGATTAGCACTGAAGCCAAGCATGTAGCCTCAACTAGTGGCCATAGTGTTGCCACGACCAGTCCCTATTTTCCAGTGCGCTTGGAAGGGATTGAACAACGTTTGGCCGATGTGCGCCAAGGTATTCTCGAACGCGATATTGAGCGCTTGGGGCGGGCCTCGGAAGCTGATGCCATGTCGATGCACGTGATTGCCATGACTGCTCAACCATCAACCATGTATTGGTTGCCTGGTACTTTAGCGGTGATGCAAGCAGTGCAGCGCTGGCGTGCTCAAGACAATTTACAAAGCTATTGGACAATTGATGCTGGCCCGAATGTGCATGTGATTTGCGAAGCCAAAGATGCTCCCGAAGTTGAGGCACGCCTCTGCGAGTTGGATGCAGTCCAGTGGACGATCGTTAATGGTGCTGGCCCCGAAGCGCGTTTAGTAGGGTAAAGGTGTGCCGATGCTGCGACGACTACGAGCATACTTGGTGATTGTTGGCCTGTTGTTAGCCACGATAAGCATTGGCTCAGCCGAAACTGCGGCGGGCCAGCCGCGCTACTTCGCCGAAACTGGCCATAGTTTGGCCTATAATTTTCGGCTATTTTGGGAGCGCAATGGGGGCTTGCCAATTTTTGGTTATCCAATTACTGAGGTGTTTGTTGAAAATGGTCGTCCAGTGCAGTATTTTGAGCGGGCGCGGCTAGAGTGGCATGCAACCATTGGCTGGACGTTGGCGGGTCATTTGGGGCGTTGGGCAGCTGAAGGCTCAGCCAAACATCCCGCCTTCACGCCGCGCAGCGAAGCCGCCTATCCTGGACAAATCTTCTTTCCTGAGTCTGGGCATACCTTAGGCGGGCTATTTCGCCAGTATTGGGAGCGCAACGGTGGTTTGCAAGCTTTTGGCTATCCGTTATCGGAAGAATTTCTCGAGCGCAATCAACAAGATGGCCAAATTTATACGGTGCAATATTTCGAGCGCACACGCTTTGAATATCACCCTGAATTGCCAGCAGCCTATCAAGTGTCGTTGGGCCATTTAGGTCGCCAATATTTGAATGCAACTAAGGCTGCGCCAGAATGGGCTACCCGCAAGGTTAATGATGCTGAGGTGGCGTGGCAGGCTTTGCGACCAACTCGCATCAGCATGCCACGAATTGGGCTTGATAGTAAGATTGTTGAAGCAGGTTTTTCGTTGGGGGCGTGGGATGTGCCGACCGATGCTGCGGCGCATTATTGGCCAGTCGCAGGCTTTCCAACGACGGCTGGGAATATAGTACTAGCAGGGCATGTCGGCTATCATGGTATTATCTTCAGTCAGTTACCAAATGCAGTCATCGGCGATCGCTTGATCCTGACTGTTGACGGGGTAGAACACCGCTACCAAGTAACTGACATAAGTACTGTGACCCCCGACCAAACATGGGTAATGGAGCCAACCGCTGAAGAAACGGTTACCCTAATCACCTGTGTGCCGATCGGTGTGTATTCGCATCGCCTGATTGTGCGTGCGAAGCCCCAACCGTAGGAGTTGTATGTCATCAACTGTTCAACAATTAATTCAACAAGGCGTGCAGGCCGCCCGCTCTGGTAACCATGCCGAGGCGCGGCTGCTGCTGCGTCAGGCCATTACTGCCGACCCCTACAATGAGCAAGCGTGGCTCTGGCTGAGCGCGGTAGAAGCGACCAACAGCGAGAAAATCGCGGCCTTACAGCAAGTTTTGGCAATTAATCCAGCCAATGCTGCCGCTAAACGCGGGCTTGATCTGCTTAAGCCGACCCAGATTGACTTTGCTAATTTGGGCCAAACTGGTACGGCGGCTCCGGCTAAAGCTAGTTTTTCGCCGCCGCCAGCCCGTGCTGCAGGCAATGCTGGTTTGTTGCAACCACGTCCAAGTTTCGAAGCAAGCTCGCCAGCTCCAGCGATCAGTCAAGAGTTGAGCGCGGGAGCCGTTTCACTATCTACGTCGCTCCCAACTCACCAGGCTGAAGTTCCGCCAACCCAAGCAACGGCTGTCGAAACCAAGCCAACGCCTGAGCCAGAAAACGTCGTGAACTATAGCAACGATCTGGTTGGTTCGTTGCGCCCAGCGATTGCCAAAGGCCCGAAAAAACGCTCAGTGCTGCCCACCAGAAGTGAATTGATAATTTCTGCTATTCTTTTGGTATTGCTGGTTGGGGGGTTCAATCTAGTGCGTTCGGCTTTGGCTGGACGGCTTGGTGGTTCTCGCGGTAACAATGATATTAGTGCCAGTGAGCGAGCGACCAGCGAGGCCTTGCTTGGCTTGAATCCAAATCTACCGACTCCAGTAGTTCAGATAGTAACTGATTCAGGCCAACCACCAACTCAACCACAACCAGTCCAGCCTGTGGTGAGTGGTAGTGTCCATGAATCGCGCAGTTATTTCTTGACGATTGGTGAAATGGTGATTGCCAGCGATGGTAAGCAGGTGACGATTAATCTCGTATTGCAAAATCCTTCCAATCAATCATTAACCTTTCGCGCTGCCGATTTTACCATTCAGACCAACCTTGGGGCTTTCCCCATTGCTTCAAACTCACCCTTGCTCAATACGCTCACCATTCCAGCGAATGCTAGCCACGCAGGCACAGTGGTTGCGCGAACCAATACAGGCGAGTTTCAGTCGATCAAGTTGGTCTGGCGACCAACCAACGGCGGAATTTCTAAAACAATTACATTACGCTAAATTAACTCGGTAATGCCATGGTTCGCTGCGCGGTGTTTGCACAACCATGGCGTTGCTATGTAAGGAACTTGGATGTTTGATCAGTTTGTACCCTACTACGATGCCGATTATGGCGATTTTCAGGATGATCTGGTGTTCTACCGTGAACATGCCCGTATGGCTGGTGGCAGTGTTTTAGAAGTGATGTGCGGCACTGGGCGGGCGGCAATTCCACTGGCTCAGGCTAAACTAAAGGTGGTAGGCATCGATATTGCTCCAGCCATGATCAAATGTGCTCAAGCTGCTGCATTAGCGGCAAACGTAGCTGAGCAGCTTGAGTTTGTGGTTGCCGATGCCACCAATTTCGATCTTGAGCAGCAGTTTGGGATGGCGTTTGTGGCGATTAATTCGTTTATGCATTTGGAAACCACCCAAGCCCAAATCGCTGCTTTGCGCTGTATCCATCGCCATCTCAAACCCAATGGGTTGTTGCTGCTCGATTTATTTAATCCTGAGCCAAGCCAACTTAGTGCCATTGATGGTTTGATGGTGCTTGATAAAAGCTTTCACGCCAGCAATGGCAATTTGGTGCAAAAATTTGTCTATCGCAGCGTTGATTTAGCCGCGCAGCATCAACAGGTGCAATTCTGTTACGATGAAATTCAGCCCGATGGCCAAGTGCGGCGCTGTGTGCTGCCCTTTGGTATGCGTTGGCTTTATCGTTACGAGGCCGAACATCTGCTGGCCCGTTGTGGCTTTGAATTGCAGGCAGTCTATGGTTCGTATGAGCTTGACCCATACACCAGCGAAGCGGAACGAATGTTGATTGTGGCACGAGGAATTTCCCAATGAGCATGCTTGATCCTTATGAAATTGAGCGAATTGAGCGTTCGCGCAAACGGGCCACCCGTTTGTTGATGGTGGTGATGAGCTTGGCAACCCTGTTTTGTGGGGCGTTGTTTGTCTATATCATCAGCCCGCCACCACGTGAATATAGTATTGGCCCAGTCAGCCAATTTCCTATTGGTCAGACTATCCAAGTGTCGGTTAAACAATTGAATGCCTCGGAAACGATTGCGAGCCGCCCCGAGGTTAGTGATGATGCATTGTTAGTTACTCGTGTGAGCACTGATCAATGGCGCGTCTTCTTGGCCTGGGACAGTTTAAGCGGTTGTATTGTGCTGTATGAACAATCGAATCAAACCTACCGTGATCAATGCTCAGATCGGGTGTATGATGAACGAGGATTATTAATTAGCGAGAGTCGGCGGTTGCGCCTAGGTGAGTTGCCTGTCACAATTGTTGGCGATCAAGTCCAAATTCGTGATGAACTTTTACCTGACCCCCGCCAAGAATAGCGTGACAATAGCCTGATTGGTTGTGGGGAAAGGTTGAATGTGTCCAGCTAGGTGTTATTTTGCAAAGGAGGGCATGTGTATCGCTTTGCGCGATCAGCACCATTAGCGGTGGAAGAATTTGCTGATCCTGGAATTAATCACCGCGAGGGTGCACCATTAAGTTTAGGTAGCGCCTATTTAATGTTAGGGATGGTTGCTGCCGATGAATGCCCGCCGGAAATCCTGAATGTGCTCGATCAACTTAATCCTGAAAAATGGTATCATGGTCAACTTTTCGAAACCATGATTAACTATTTTGAGGATCGTGATCCAGCCTTGATGATGGAAATTGGTCGTGGTATTTATTATTCGCTAGCAGTTCAGTTTCGCGAGATGGGGCTAAATACCCCAACCTCGATGTTGGTAGCAATGCCCGATGTTTGGCGCACAGCAACCCGTGGTGCGAGCGGTGAATGGCGTACAACGATTGTTGCCGCCTATCATGCGCGGGTCGAAGTTCAACAACCCTACAATTGTATGTTTGAGCAGGCGGCGATGGAAGGGGTTTTGCAAGGCTTGGGGGCGCGTGATGTTCGAATCACTCACGAACCCTGTATGCGCGATGGCCATGCCTATTGTGTTTTTGATATCCGCTGGACGGAACTTTAACCTATTGCCCTTGATTGAGTCGTTTGATGCTAGCCTGTTGCGCGTTTGGCGTAACCACTTTGCTCGCTCCTCATCGAACTGCTCAAACCAAGATTGATTATCCCTCACCCCAACCCCTCGCCCACTGCGGCGGGCGAGGGGCTTTTGAGTTTATTTTTCCGGTATACCGCCGAAGAGTGCTAGTTAATCTTTAAAAATATCAACAAAGAGTGCGACCGTGGTGCGGCGTGGGCTTGGGTCGTAAATCGCAAAATCAATCTGGGTAAATGGCCATGCTTGTTGCCCAATGACCTGTTTGAACAAACTAGCGATCATTGTTGGATCGTTGCCGAACACCCCACAGCCCCAAGCTCCTAAAATTAAGCGTTCGATTGGTTGGGTAGCGCAAAATGCTAGCAGTCGTTGCATTCGTTGGTGCATGGCTGGCTCAACCTCGCTACTTTGGCCTGTACGATTTTGGCGAATCGCCCCCGCATTGACCGCAGCCACCGTAATTACATCGACCAAATATGGCTGATCAAGCCAATTGCCCGCATCATCGCAGAGCACTGGCACTTGCGGCGACCAAATCAGCGCATCGGAATACAGTAGATTATTTTGCTGCTTATGAAAGCGATAAAATTCGCTACAACGGGTTAAACATGGATATAAGCCCGACGAACGGGCGATACTCTCCTCTTGGGCTTGGCTGCCACCTAAAAAACCACCACCTGGATTTTTGGCCGAGGCGAAATTTAAGATTGCAACCCGTTGACCTGTTTGAGCATGGGTTTGAGCAGTTGCTAGTGTCGTTGCTGCACACACGCTGATGCGTGGTTGTTGGCTGGCACTGCGGTTTGCGGCCAAGGCTGTATCAGGCCAGATGATTGTACTGGCTTGTTCAGCGGCATGTTGCGCAGCCCGAATATCGACTGATTGCCCTGCTTGATTAACATAGCTACCCTCGGCTAGTGCGTCGAGGGTGCGTTGCGCAATACCTTTACGTTCTTCGCGTTTCATCGTAAACGTGCGGTTCCTTCCCAAAAACTGCCAACTTGACGATAGCCAAGCGGCTCATAGATTTGGCGTGTGGCAAAATCGTTGCTTTTGACATCGTGAATGATACTCGTGCAGCCTTGATCAAACAAACTTTGGGTTAGTTTGGCGATGATCGTGCGCACATAGCCATTGCCGCGCAACGCTGGATCGGTATAGACATTGCCAATCGTCGCAAGTTGATCGCGTTGATTGATTAGATGAGTTCCGCCAACCGCTACCAAGGCTCCATGCCGTCGCACGCCATAGTATAACCCGTTATGTAATTGATCTGGGCTAAAGGTTGGTACGTCGTTCATGGTGTAAAAGGCCGAAAGCTCACCCAGATGTTGATCTTCAAGTTGCTCGATTTGCGTGCCATTGGGCTGAGCTTGTAGTTGACCAGCTTCGATTGCAATTCGAATCATTGGTTGTTCGTTGCTGAAGCGATAGCGTTGACCTAAAACTTGGCGATAGTGATCATTCATATTAGCCACAATGCAAGCTTTGGGCCAACTACTTTGGGTTTCGAGAATCGCTTTAATCCCATCGGCAGCACCAAAAGGCAATAATGCAGTAAAGGTGCTGGTGCGATACCAGAGCAAAATCGCCCAGTTTGAGCCATGTTGGGCCAAGCTGAATTGTGAGCGTTCGCGGAAGGGTGGCTGTAAATCTCCCAATGCATAGGCTGATTCAAGGCGATTTTGGCGCAGTAAGTCGTGCAAGGTGTGGTCTGAAGGTGTGAAATCAACCTGCCAAGTCATGAAAATGCCTGTCCTTTGTGTGCGATGAAGGTCTGCCGCTGCATGAATTATAGACCTTCACGATGGGATTACAAGATTAACACTTTACCAACGCAGCGTCACTACGCTGTTAATGGAGTAGTGCTATGCTTTTTCTAGCAGTTTTTTTTAGTGGAGGTTCAAATTCGATGGCTAAGTTTCTTGTGGTGCGCCAATTGCCGCGCCTCCACACCCAAGGTAGTGCCTTTGAACGCGATTGGCAAACTCCATGGCCGCGGAGCAGCAGTGCCCGCGCCTTGATTTGGCGACCACACGCCGATGTCCATGAGTATGCCGAGCAATTTGTGATCAAGGTCGAGTTGGCAGGCATGCGCGACGCAGCAATCGAAGTGACCTTGCACGATAGGGTCTTGTATGTCAGTGGCCAGCGCGAGGAGCATTGCCCCAACCACGGCGTGCATATCCACGAATTGGGAATTAATTATGGCCATTTTGAGCTAGAGTTTGCGATTCGTGCGCCAATTGACGAAGCAGCAATTAGCGCTCGTTACGATGATGGAATGTTGCTGATCGCACTGCCCAAGCGTGATCCAGCCCAAACCGAACCACGGCGGATCTCGATTGAACAAACCAACGTCTAAGCTATATTGGGGCTAAAAGGGGTTTTGTATGTCAGAAGTTGAACGAACGACCACGATTCCAGATGAAATCGCGATTTTGCCGTTATTGGGAACTGTTGCCTATCCTCACACGGTTATGCCGTTGGCAATTGGTCAGCCAGAATCGATCCGTTTGATCGATGATCTGATGGCTGGTCAGCGGATTGTCGGTTTGATGGCGCTGAAAAATGAGGATGAACGGCCTAGCCCTGTCCAACCTGAGGATTTTTATCAGCTTGGCAGCGCTGCGGTTGTGCATAAATTGATGAAATTGCCCGATGGCACGCTACGGGTGGCGATGCAGGTGCTTGAGCGCATTGAGATTGTTGAAATTATTCAAACCGAACCCTATTATCGCGCCAAAATTCGAGTTGTGCCCGATGCGCTTGCTGAGAACGAGCAGCTTGAAGTAACAGCGTTGATGCGTTCGATCGCCACAATTGCCAGCCAAATTGCCCCCTTGATTCCGCAATTTCCAACTGAATTGTTGAATTCGGTGTTAAACGAGGAAGATCCACGGCGTTTGGCCTATTTGGTGGCTTCGTATGCCCGCATGAGTGTGACTGATCGCCAAACAGTGCTAGCTGTACCAAGCATCAAGCAAAAATTGCTCAAATTGAACGAAGTGCTGACCCGCGAATTAAATGTGTTGCAAATTGGCCAGCAAATTCAATCACAGGTCCAAGACGAAATGGGTAAATCGCAGCGCGAATATGTGTTGCGCGAACAACTCAAAGCAATTCGCAAAGAGTTGGGCGAAAACAACGAGCAAGAGGTTGAAGTTGATCGTTTAGCCGAGCAAATTGAGGCGGCTGGCATGAGCGCCGAAGCTTATCAGCAAGCCATGCGCGAGCTTGATCGGTTGCGCCAAATGCCAACGGCTGCTGCTGAATATAGCGTGATTCGCGGCTACTTGGAAACCCTAATTGCCTTGCCATGGCAAAAACGCAGTGACGATACGATTGATGTGGCTCAGGCTACCGAAGTTCTCGATGCTGATCATTATGGCTTGGACGAAATTAAAGAGCGCATTTTGGATTACCTGGCAGTGCGCGAACTACGCCGCAAACGATCGCCTGAGCGTGATCCTGGGCGTGGGGCGATTCTGTGTTTCGTTGGCCCTCCAGGCGTGGGAAAAACCAGCCTTGGCCGCTCGATTGCCAAAGCTATGAATCGCGAGTTTGTGCGTTTGTCGTTGGGTGGTGTGCACGACGAGGCTGAAATTCGCGGCCATCGCCGCACCTACATCGGCGCAATGCCTGGCAGTTTGATCCAAGCAATTCGGCGGAGTGGGGTGAACAATCCGGTTGTCTTGCTCGACGAAATCGATAAATTGAGTTCAGATCATCGCGGCGACCCAACCTCGGCCATGCTTGAGGTACTTGATCCAGCCCAAAACACCAATTTCCGTGACCACTATTTAGATGTGGCTTGGGACTTATCGCCAGTGATGTTTATTGCAACGGCGAATACTCTGCAAACCATCCCAGCGCCATTACGTGATCGGCTGGAGATTATTCAGCTTGGCAGCTATACCATGCGTGAAAAGTATGAAATTGCCAGCCGTTATTTGGTGCCAGAACAACGTGAGCAACATAGCCTAGAGCCACATGAGGTTGAGATTGATCATGAAGCCTTATTGGTAGCGATTGAAGAATATACCCGTGAGGCTGGGGTGCGGAATTTGGAGCAACAAATTGGCACATTAATGCGCAAAGCAGCTCGCCAAGTTGCGCTTGGTTCAGCCACTCCAATTGTGCTCGACCCAGCTAAAACCCGCGAATATTTGGGCAAACGCCGCTACTTCTCAGAACTTCACGAGCGCACCGATCGGCCTGGCATTGTCACGGGCTTGGTTTGGACTCCAGTTGGCGGCGATATTATCTTTATCGAAGCGACCAAAATGAGCGGACGCGGCAACTTTGCCTTGAGCGGTCAGCTTGGCGATGTGATGAAAGAATCGGCGCGGGCTGCCTTGAGTTGGGTGCGGGCTGAGGTCGAAGCCTATGGCATCGATCCAAATTTTGCCCAGCACTACGATCTGCATGTGCATGTTCCGGCTGGTGCTCAGCCCAAAGATGGCCCATCGGCGGGGATTGCCATGGCCACGGCCTTAGTTTCATTGCTGACAGGCCGCGCGTTACGCGATGATGTAGCGATGACTGGCGAAATTACCCTGCGCGGTAAAGTCTTGCCAATTGGTGGTGTGCGCGAAAAAGTCTTGGCAGCGCATCGCGCAGGCATTCGCACGATTATTTTGCCGCAGCGCAACATTGCCGATTTGGATGAAATTCCAGCAGATGTCTTGGCTGAAGTACAATTCCATGGGGTGGAGCATGTTGGCCAAGTGATTGAACTAGCCTTGCGAGCTGAGGCCAGCGAACCACCAGTCAGCGTGCCTGAATCCGCGGTGATGCCAAACTTATTCCAATCAGATGTTGAAGTGTTGCTTAAATAGATACTGTAATGAAATGACAAGATTGTTAATTTAGAAGAGAAAGCAGAATCGATTTACTTATATAAATACCATTTGTCGCTAGCACACAGTATCCACATCTATGCTGTGTGCTTGTGTTATGTGGATAGTTAATTTGTGCTAGAGGGAGACTGCTTTGGTATGTGAGCTGAAACGATCGTTATTACACGCTTAATCACTGTCATAGCTATAGTAACATCTTGGCTAATTTAGGTAATATAGCCCTCCAATAGAGCAACTACTCCTTCATAATGGATAGCAACGAAATGTATCTGGCTCAAGTAGTTAATCCTCATGTTAATCTTTGATTTGTTCTTGTATTCCCAGCCTATAAATGAGCTACATCCTGCTAACAAGGTTCCTGAAGTTGGTAGGATTCTATTTTGTTCCACTCTATTCTAAGCACTGAAAAAAAGCATGCTGATCGCATCTTATATATCGGAATATCAGATTGCTCAATAAGATGTTGTGTCTGATCCTGATTAGGACTTTTATCACCATTGGAGGTCATATGCTGCAACCTATATCAATTATATACTATCAATAATAGTAGAGAGTCCATAATAATCCTCAAAACAACCTATCAAAACAAAGCTTATTGGATGGTAACCGCCGTGCATTATCGATCTAGAAAGGGGGAATTCTATGCATATTCATCGACGATTTTCCCAAATTATCGTACTCATAATCATAGTTACTTCGGCAGTCTTCCACCCAGCTCGTATAACATGGGCCTCAACCCATCGGACTACTGAGATATACGCGGAACATGAGCCAGAACAGGGTGGTACAACTATCTGGCTGCGTGTTTGTGGTGAGGGTGGTGCATACTGGTTTAGCTCGCGAAGAATGGATGGATCAGTCCTTTGGAATCGTTCCTATAATTTTGATGTTCGCTTCGGCGATTGCAGCTATTGGTATCGCGCGATTATTGGAACGGGGCCAGGTAATCAATTCAAGTTCTATTCAGCCTTGCTCGATCAAGTTCCTTCAGACCCAATTAACTATGAACCTTTTTTGGATCGTGCTCGTCTTGACGTTTGTACGGTGACATCTAACTCGACGGTCAATTGTGTTAAGCAAACTCAAACTACTCCCTACACTGCGATTGATTTTCCAGCCGAGGATCAACTCGTAAGTGGCGTATTCCAAATTAACGGTTGGGCCGCTGATGCCTCTGCGCCTGATAGCCCTGGAGTTGATTTAGTCAATGTAAGTATTGAACCTCAAGGTGGTCAGGTATCTGGGCTTGGCGATGCGACCTTTGGTTTGCAGCGTACTGATGTGGCAACATTTTATGGCGATACCCGATTTACCAACTCGGGATTCGTCCTCTCGATTGATACCATGGCTTTCCCCGATGGCCCAGCAACTCTGCGAGTCAATGCCCATAGTACAGTCACTGATAGTTGGCTGGTAACCCAACGGCGTATCGTTATTAATAACGGCCCACCACCAAACCTTACGCGGATCAGTCCAAACGAAATGGTAACGAATGCTACTGATATCCCCTTTGTGTTCACAGGGGCAAATTTCCGCGCCCCAGCCGAGGTCTTTATTAATGGGCTTCCCTTAGAGAATGTCGAGGTTCAGAGTAGCACAACAATCCACGGGGTATTGAATTCTACCCTTTTGCCCGGTCAGTATGATGCAACTGTTAAAGTTGGGGGACGGGTTTCGATCTTGCCAGGTGCTGTCCGTGTGTTACCACGTATCGATGAAACCCAGTTTCGGGCTATGGTCTATATGGCCTGTGATAGCCCTGACTTGCCTACAAGCTGCGACCGCTTGTTTAATCAGCTTGAGTTGGCGATGGTTAATGATCCAAATTTACGCATTGTCGTCCTTTGGGATGGTGCCAGCGATGGCGATAGTGCCTACTACTTGATTAAGCGAGACAGCGATTTGCGCCGCCGTGCTTTGTATCAAGAGGGTGTTGACGTTTTCCATAAAGGCGAGCTTGATACTGGCTATGGCAACACGCTGGTTGAATTTATGGGTTGGGCTCAGGCTCGGTATCCAGGCAAATATAAATTCCTAAGTTTTGCTGGGCATGGTGGTGGCTGGGCTCCAGATACCCACCCCGGCCAGCCAAGATATATCACTGGTCAGCCAAGTACAAATATTGGTGGCATGCTCTGGGATGGTAATCCTGGCAATACCATGTCTACTACCGATCTAGCGCAGTCATTGCGACGGATCGCCAATGGCTATACGATTGATGATATCTATCTCGATGCTTGTTTAATGGGTGGTATTGAGACGGTAGCAGAGATCGCATCGACGAGTCAATTCGTGATTGCCCATGAGAGTTGGACTTGGACGTACTTTCCGTATGCAGCCTATTTTGCAGGCATTAACACCGCTACTAATCCTGAAACGCTTGCTCGCCAGATTGCCACTGCCAACCGTGCAAGCTGGCAATCGGTTGATTATCCCTCACAGATTAGTGTGATCAAGTCTAGTGAGGTTCCGATTTTGCTAGGTGCTCTGAATCAGCTGGCGAATGAATTGCGTAAGGCTCTGCCTGAACATCGTTCAACTCTAGCAAGCATCGCTGAACTAACCATGCGTGTTGATGAAAATGCCGATGGTATAATCAGCTCACAAGGAGATGATTATATCGATCTTGGTGAGTTCGCGAGCCGCCTGGCTGCAACACCTAATCTACCTGCTGGGGTCATCGAGACCGCATCAGCTATCACGCAGCCACTGAGCAATGCAGTCTTGATCAACTATACTTTGGAGGGTGTACCCTATCCATTTCCTGATACCCAACCGTGGCCATTGCAACGCTTGAAAGGGTTATCAATCTATTTCCCTCTCAATGATGAATGGAAACGGGGTTTCTACACTTCCGCAACCTTGCCAGTCTTTGGTCAGACAACGTGGGATGATTTTATTCAGGACTGGTTTACCCAAGCTGCACCAGAACCACCAACCGAACCATGTGATCACTGCCCACCATTGCCAGCCCATGCTAGTTTATGGATGGAAGCAGCAACTCCAGCTATCGTTGGTGAGATACTTCCGGTCGAAATTAAATTAAATGGTTTATTGAATGAAGACGATCTACGAGGACTCCAAGTCGTGGTGCGTTCGAATAATCCAGCAGCAATCAAGCCATCTACTACTAATTCACCACGTGATCCTTATTTATTCCCTCGACATAGTTTGACCGAATTTACTCGAACGGCAGATAGCTGGAGTGCAATTTTCAGTCTATCTGCACGCGAAACAAATCCTGTAGTTGGTGGTGGTACGGTTATTTCATTCCCGTTCTTGGTTGGGACCCAAGGCTGCACCGAATTAACGTTTACAGTCCATGTGTTTTCTAATGGTGATGGCGGTGCTATTCCGCATACGTGGCGTAATCTTGAGGTTTGTGCTGGTGAGCGTTCGCTCGATGGGATGATTTATTTGCAAAGCCGTACTCCCGGCAAGTATGCTGGGGCTGAGATTGTTCTACGCCATGGTTCGGATCGCTACGTAGCTGTAAGTGATGCTCAAGGTCGCTATCATTTTGGGTCGATCAAGCTTGGTAAGTACAAACTAACTGTCACCCATCCACTGTTCCTCTATGCGGAACGAACCGTGACTATCTCTGCACCAGAGTCTACGATGCCTGATATTGGTCTATGGGGTGGTGATATGAACGGCGATGGCAAGATTCATAAGAACGACTGGTATATTTGTTCGGCGGCGAGTATTCCGGTGAGTGATCCTGCCTTTGACATCAACGCCGATGGGGTTACCGATGTGAGAGATTGTGTCATCCTTGCCAATAATATCAATCAGCCGCATCTATCCAAGATCAATCCGCCACGACCTTTTGTCGCTACCGGAGCACGCTTGGAAAAGCTACAAACGCTGCCGACTATCAATTCAACTGAATATGTGCACTTGGAGCCGCAAGCCAATGGGCAGGTGCTGCTTAAAATATTGCAGCCAGCAAAAATTAAGACTGGCCTAGCATTGCGCTTGAACCTTCCGACCGGAGTTACGATGACGAGTGTGGTGGCTAATTCGGCCATCACCCCAGAGTATCTCAACTGGCATCAGGATGGAGCGACCCTTTATTTATTGGTATTACCCACAACAATCCGGGAAGGTGCTGGCTTAAAGCTTGATTTCTCACAGGCAAACCCTTCCATTGGGATTGAAAGCCTCAATATCGGGCGCGAATTAGGCCCACCTATGGTTACGTATTTGCCATTGATTACACAATAGTTTGAGTAGTATAAAGCTCGAGACCCGATGATTATTATCGGGCCTCGAGCTTTATGCTTAATTAGGGTTACCTAAATCAGGATCTCTAAGTAGTTCATTGATGGCATCAATTATTTTTTTAATCACATTATTATCTTTACCATAAGCATCCGTAAGTAGTTCATTGATGGCATCAACCACTTCCTGAACTACAACACTATTTTTGCCATAGACAACCATAAAGATAGCGATACATTTTTGAAACCAAGCTAAAGCTTCCTCATTCTTGCCTGTAAATATGAAAGCTTCTCCAATGTTATAATAAACATCCCCTAGTTGGTAATGTACGATACCTAATCGATGATGTGTATTAGCTTTATAGCATTCTTCAAAAGTTTGACGGGCTAGTTGATAATATTGGATGGCCTCATCGTACTTCTTTCTATGAAAGCTAATAGTTCCTAAATTGTTATAGATTTTGCCAATATGACGCTGATTGTTGGCAGAAGCCTCCTTCCATATAGCTAAAGCTTCGATAAAATATGCTTGAGCTCGATTAATATCTTTCCATTTCTTATTATTATGGTCAACATAGAACACTCCGAGATTATTAGCAATTAATCCATATAAATCGCTAGTTTGCTGGTTGCGTTCAAGTTCTTTAACCCGTGCATAAGCTTGTAGGTAGAAATCTTTGGCCATATCATAGTTTTTATAATTATAGTAAGCTAGTCCAAGGCCGTTGAGCCAACGGGTCAACTTCAACGGGTCAATTTTATCGATCTTACTGCCGATCTCCACCGCTCGCTTAATATAAGTGAGTGCCTCTGGATAATGACCTGTTAGTTGGTTATAGCGGTTCCAGTAAAAGCAAATTTCACCAGCCCGTTCATCATCACGTTGGAAGGCCCGCTCAGCGGCGATTCGTAAGTGAGCAGCGATATGGGCAAAATGAATTGAATTTTCATCGACATCAGCGATTGCTGCAAATTCCAGCAACTTTTTTTCCACTGCTGCTGTGGCTTGGATATGTGCCTGAGGCTTGACTTTTCGCGTTCTTAAGAATTGGAGGACTACTTGATGCACTATGACTGACTCACCGCTGATGCCTTCAAGAATGCCGCTGTTGATTAGTGATTGGAGGATGATAACGGTTTCTTCATAGCCTATATCGCAAGCAAGCAGCTGAGGATCGATGGATGTTGCGGGACTACAATATTGTAATCGGTTAATTATCTGCAGCAGAATTTTGCGATGTTTAGTCGAGGTTGAATCAATAAGCTGTTGATAAACTCTTTCAAAAGTCTTGAAAATTGAAACGTTATTTTGCCACGGGAGTAACTCAATAAAATTGCTAATCTTTTTAAGAACGTTGGCTTGAATGTCTTGGTTTTGTATATCGGCAATATACTGATCAATGTTCTGGCTAAACTGTGCTAGATATTTGCCAACTATATACAGTGCCATTGGATAATGTCCTAATGCTGTACTAATCTGGAGGGCTTTTTCAGGTGATAGTTTTTTTACCAGACTTGTTAAGAGGTTAACTCCTTCTTCAGCGGTTAATTGCGAAACAGTGATTAAATTTTTTGAATTCCATTCTTTAGAATTGGATGTAACAATTATTTTTGATTTCCCCTTTCTTAATATAGATTCATGGTTGATAATTAACGAGATTTGATCGAGGTTATTGAAGTCGTTAAAAATAATCAATTGATGATTTCCATTAGACCATTGTTGAATTACTAGGTTAAGGATTTCTTCTTCTTTAGCGATATCTAATACTCCCATTTCTTTAGCACAGCGCGAAATATCAGCATCAATTGTTGCATTCCCACCAGCCCCGTCGATCCAAAAAACACCACCAGCAAAATATGGCCCAAAACGATAGAGTGCATCGAGAGCAAGACTCGTTTTACCAATCCCTGCAATTCCATGGATAACTAGTAGTGAATCAGCTTGATTCTTGGTGAGATATGCTTGAATCTGCGCCAAAATATCTGTTCTGCCGACAAACCATTCCATAGGATTGTTACCTACTTTCAAGACACTTGGAGTCGGCCACTCCATTTCTGATGGCTTGTTAGGTAGGGTATCAATAGGAATTGAAGCAAAAATAAATGGATCGATAGTTGTTAGTGCAATGGGTGTTATTGGCCAGATATCGAAGATATCTTTTTTATCGCCTAAAAATGCCGTGCCTTTCAACGACACCTCACCAATATAGGGCTTCTTTATAATCAGGCGAAACTGCTGCCCATCGTTATTTTTGTAGGGTTCTCCTATGGCTAAACTTTTGCAGGCCTGTTCCAGTTCAGAGAATTCCCTGAAAGACGCAAGCGTGCTTAATTCATTAGCCAATAAGCGGGAAAGGGGATATTTTTTGCGAATAAAATCAAGAATTTTATCTGCAGCTTCAAGCCCAATCGTCATTGAACCAGTATTTATCAGTGAGCCATGGGCATTACCGGCAATTAACACTGCATTATTTCCTGCTTGTTGTTGAATACTTATCTGCTTCCGATGAATTGCCTCTGCAATCAATTGAAGATGCTCTTCCAATGCTCGGCCATCCTGTAAGCATGAAAGCGCATTTTTAAGCGCTTTCAGTGAATTGCTCTGGTCGCTCATATGGGGCTCCTTTGATGGGCTTTATGCATATTTATCAAAGCCCATACATCTAGAACGTATCTTGGGTCGTACAGAGATTTTATGGTGGAGGTAATGAGCATCATAACATATTCATAAAGCTTTTTGGTATTTAAAAACAGCGCCGTTGGAATTGCTCCAACGGCGCTGTAATTTGAGAATCTGAATTACTGAGCTGACTCGACGGCAGCTTGTTGATGGCGTTGCATGGCAGCGATAGCTTCCTCTTCGGTCGCGAAGATATCGGCATATTGGGCGAGGCCGACCATGCGGAAAATCTTTTGGAAGTGCGGGCTAAGGCCGCTAATTGCCAGCTTTTGAGCTTGACGATTGACCTCAGTTACAACCCCAATCAAAATAGCAATCCCCGCGCTGTTGATATAATCGCTTTGGCGCGAGTTGATAATAATATACTTAGCGCCCTCTTTGGTAACGCCTTCGTATGCCCCCGTAATGGCCTCTTCGGCAAATGTGGTTACATCACCTTCGAGGTCAATAATCCAAATCCCGTCGCGCTGACGGGTCGTAACTTTTAATTCATCGTCAATCATAGGTCCAAAACTCCTTGACCAAGGATCGCGCTAGGCTGAGGCTGATCCATGCCGTCGTGGTGGATTATACATTGCTAATCGAAAACGATTACCTTGTCCGGGACGCGACGGTAGAAAGCCGCACTCATCAACAAGCTGTTCAATGAGCATTAAGCCCATCCCTCGCGCCGATGCCAGCCCAGCAAGTTTTTGCTCGATGGTTGCTGCTTCGATCTCTTGGGAGGGGTGAAAACGAAGACCTTCATCGCTAATAACCAGCACCAGCCGATTGCGAGAAATCGTGCAGGTGATATGAATTCGGCGTTGGACTTGGCGCTGATTGCCATGCTCGATGGCGTTGATACAGGCCTCGCTTAGTGCCGTGCGTAAATCCTCAACGCGCTCTGGGTCAAACCCCATATTCCGTGCGAGCGTACCAATTGCTTCACGGGCGATTTTTTCATAGCCAAGCTGGCTGGGAAATATCAGTTCGATGGTGGCTTGGGTTTGCGCCATGTTCTTCAACTCAACGATCTAGGTGGATAACCATCCGTAATTTATTGCCACCTGATGGAGCGACCGAAAACTGGACTTCATCCATCAGTTCTTTAATTAACCAGATTCCCCAACCACCTTTATCGTCGCTATGCAATACTTGGTGGATGTCGGGGGTACGCTCGGTGATGGTATGATCAAGCAGCTTGCGCCCTTGATCAGCCACATCAACAATCAACCCGTCATCGCTGCCAGTAAAGACCACCACGACTTTCATTGCTGAATCGTGTTGATTGCCATGTTCAATTGCATTCGTCACTGCTTCGCTGACCGCAGTGCGGAGCGATTCAACGCGATCATGAGAGAAGCCCATCCGTTTCGCCATCGCACTGGCGGTATCCATGGCGACTTTCTCGTACCCCAGCCGACTTGGCAAGTGGAGTTCAATCACCCGTTCTTCATCGCCACTAGGGGCCATGTGTTGTGGATTGGACATTTGGAAACCTCACGTCGCTCGCAATGACGGTGCTAGCCCTCACTATACCATAGGCGAATAAGCCTATGCAAGCTTGACTTTTGCAGGCGTTTAGCCCTGTATCGAGCCAGCAACTTGGGCGAATGCTAAGCCTCTGCCGAGTATAACAAAGGTTGCTGGGTGCTTCAAGCCCTACACTTATAATTATTGAGCCTAGTTGCTAATCCGATGTTCCTCAATTTGGCTGTTCAGGCTTTGTCCAGCAATTTCGATATAGAGTTGTTGCTCGGTCAGCGAAATGCCCAAATCGCAGCGTCGTTCGATTAGGTTGGCAACGGTTTCAATAAAACGTCGATCAAAAGCATAAACTGGAATTTGCTCGGCTTGAAAAATGGTTTTGCCGCTGAAATTGCCCAACACTTGGGCTACATCGCGATGGGTATAGACCGCCGCTCGTCCAGCACGTTTGCTGCCGCGATGCAAGCGCTCGGCATCAGGCGCACCAACTTCAAACCAGCCAGTCACTTGCCCAGTCAAATCGCGAATCCAAACCGCTGGTTCGTCGCCAGCCGCCACGCCTTGGGTGAAGGCAATGCCGTCGCTATATTCCAAGCAATAGGCCAAAATTCGCATTAACATATATTCGGCTGATTCAGATGGTTGGCGGGCTACTCGCAGTTCTAGTTGCTCATAAACATTGCGATCAACGTTAGCTAGATCAACATTAATTGTATAAATCGTTGCACTAAGCGCCATGAATGCTCCTCATTAATTGATTTTTTGATAAATTGCTAGCTCAAATGGGTTACCATTGCTATTGACTCCATGATACTGCTTGAGCAAGCGAAACCGTGTTGGGTTTTCCAGTAAGCTACGAGGCGTTTGCCATTGCAGCGTCCACGAAAAACGTGAATCCCAGACTATAATGCTGCCAACGGGGGCTTGCTCAACCGCCGCTGGCGTGATTGGCTGATAGCGGCTTGGATCATACGGATCGATGCCTGTACCATAGGCAAACCATGGAATTGCCGCTAGCACCAACTTTTCACGATACTCGCTTTGCATAAACCATTGCGTGGCGTTGAGTACTTGCTGGTCGCTATTTTGAATGATAAATGGTTGAACGCGGATGAACAATCCGAGCAGCCCAATCAGCATGCTAGCCGCTACTAGTCGTTGTTGCCACGAAGCTTTGAGCATTGGCAGCATGAGCAAGGCCACCAAACCAACGCTCAACAAAGCATCATAAAGAATGATCCCTCGTGTTATCCAACGAATCCAAGCCATTCCCAAGAGTCCAATCATCACCAAGATCAATGCGCCGCGAATACCCCAACGCTGCCATAGTTGATTAATTGGTTGACCTAACGCTTGTAATCCATAAGCGCTGAATGTACCTATAATGGGAGCCAAAATCGCCAAATGGCGATCGTAGCCCGCAATTTGGGTTGCTGGAAGCTTCCAATAGCTGATTGCTAGAATTGCAATATAGCCAACTGTCCACCAGTGCAAGCTATTCCAGCGCATGCGCAAAAAGCCATAGACTGCGAGAGCAAACGGCACGCTGCCAAAGGCCACTGGCAAACGTGTGATGTAATGCCACCATGGGCCTGTGCCGTAAAATGAAACGCTGCCGCCTTTTTCAAACAATACTCGATCAAGTGGAAACAATAGGTTGGTCCAATCGCTGAGGCGCACTGCCCAAAAACCATTCCAAATCAGCATCGGTAAGGCCATCAGGCCAAGCTGCCAGTAGCGTCGCTCTTTGATCAAGCTGATTGCAAAGAAGATTAACAAGGGGAGCGTTTCGTAGCGAGCCAAAGGAATTAAGCCTGCAAACAAGGCCATTATCTTCCAGTGCTGGCGACGTTGAGCTAATAACGCTGTTGTCAAATAGGCAGCGCAGGGCAATTCGGTTAGTGCGGCAAAACTCAGACGCGCAAATTCAGGCTGAATGCCTGTAAAAATCGCCGCCAACCAATACCATTCAACTGCTAATTCTGCGGCTAAATAAGCGGCTAAACCACAGATAATTGCGGCGAGTATGGCGCTTTGTAGATGCACGGCGGCCAAGCCAAATTGGCTGATCAAGGCATAGGGGATGGTAAAACCTGGCCGACCCCAAACATCGAGCAATAACTCGGGGTGCTTGAAACTCCACCGCGCAATCAACAAATGCTGAATTGAATCATCGCTGTAGGTACTACTCGAGCGCAATCCATAGCTAATAAAAATGACGAGCAGCAGGCCACAACTAAGCCAGAGCCAGCGATTTGAGCGCCGTAAAAATCCAACCACCACAGATTCCTCGTTGGTTAACCCGAACCTGTGGCAGTATACCAAAAAGCCGCAAGCCCACGATCAACCCTATGATCATGGGCTTCGATGTTAATTTGATTTATTGTAAGGTGACATAATCGAGATAGATTGCACTTGTGCCGCTGCTATTGCTAGGCGAGCTAAAACGCACCCCAATTTCGTTAACACTGCCAAGATTGGCGATACCACTCAGGTTGAGGGTTAATGTGGTTGTGCCCCAACTATTAATTGTGACTGCCCCGCCATCGTACCATGCCCAATTTGAACCAACCTTGATATAGAGTTTGGCGCTAATTCCGCTACCAACATTGCCCCAAGCGGCATGGCGCACGCGCACTTGTAATTGGCTTTTGCCGCTAAAATTGTGGGCTTGAGTTAATTTCAAGTCATAACTACGATTGCCCAAACTCACATCGGCTTTGAGGCTAGAGCTACCATTAGCCGCCCATTCACTAACCGACCATGGCCCGGCATTGACATTAGCGGCGCTCCAGCCTTGGGTGCTGCCCTCAAAATTATAGAGTGTTGAGCCACTGCCACTGATTGGCGTAGCGGTTGGGTTAGTTCCACTACTACTCAAGCTCCCATTCAGATATTGGCTTATACGGCTGCGATTGACGGTTTTGCTATGTTGATAAACGCTTTGGATTTTGCTATCGCTATTACGATAAAACATATCAGTATGCCAAGTCATAAAAAAGGCAAACGGCGCATTGTTCAATGCCGCTGGATCGAGCATATAATCGACTTCGGTTAGTGCCCGTAATTTGCTGCTGTCGAAACGGGCTAAATCGTTGTACCAACTGCTATAGTCGGCGGAGCTATTGTTATAAATGTCGTGGCCAAGAATATCGACCTTGCCGCTTGGATACCAATCAGTACCGACCCCCTTGGTTCCTGCCGACCAAACCCAGATCAAATTGTGCAAGCCACGGCTGTTGGTCAGATAATCCCAGAGGTCATTCCACAAACGTTTGTAATTGCTTGAGCCAGTTTTATCCCACCAGAACCAGCCACCGCCCGCCTCATGATATGGTCTCCACAAGACTGGTACGCTGGCATTTTCCAGTTTTTGTAAATCGTCGGCGATGTTGCTACGCCACGTTAGATAGCGGTTGCGCTCAGTCGTACCATTAATAAACAGATTATTGATATTGACTTGCACAAACATATCATCGTGATTTGTACCTTGGCTGCCGTAGGGTGTCCAATGTTGGCTGATTGTTGGCAGCACTTTGGCATTATTCCAATCGCTAATCATGGCATCGATCATCCATTGGGCATCGTTGGCGTAAGCTCCGCCGAATGGGAAATCCCAGCCTCGCAAACCTGGATATTGGCGTGGATTGGTGTGATTGTAGATGGCGTTGGACATTTCGTCTTTGCGCGAGGAATCCCAATGCACTTCTTGCTGGCCGCTGATAATGTATTGGCCTTGGTATTGGGCCATGCGATTAATTACATTTTGGGCGTAGCTGGTAATTGCTGGGTCGGCAGCGGCGTAGGCTGTCGTTGCCCCACTAGTTGGGGTCGAAGGAATTACGCCGATCAGCAAAACTAACATTCCAATCAACAACAACGGAACCCGTTGAACTTGGGACATGACTAAATCTCCGTTGATTGAGATAGCACAGCATAGCACTATCGTGACAGTACCAAAGGAACGTTCCACCGCAAATATTAATAGTGCTTAATAAAATGTCAAGTATTTTTCAATAAAAAACTTTAGAAAATATTAACGTATTCTAGCGCTAGAAGCTGGAAAATTACCCAAAATGAATCAATTGCACCTGATTTCATAAATAAAGCTCTAGAATTTTAGTAAATTGCTGACTTGGGTTTCTGTAAAATTGATGTCTGTTTTACAAAGTATGATCCATTATGAGTTATTACCCACGGCTAATCTCAATAATGGCTTGAAAGTGCTATAATTGCAGGCGACACTTGTTTGGAGCGAGAAACCCCATGCCCAATTTAGGAGCGCATGTTTCAACTGTTGGTGGATTGCAGACCGCCTTTGAGCGAGCGCAAGCCACGACCTGTCATGTGATTCAAATTTTTACCAAAAGCCAACGCCAATGGAATGCTAAACCGCTGACTGCTGCCGATTGTGCCAATTTTCAAGCGGCCCATCGTGAGGCTGGCATGCCACCCTTGATTGCCCACGATTCCTATTTGATCAACTTGGGCAGCCCCGACGATGGCTTATGGGAAAAATCAATTGCAGCCTTTCGAGTTGAGCTAGAGCGTTGTCAGCAATTGGGGGTTGGCTCGTTGGTGACCCATCCTGGGGCGCATGTTGGCTCAGGCGAGGCTGCTGGCCTTGATCGAGTTGGGGCGGCCTTGCGGCGTTTGCTGGCCGAAGATATTGGCGGCGAAACCCAGATTTTGCTGGAAATTACGGCTGGACAAGGCACGGCCTTAGGTCATAGTTTTGAGCATTTGGCCCGCTTGATCGAGCTGTGCGATGGTCATCCACGGCTTGGAATTTGCTTTGATACCTGCCATGGTTTAGCCGCTGGCTATGATTTTCGTACTGCTGAAGGCTACCAAACCACCTTCGATCATTTTGATCGCTTAATTGGGATCGATCGGCTGCGTGCGTTTCATCTCAACGATTCGAAAAACGATCTTGGCAGTCGCGTTGATCGTCATACCCATATCGGAGAGGGATTTGTGGGCTTGGCAGGGTTTGAACTGATTATGAACGATCCTCGCTTTCAAACGATTCCGATGGCCTTAGAAACTCCCAAAGAACCCGATGAAAGCGCAGATATTCGCAATTTGGCAACGCTGCGCGGTTTGCGCCGTGCAAGTGTTAGTGCATCACCACAAAGCGAGGTATAAATGGGAAACCAACCAAAAAGCAAACGCAAGTTGTGGGTATCGTTATTGTTGGGCTTGGCCGCTGTGGTGGTGATTGTGCGGCGTAAGCTGCATCCGATCGATTCGGCTCCAATTTTGCCCCCGCCACCACCGCCGCCATCTGATCCGCCACGGATTGTGCTGCCAACCGATATTTTAACCACCGAAGTTGCCACCAGCGCTCCCGAGCTGGAAGCCGAGCCAGTCGCCGCCGAACCAGAAGCAGTGGTCGTTGAAGACGAAGCACCATTGTTGGAGCTTGAAGTTGGTGGGAGTGGCACGGCTGCGCCTGAAACCGAACAATCGGAATCGGAAGCAGAAGCTGTGGTTGAAGACGAAGTACCAGCCGACGATGATGATGACGATGATGAACTGCGCAGCTATTGCGTTTCATGTCGTGCCAAACAGCCGATGATCGATGCCCATGAAGAATTGACTGAAAATGGTCGGCGTGCGCTACGTGGAACCTGTGAAGTCTGTGGCGCTGGGATGTTTCGTTTTCTGCCCAATAAAGATTAATCGCTAAATCAACTATAAGTTCTCACAAATTGCGCTTTAGGGGGTGCAGGGGGATGAAAACCCCCTGCGTTTCCCTCCGGCGGAGGGACGGAAGGGTGGCGATCAATTAAAATCCACGAAATATTGTTGGAATCTAGAAACCTTATTAAATAACTACCAGTATTTTACCAATCACTGGCGGTTTTTGATTTTAGTGATTAATTTCAGGCTCAAATTCAATATAATCAACTAATGTTGTCGAAGGCGGAATTGGCTCGCCTTCCAAATGCATAACGATTGCTTCTTGCAAAAGCTGCTTAACTTCTTCAGGCGTTTCGCCTGTGGCAACACAGCCTAAAACATCAAGAATATAGCTTGAACAATTGTTTGGGCCTTGCTCGATTACAATTGCATAGCGCATCAATCGATCTCCTTATCTGAGATTTGATAAGTATTGATCCATTGATGCTTGGAATGATCGGCCTGAAGTTGGAATTGCTAAAACTACAAACGGCCCAGTTGGGCCGCTTGTAGGAGAGAAGAGTGTGTGTGAGGAGGAAGGATTTGTATGTAGTATCCTGCGCCAAGCTTACCTTCAACCTAACGATTCTTCGCACCCATAGTCCTATTTCAGGCTATACCACATGGGTTAGATCTTACGTACTTGATCCCCTTGGCGGATCGTACCTGGCTGAACTACCCGCGCGTTGATTCCACGCAAATGCAATTCTTTGCCGACGGCTGAATTGACGAACTTAATCGCAGCTTGGCCGTAGCGCTGGGCAAATTTTTTGCAGCCATTATGCGGCTGATCGGTTACTTCGATAATCGCCTCGCCGATGGTCAGGCGTGTGCCTGCTGGCAAGTTTGCATCGCTCAAATCAAGATCAATGAACAATTGATCGCCAGCCCATTGCCAACGCTCTTGATCAGGTGCAAGCAAGCCAATCGAGCGCACATTCATAATGTTTAGCTGCATATCGGGGTGCGAACTACCGTCGTCAGTGCGCGAACTGCCGCGAACTTTCCAATTATCGCCGACCAATCCCTCGACCAAATCAAGCTGACCTTCGCTTAGCACTTCGCGCTGCTCGGTGGCTGGACGACGCACGATTAGCTGCAAGACCCCTTGATCCTTGGGTGCTTGACGAATGTGATCCAACCCTGCCTCAAGGGTCTCCATGGGAACATACTCAAGATCGATCATGGCATCCTACCTCATCGTAAACAAAAAACGAGCCTCCAGGTTGGAGACTCGTTGCGCCAACTGTGGCGCTCTATTATGCCATGGCTTGGGTCACTACGCTAGCGAAATTTGAGTAGGTTGCCCAATTTTATTCCGTGCGCTTGCAGCCGTTTGGCCACATTGCCCAATGTCCAAGCAATTGGAGCGATTGCGGCCAAGGCTAAGCCAATCCACAGGCTAAACGACCATGTTTCAAGCAGTGCTGCTCGCCAAACCAACAAACCACCCAAGGCGGAGAGGCCTGTCCAAGCGCCGAGCAACCAAAGCATACTGGCGCGGCCTTGCAAAGCTCCGCGTAGGCTTGCCACGGCGACCCAACCAAAACCCAGCAAACCAAAAAATCCCAGCCACGCTAACAATGTCCAAATCATACATCCTCCAATGCCAACGAATCGCAATCCGAGGATACTACGCTGAGCGTGCCATGATGTTCCAATTTAATGGTTAAGCACCACAACTTTTCCAGTAATCAGATATTCGATTTGCTCAGCCAAGTTGGTGACCCGATCACCCAAGCGTTCGAGATTATGCGCCAATGTCAGCAGGTGAATCGTGGCAGCAGCCATATCGGGGCTTGTGGTCGAAACCTTGACCGTGGCCTCAAACATCTCACGATACAAATGATCGATTACATCATCGAGTTCGGTTACGCGGTCGGCAAAGCTACGATCGTTTTGGCGTAACGCCTCTAAACCAGCGTGCAAAATTTCGCTAGTGCGCTGGCCCAATTCGCTAATTAGGCGTGGAATTGGCTGGGGCATGGCTGAAACGCTGACAAAATTGGGCGTGGCAGCGATCCGTTCTTGTAGTTTGCAGATTGTCGCAGCATAATCGCCCATGCGCTCTAGCTCTGGCAGCAGGCTGAGCACCACACTCACCAAGCGTAAATCACGGGCCAACGGCTGTTGGGTGGCGATGATCAACAGGGCTTGATCATGCAGGCGTTGAACTTCATGATTGATGGTTTGATCGTTTTGCACGACCTTGCGCACTGCTGCTTGATCGTATAGTTTGATTGATTGAAGTGCCTCGCTTAATGCTGCTTCAACCATGGTTCCAACCCGAAAAACCCCATCGTGCAACTCGGTGAGTTGTTCATCAAATATGTGACGGTGAGACACGCCCATAAAAAACCTCCAACAGAGAATCTGCCAACCTACCAAAAATGCTCTTGATTATGCCCGTTGTTCATTCAGGTCGGCCATATGCCCTGTTGCCATAAAGACAACCCGTTCTCCAATATTGGTAGCGCGGTCGGCGATCCGTTCGAGATTATGCACAACGTAAAGGAGACGGGTGGCTTGTTCAACGGTGCTAGCATCAGCAATCATCACTTCGAGAATTTCGCGCTGCACCCGATCAGTCTGAGCATCGATTTCATCATCGGCTGCACTCAGGGTTTTTGCCAGATCAACATCGATGCGGGTGTAGCATTCCAAGGCGGTGCGCAGCATTAACTGAGCTTTGCTGGTCATCGATGGAACTTCGGCCTGCGGCTTGAGCGCGGGAGTTTGGCCTTGGCGAATCGCAATTTTGGCGATGCCCTCGGCATAGTCGCCAACCCGCTCAAGCTCGCTGGCAATCGTGATAATTGCGCTGACCAAGCGTAAATCACGTGCTACCAACGGCTGTTGCGTGGCAAACAACAAAAGCGCTTTTTCCTCTAAAGCATATTGTGCCCGATCAATTAAATCATCACTGCGAATAACTTCCTGCGCCATTGCCTTATCGTGGTTGGTTAAAGCCTGAATAGATTGGCCAATTGCGGTTTCGACCAACGCGCCCATGCGTAACAAGTCATCATTTAATGACCGAAGCTGCTGTTCGTAATGTTCCCGTGACATACCATCCTCCGATGCGCTAGGAAGGCTACGCCTGCTTGATGTGCTAGCTCGATGCGAGATTTAGCTATCCGTGAATAGCCTGCGATTATACCACGCTTTTGGCTTTTTTTTCGATTGAATTGAGCCAGCATTTAATCGGTATCTAGCAAGCTATAGGCCAGCCGAAAGCCCAATAAATGGGTTGAGCGCTCGGGATGCAAGCGAAAACGGCAGGTATTGCGAGCAAAATGGCTAGGATTACCCCAACAACCACCGCGCATAATTCGCCGTCGATCAGCCTCAGGGGCTGGTTGGCGAGCTTCGCGGCCATCATCAGGGCGATAGGGATACGATTTTTGTAGCGAACTTGTCCATTCCCAAATATTGCCTGCTAGATCGTAAACCCCAAATGGACTAGCCGCTTGAGGATAACTGCCAACCGGAGCTAAACCACCGCGCATGCTTTCTTTGATATTCATCATTGTTGGATCGGCCTGATCGCCCCAAGGATAGATTCTTGTATCGTCGCCACGCGCTGCACGTTCCCACTCGGCCTCGCTAGGCAAGCGCAAAGCCAAATTAACTTCGCTACTGAGCCAATCACAACATGCTACCGCTTCATCCCAGGTTACATCAACCACCGGATAGTTGGCTAATTCGGCAGGTGGTTGCGAACCATGCCAAACAATTGGCGCACGCTGACCAGAATGTTTGATCCACTCGGCATACAGCGCGTTAGTTACAGGAACTTGGGCCATGGCAAAGGCGGCGATTTCCACTGAATGTTGGGGTGCTTCTTCCGCATACGACTCGCGTGTACCGCCAAACTGTCGCGCTAAATCGCTTAATTGCTCGTTAGGTGTACCCATCAGCACAATACCACGCGGAATTGAGCAGAACTTGGGCAAGAGATCACGAATTTGCTTCAATTGAGCTTCCTTCATGCCAAAAAATGCTAGTTTGTGGCTCTAAAGATACCAGATTTTGCATGCTGATCGAAAGGAGCTTGTATGTTGCAACAGATTCGTTGGCAATGGCTGGTGGGTTTGGCAGTTGCTGCCATATTGGGCTGGAATCTTTGGCAATCGACGGCCAGTGCTGGTTCGGAAAGCGAGCAGGCCTTGAGCTTGTGGCCAACGACTAGCCCAACCGCTGAGCCAACACTTGAATCGATAACCCCAACTTTGGCGTTGACCCCAACCCTCGCTGTGGCTGAAGCGACCCCAACCTTGGCAATGCTGGCGGCTTATATCAGTGGGGCAGTTGCCAAGCCTGGGGTGTATGATTTGCCGCTTGGCGCACGAATTGATGATTTGGTGCAGGCGGCTGGGGGCTTGCATTCCGAGGCTGATCCGCAGGCCTTGAATTTGGCGGCCTATTTGCAAGATGCTCAGCATGTGCATGTGCCAGTGGTTGGCGAAACTCCCGCACCAACAATTCAGCTAACTGCTGAACCACAGGCGGTTGCGGTTGCTGTGCCAACTGCCATCGCCAGCCAACCTACGTTGATCAACATTAATACTGCGAGTGCTGCCGAACTGGAAAGCCTGCCCAAAATTGGCCAAGCGATCGCCCAGCGAATTGTGGCCTATCGCGATGAGAATGGCCCGTTTGCCAGCATTGAGGCGATTCAAGAGGTAAAAGGGATTGGAGCAAGCACCTTTGCTGAAATTGAGGCATTAATTACGATTGAATAATTGTTGCTTGCCCCAAGGTTATCGAGGCAAGCAACTGAATGGTGCATATTGGTGCGAGAGCCAATAATGATCTTAGATGATTTTGGGTTTTAGCTGATGGTTGCTGGCTTAAGCTCGATCGATTGGTAGAGTTGGCGCAAACGAATAATGACAATTAACAAACTTGCTGCAACCAAGGTTGGTAAACGTATGCCCAATTCACCATTCAACAGAATCGAATTGCCCACTAAACTGAGCCATGGCAAGGCTAAACAATATTTTGGCAGCCACGTTGGTTGTTGGCGTTGTTGATAGAGTTGGAACAGCAGTAGCACTGGTGTGATATAAAGCATGGCATCGTGACCATACATATGCAAGGAAAATAAGGCTCCCAAGGTTACAGCTAGGCTATAATTCCAGGCTTGTTGTAGCGGATGTTTGGCTGAACGCCAGATCAGCCCAGCAAAACCCAAGGCTGCCAAACCTAAGCCAATTTGTGAAGCTGTATTGATCAATGGTTTGTTTTCTGGGCCAAACCACAAGGCTAAGGTTCCACGCAAGGTATAGGTTTGGCTTGGTTTGATGCCATTTTGATCAAACAGATTGAGCATGGTGTTACCGCTGGCCAAATAATTTGGCCACATTGCCCAGCCCCAAATTAAACTGCTCAGGCCCACAAAGCCAAGGCTGATTAGAGCAAACCAGAATAAGGCTCGCCAATAGCGTTGAATGACCAGCCATAAACCGATAAACAACACAAATTGGAATTTAAAGGTTGCTAAAAAGAGCCAAAAAGCCGCTTTAAACCATTGCTCACGTTGGGTCGAGCGATAAATTTGATAGGTTGCCAACAGCATGAGAATCGAAAATGTGCCGAGATACAATACTGTGGCAATCGTGTGAAACCCAAAAATTGCGCTTACGATCAGCCATTTATTGGCCTTTTCGGTCGTACCAAGGTCATTCCACATTAGCCAAATTACATACGCCAGAATGCCAAGATTAATCGCATACCAAACGAAAAACGAGATCGTAAAGGGAATCCAAGTCAGTGGAACCATAAAAATAGCAGTATGTGGCGGATTGACATAAATTAATAAATCACCAATAACGCTTGGATTAAACTCACGATATGGCGCTTGATAGATTGCTTGGGTTGGCATATCGTACAGCAAATCGGCCTCATTGGCCTTAATAATTTCGCCTGCAATATAAAAACTCGGGTAATCCGAGGATGCTGGATCAAAGCCCAGTAAAAAGCCACTGAGTAATAAGAAAAAGCCGATAATAAAATTGGTCAGAGTAAGCATTGAACGATAATCACGCATGATCGATTCTCCAGGTCTCTAGGGATTGGTAGCTGCTGGCTTGGGGTTGGGTTATGCTGCGCATGAGTTGACAGGTTGCATATATCACAGGTATTACTGACCATTGACTGGCTTGTAACTGGCTTGATAATTGTGTAATTTGGAGTTTGGTTAAACGCTCTTTGATGTAGCCCAAAGTGATGTGCGGATGCCATGGGCGGGTTTCGGCAATGATGCCAATTTGGCTACTGCAAGCAACGACCGCTTGCTGAAGTTGCAGCAAATCGCTGGGCCATTGCTCAAAGCCAGCCCAAACGACTTGCGGCTGATTGGCATTGGGAAAATAGCCCCACGTATTACAACTGAGGATTGGCGCAGTTTGGGTAGCGAGGGCATGGGTTAGCTTGGTTTGCAAGTCGGGTAGCAGTTCAACTGCTACATTGCCCAAAAATTGCAAGGTTAAATGCAGATTTTCGGGCTTGCTCCAACGAATTGGCAAGCCCAATTGCTGTAATTCGGTTTGGATCGCCAAGAGTTGCGCCTGAATTGGCTTGGGCAAGTCGAGCGCTACAAAACACCGCCATTGCTCGCTCATGGGCTATCCTTGGGCTTAGAGGAATTGTACAAAGGTGAGACCGCGAACTGCTTCAATAATTGGGTCGAGCACCAACGGCGGGTACAAACCAATTACTAAGCAAACTCCCAGCAAAGCCACGGCCACAGCGGTTGCACCCAATGGTTCGGTGCGTTGTGGCGGTGGTGGAGGTAGCCCCAAGCCGCGAAAATCGGTTAAATCTTCTTCGGGCATGGCCGCTGGCGCACGACCCAAGAAATGATCACGCAATACCAAGGCAAAAGCATAGGCTCCCAACATCGTGGCAATCAACAAGGCAATTAGATAGCCGCGACCTTCCTCAGCAGCTCCTTGGTAGAGCAAGGTACGGCTGGCAAAGCCATTGAATGGTGGAATGCCAAGCAAGGCCAAAACGCCGCAAATAAACACGCCACTAGCCCATGGCCGCCGTCGCAACCAGCCATCGCCAGCCGCCGCGCGAGTAGGCTCAGGCCGCTCTAGCAGCGCTACAGCTGTCCACAGCACCACGCTCAAAACCAGTTGGTTGAAGGCTTGGAACAGCGCTCCGGTCAAACCAGTCGTCGAAGAAACCACGCCGAACAACATCATGCCACTGTCGGAAATCAACAACATGGCCAAAAAGCGCCGTAATGATGGACGTTCGTGGATGGCCAGCAAACTACCGCCAATCGCTGAGCCAAGAGCGAAAAAGCGTACCAAGCGCAATCGCCCAGGATCAAGCGTCAACAAGCCTGGTGCTAGCAAAAATTGAAAAGCTGAAACCAAGAAGAGCAATGCTGCCAAATTGATCATACCAATCAAAATGCCGACCAGTGGCGGCGAATCTTCAAGCAAATCGGGCAACCAGCTATGAAACGGAATAATTGCCAAACGCAGGCTGATACCGACGATCAACAAAGCCAATAATGGTCGCGCCAACGAGGTGGTGCTCAAACGATCGGGGGTATTTTCGAGGTCGGCCAGCACAAAACATAAAGCCAGCAAAACTCCCGCCAACAACATCAATACCAAGTAGCGCAAACCACTGCCAATCGCCCGACCACGCAGCAAGGTTGAGCTGCCAATTGGCAAATCGACTTGAGCCAAAATAATCGCCAAGCCCGTGGCCAGTAGTAACAGCGTGATCAAAAACGGTGATTGAACATCGATCGTTAGGGCTGCGTTGATCAAACTAAAAATGATCAGGCCAATCACCACGAAATTTTCGCCATGGGCAACCCGCGTTGCCACAATGAAGGTGATTGCAAAGCTGCCTGCGACCGCTAACAAAAACAAGCGGTTGATTTCGCGCACCGTCATGCTCACGCCAACAATGCTCAGTGGCTGGTCAACTGGCACTTGCCAAATCACCCAACCGAGCAAAATTGTTGTGCCAATTGCCAAAATTTGGACTAACCCTTGTTGTTGGCGCAAGGCAAAACAGACCGCCGCCATGACCAATGGCAAGCAAAACATCAGCAAAAAGGTCATTTCAGGCGCTCCGTTTCACTGAGATTCAAGGTTTTGAAGCGGCCATAGAGCAAGCCGCTGAGGTAGGCAATCGCCAAAGCCAAGAGCAGAGTAACCAAACTGAGTGTTCCCAGCGCCAAAATATTAATCCGGTTGGCCAAGGTGGTGTAGAGCAAATCGAGGCCGCTGAGGCAGAGCAACAAGCCTAGCCCAATTTTCAAAATATCGGTTGCGAGCACCAAGCTAATCAAGCCAATGAACACTTGCCAATACCACATAAAATCGATCGCCCGCGCCAAACCCACTTGGTCGGGATACATTTCAACCGCTAATGGCAACACGCGGGGCAAGAAGAAACTGGCCAAGCCAACCAACACGGTTGACCAGATTGGCACAATGTAATCGCCGAATTTACGATTTTCTTGGCTGCTGGCGCGTTGAGCTACCCGTGCCGCCCGCCGTAGTTCAGCCAAGGAAAATTCATCAAGATCTTCAAGCCCATATTCGCGCGAGAAGGTTAGCGCGGTAATGCCGAGAATAATCGCTACACCAATGCCAGTAATCAATTTGATAAACACTAGCGAGCTAAACTGCCGTCCAGCAATCACCAAATCTGGCACGACAAATTGCTGTTGGGCAATAAACAAGCCTTGGGCAATATAATTAACCAAGATCGCAATCAGGCTAAAGCGCCAATCACGCATAATCGCGATGACTGCGCCGCTGGCTACCAGCAATGTAATTAAAATCCAGATGGTGATTGTCATAGGCTGTTTATGCTTGTCACGGCGAGTGACCAAGCTTCCTCTATTGCATTAATAACAGGACAATTGTTAGGGCCGCGATCAGAATTCCAGTTAGATAGTAGCGTCCGCTGAAGAATTGCAAAACCCAGGCGATTCGGCTACTGAGGCTTTGCAAGATGCCATGGCTTTGACGCAAGGCTGGCCGTGGGTTACCCAAAACGGCGATCCCACTAAGCATGCGGCTGCTTGCTGCTGGCAAATGGGCTGTACCGTCATCGCGATCGGGCTGTTCGCCACCATTCCAAGGCATAATTGCCTGACGTTGTGAGCGAAAACATCCAAAGAGTAACAGGATAAAGCCAAGTGCCAAACTGCCGCGCAAGCCCCAACTCATGCTCCCAAGATCATCCATTGGACTAGGCACTGCTTGCAACGTGCGCAAGGTTGGTTGCAACAACCACACCAACATTTCGGGAGCCAAACTGAGGCCAATCAAAGGCAAGCTCAAACCGAGCAATAAACCATCATTGGCTCGACCAGCATCAACTGGGGTAACAGGTCGTTGCGGATCGACCCGCCAAAACAGCGCATTCGAGCCAATAAATGAGAGCAAGAGCAAACCACTGCTAACGAAAAAGACTCCCATGCTCCAACCGCCAGCGCCCGTATAATCCATCAGCCAGCGGCGTGCCCAAAAGCTTGGCAATGCAGGCAAGCCCACGGCGGCGGCGGTCGCAAGCGCATAGGCTAAACCAGCGGCGCGTAATGGTGCGCCTAAGGCTGGTTGTTTGGCGATCAAGTCGCTGCCACTGCGGCGTTCCAACGTGCCCAAGGCCATGGCTCCGAGCATGGTTGCTACCAAGGTTGTGACCGTGATTGTGAGAGTTGCCATCACTACGGCAGTGTTATGCTCGCCGCCGAGTGGCAGATTTGGCTCGTAGCGACCCAAGGCCATGGCCACATTGCCCCATTGCGCGACTGCTTGCCAACCAACCAAGGGGCCAAAGCGGGTTGCGCGTAAGGCATAGGCTGCGCCAACGATGCTGGCCAAAGCGCCAACATAGCTCAAGGCGGCAAACCATGCTTCCGGCCATGTGCCAAGATTCAGCCCGAAGAAACGCAAAAATGTGTAGACCGCCAAAACTGGCACGCCTGCACTGATGATCAAACCATGCAAAGCTGGTGTAGTATCTTCATCGTCGCTCAGCACGCGGCCAAATGGCGGGAAGCCGAGCGCAATGCCAACCCCAACAGCCAGCGGCAACCAGGTGCGCAAATATTGACCAACCCCAATATCGGCCATCACAAACGAGCCATCAAGCACGTCTTCGGGGCGCACCGATTGACTGAGCACCGCGACCAAAATTGCGAAGCCGCTTAATCCGCTCATGCCCAAGGCCGAAGGTGTACGCTGATCATCGCTGCCCACAACTTGGCGAGCCAGGGTGCTGCCCAATAAGGCTAAGCCCCAGCCAAAGGCCAACAACAGCAAATCGCCAGCTAAAATGCCCAGCAAACTGCCAAACACCATAATTGCAATGCCCGACCAGAGCCGACCATAACCAACCAAGCCGCGCCCCAAGGCCAAGGCCAAGTGGGCAAAGCCAATGCTGGCGAGCAATAAAGTGATTGCAGCAAACAGTAAGCTCAAGCCATCAAGGTGCAAGGTTAGCAGCGAGCGCATCAGCGGGTTGGGGCCAACCCCATAGCTGCTTAGCCAAGCGCGTTGCCCAACATCGAGTGGTAAATCGCCTTGGGCGAGCCACCAAACAATTGCCAGCGCCACTAGGGTCAAGCCACTAGCGATTAAGCCCAACAAGCGCGTGCGCAAACGCTGACCAGTTAACCAACTGACCAAAGCGATGATCATCAGCAGCCCAAAGGGCGCAAGGGTGAGGAGTGTTTGTCCGTTCATGCGTTATTCTTCGCTACAGGCAGTGCATGCACTTGCCGAGGCGATAATTAAGGGTGCGTCGTCGATGTTCATTCCGGCCAAGATTGTGCGGGCAATCAAGCGATCAAATTGGCGTGGTGCATCGATCCGCACGCTGGTTAATTTGACCCCGTTGCTTTGGACGGTATAGCGTAGCGTGCCTCGCGCCGATTCGATATTCGAGGTAACGCTGCCTTGGGGTACGCTGTCGGGTGCATTGCCAGCCCAATCGCCGCTGGGCAAATTGGCTAGCACACGAATTGCCAATTTAAGGCTTTCAAAGGCTTCTAGCGAGAAAATCACTAAACGGGCATACACGTCGCCACGCTCTTGGGTTACGCGACTAGGTGGAAACTGCGCATAAGCGCCATAGGCTCGATCAATTCGGGCATCAAAGCCGATGCCTGCGGCTCGTGCCATTGGCCCACGTACCCCAAATTGTTCAGCGGCCTCGCGACTGAGCACGCCAACACCCACGCAGCGCCGCAACACCCCACGATGATCGATAAAGCGATCAACGAAGCGATACATCAAGCGTTCGAGGCGGCGAAATTGTAAGGCCATCGATTCTTGTTCGCTGCTGCTGAGATCTTGGCGCACGCCACCTGGCACAATATAGTTGGGCGGCGAACTGGTGCCGCATAAGTGTTGCATTACTTCAAATAAGCCATGATGCAGTTTTTGCACATGGTCAGCATCGCGTTGCAAGCCCAAAATCGTCAGTACTTCTTTCATTGTGCTGAGATGGACGGTGGCGCGTTCGACTTCGCAGGCGAGCAAACGCAAGGCAGCGGCTCGTTCCGAAGCATTAATTTTAAGTAGTTGTTCGAGTGCCAAGCAAAATCCCAGCGAGTGGGCATGGCTATCAGCGGCACAAATATGGCTCACAAGGTGCAATCCCTGAGGAATGGTGGTGCGCGTCAAACGCTCGCTAATGCCGCGATTGGTGTAGCCATCACGAAATTCAACATCAGCAATCTGTTCGCCCTCAACCCGTAAGACCATGCGCATCGGGGTTTGCCAGTCGGGGTGAAACGGGCCAAGCGGTAAAACGTAGCTCAAACTCAATGCCTCACACAGATCACGAACCATCAACCCTGCCGATTATAGCATAGGCTTCTCGATACTGTGGAATTGTTTGGCAAATGGCGCTCCTGCCGCAACAACAGCGCCATTACGATTAAGCTAAGGGGAAGTTTTTAATCACCAGGAAGATGCCGAGGGCAATTACGAAGAAGGCAAAACTGCGTTGTAGGGTTTGAACTTGGATTTTTTGAGCGAAGCGTGTGCCCAGCAAGTTGCCAATCACGCCGCCGCTAATAATCAGGCCAATCAGCGTCCAATCAAAATGGCTGCCTTGCAAATGGCCCAAAATGCCAGCGCTACTGTTTAATGCAATCACAATCAGCGATGAGCTAATGGCGGTGCGCATTGGCATATGCAGCAACAACACCAAGGCTGGCACAATCAAAAATCCGCCGCCAACGCCCAAGAATCCAGTCAAAAAGCCAACGCCTAGCCCACCCATAACCACTGCTGGCCAAGCGATCGTTTGTTCGTCGGTTTTGGCTTGTACCTTGGGTCGTAACATCATACTGCCGATGATCAGCATTAGGCTACCAAACATCGTCAAAAGCCAAACCTCTGGAATGTATTGTGAAACTCGTGCGCCCAAAAAGGCTGCGCCCAAACCGATGCCGCCAAATACAAAAGCATGGCGCAACATACACGGGCCGCGCCGACAATTTAGCCATGCCCCAAAAGCGGCGTTCAAACCAACAATCACCAATGAACTGGTGGTTGCGTCGTGAGCGCTTAGTCCAAGCACATATACCAAGGCTGGTACGGTCAAAATCGAGCCGCCGCCGCCCAACATTCCTAAGGTGAGGCCGATGCTAGCGCCGACCAACAGCGCTAGCCCAATCAAACTAATACTCATGATCTGGTTGGTATCCTCTTGCTAGCGCTCTTCAGGTAAGCCAGCTTTGCTCCAAGCCAGCATGCCGCCACGGGTGTTGTAGATGTTGATCCAACCGTTGCTCTCAAGCCATTGGGCGGCCATGCTGCTGCGTTGGCCTGAGCGACAAACTACGACAACTGGACGATCATGCGGAATTTGATTGCGATAATTGTTGAGCTGGCTCAAGGGCATCAAATTGCTGCCTTTAATATGGCCCGTGGCATATTCGGCTGGCTCACGTACATCGATCAAAAAGATCGTTTGTTGGTTGGCCCACACTTGTAGCTCTTGAACACTTAATTCGTTGATCATACGTGACGCTCCTTTTGCAATTGATACCAACCATTCCAACCGTCGCTCATCTCAACCATGGCTTGGCTGAAATGTGGTTTGAGCAAACTCATGGCGATTGGCGAACGCCCGCCCGCCTGACAATGCACAATCAAAGGTTGATCATTAGGAATTTCGGCGATGCGCTTGGGTAATTCATTTAATGGAATATTGACCGCTTTTGCTCGGTGACCGTTGGCATATTCCTCGGGCGTGCGCACATCGAGCACAAACGCTTGCTCAAGTTGTTCGCGCAAATTAGCAGCTGACACCCGTTGATAGCTTTGAGCTGGATTGGTTTTGAGCCATTTGGCTAGTACATCGGGCGTGATGTAGCCCTCAATTTGATCGATTCCGATCATGCTTAGCTCAGTTTGGGCGGTTTTGGCCGCTTCGGCAGTGCCAATTAACACAACCTTGCTTGCGACAGGGACAAACCAACCAGCCCAACGATTGAGCATTGCGCCGCTGGTCAGGCTGAGTGCCCCTGGAATGCTGGCTTGGGCAAAATCATTGGCCGAGCGCAAATCGACAACTAAGCGATTGTCGAGCTTAATTTCGGCAAGGCTGAGGGCTGGCAAACGTTGTGGGCGCAACTCAGGCCCATCGCGGTTGATGCGCTTCATCGCAGCGAAATAGGGCGGTGGCGTTGGCTGGCCATCAAGCACGGCGGCCACAAAATCAGCCTCGTCGCGATATTTGAAAGCCCAATTAACTTTCTTTTCGTAGCCCAAGGTACTTTGCGGCACGGCTCCCAGTGCTTTGCCACAAGCGCTGCCCGAACCATGGCCCGGCCAAACTTGCAAGAAATCGGGCAAGGTATAGACCCGCTGCAACGATTTGAATAAATCTTTGGCTCCGGCCTCGCTCGTGCCTTGAATTCCAGCGGCTTTTTCGAGCAAGTCGGGGCGGCCAACATCACCAACAAACAACAAATCGCCGGTGAAAATGCCCATTGGCTCATCACCAGCAGGCGTGTCGGTGAGCATAAAAATCACATGTTCTGGCGTATGGCCTGGGGTGTGCAAGACCTCGATCTTCAAATTGCCAACCATCCAGCTATCGCCATCGTTGATCAATTGCACATTGGGGGTGCTACTAGCAAAAGCATATTGCCAAGCCGCTGTGCCTGCTGCCGAAAGATATAATTTTGCGCCTGTGATCTGAGCCAACTCGCGACTGCCCGAGACAAAATCGGCGTGAATATGGGTTTCGGTGATTGCGCTAATCCGCAAACCAGCCGCTTGCGCTGCATTCAAATAGACTGCACCATCACGATGCGGATCGATGACTAAACCTTCGCCAGTTTTTTGGCAACCAACTAAATAACTTGCTTGGGCTAAACCATCGTGATACAACCGTTGGAAAAACATAGACAACCCTCCATTTTGCTGTTACATATTCTTGATGCGTTTGCTTGTACAATGGTTACATGATTGGTTTGCAGTTAAGGAATTGCGATGCAAAAGCCATGGGAAATTGATGCCACCTACTATCAAGAGGAATCAGAGTTGATTCAGGCCTTGCGGCGGCGTGAGCGCATGGCTTGTACTTGCCTGCTAAAACGCTATGCTTCACGTTTGTATCATGTGGCGCTCCGCATGGTGGGTGATGCCGATGAAGCCGAAGATGTAATTCAAGAGAGCTTTATTGAAGCCTGCCGTAAAATCGAGCAATATCGTGGCGATGGTGCGTTGGGCGCGTGGCTCCAACGGATTGTGGTCAATACCTGTTTTATGCGGTTGCGGCGTAAGCGAGCACAAACCGTGCCAATCGACGAGCAGTTTGATCTGGAGAGTGCCAGCCCACGGCCTGAATTATGGGTTTTGGATCGTGAGTTGAGTGCTGAATTACGCAGCGCGATCGAGCAATTGCCCGAAAGCTTGCGGACGGCCTTGATTGCCCGTGATATTGAGCATTACAGCACCGAGGAAGCTGCCAAATTATTGCAGATAACACCCTCGGCGTTGAAAGTGCGGTTACATCGAGCGCGTGCCGCCTTGCGCGAGATTTTGGCTCAGGGCAGCGAAACGGCTGAGCCAGCGATCGATCATCTGACCGATCAGATGTTGGAAACACTATGCACCGCTGAACCTAGCCCGTCAATAGCCCGCCAGTCATCGAAATAGCGGGCTGGTGATTGGCTGTTGAGGATCGGCAGCGAGAACTATTAGGCCTCGTAGCTTAGAGTAATAACCAAATTCCGCATTTAGGCAATCCAAGGGGTTGCCTTTTGATTTAACGCAGAGGTGCAGAGTATGCATGAAGGGTGGGTCTATCATTCGCTTATCACTTGGGTATGATTGTTGGGCAATGCTTGGGCTACTACAGTGCAGCTAGCCCCAAATAATGCTGCGGAGAGACGTTAATTTGATTGGCATTATTTAGGGTATCTACGAAAATGAGTATTGACAGAGGTTTAAACAAGTGGGACAAAATCATTAAAGCCTGTTGATTTGAGAACATCAACAGGCTTCGGATGAGTTTAGGCGGCGCTATTGGCATCTTGGCGTAGTGGCAAGAGCGGCACAATATCTTCTGGTTCTAACGAAGGGTGAATATACATAATCGCACCACGTGGTGCATGGCGAATCGAGCCACGCGAATTGGCGATCAAAATAATTTCTGCATCGTCGCATTGATCGAGCCAACGAATTAAGCCAGGGGTGCAGATACTTGCATCGACAAAAATCCGCTCGGGAACAAATTGTTGAAAGCATGCATTGATCATGCGTGGCGTTGTCACCATTAATGGCATGGCCAAAACTTCAAAACGGTCGATAAACCGTTGGCGAAGCTCATTACTCTCCGTGATCAAAACGACCATCTGGTGCTCCTAGTTCCTCAGCATGGCTGGGTGAGGTAAAAATGTTTGCCACATAGCCAAAGAGTTCTACGTCGCAAAACATCGTCAACGATGCCCTTCCGAAGAACGTACATGAATATTGGTAAAGAATTAAGTATCAAGTGTTGAATAAATGCATTTGCATTATAGTAGTAGCTTTAGCTGCTTACGCCACCAAAAAGCTAGCATAAAGGTACTATCTTGATTTAGGTCATGGCTTTTGAAAATGAGGGATACGCCCACGCTCAAAAGATCCCCCACATAGGTATTTGGCTCATCCTAGGTTTGATCATACTAAGACTAGAATAGGGTTTTTAGCTGATTTAACCGTTGAATCATTCAGGTGCATATATGAGCTACTCCCTAGGCACATTGGATGCAAGAGGGGAGTTTAAGAGAGTAGCCCGATAGTCCTAGATAGCACTAGTTCTGTAGCTATATGATTATTTGACAATTGCTGGTAGGTAGATAGCTTGACGCTCTTGGTGTTGTAATAGAATGTTGGGATCGCCCAAAAGAATCGAGCTTTGCAGGCTATCTTGGCAACAACCGCCATCGCTGAATAAGTGTAATAAGCCTGCTAGTACTCCCGTACCAATTTGTGTTTGGCGCGGGTTGCTCCACATGCGTTGCCACCAGCCTTCATTGAGTAGATCATGACCATGGGCCACGCCTAACCCTGATGAACCCCAAGTGGCAATTGCTCCACCATGCGGTTGTAACACCAAACGTTCATCGAGGCTCGTCCCACTCCATGCGGGAGTTTGAAAGGCGCTCGTCAAACAGGTCATCTCCAAGATCATCGGCAAGGCTGGGCTATTTTGCAAGCGGTCACTGTCATACAAACTCAACAGGTAGGGCTGGCTATTACTCAAATCGGTAATCGCCCATTGATATTGATGGCTATGCCCAACGTAGGTCACTACCGCCGCGCCTTGATTGAGTTGATCAAAGGTTTTTTGACGGGCTTGGTCGGCGTTGGTAATCCGCCAAGGATCAGTTTGCGGTAGACCGTTGTTCGTTTTACGCCAAGGATCGTAATAGATGCGCTGAATATCCAACTGACTTGGTTGATAACTAAGCATGGCATCGCTGAGCGCCGCAAAATCGCCTGCATAATCGGCCTGACCACTGGCCGTTTTGTAGTTATCGGCAATATATACTTGACGCGAACGCCAACGAACATCGATTATCGCATTTTCGTAGGCGCTGATTTTGTTGATTAAATTGCTAAGTTCGGCGCTGGTTTTGGCTGGCAAGCGCCCAATTTGCAAGTCGGGCATTGGGTCATCTAAGGGATTTGCACCATCAAGCTGGACAAAACAGCTGTCGCAGGCGATTTCACCAAGCCATGGGTCGGTGTAAGCAGGCAATGGTGGAAGCATATTGGGATTGTTACGACCGAGATAATTCAGCGGATCGATCGTGCCATCACCAATCAGCACCAACGATTCTGGTGCTTGCGGCCATGTGCTGGCGAGGTAGCGCATAAAATTACGAATCGCCAACGGGTCAACATTGCCACTACTCCAACGATCATAAATCGCCTGCACATCGACCAATAATGGTTGTAAACCTTGCTGTTGACGACGATTGATCAATGGTTGGACGAGGCTATGCCATTGTTTGGGCGCAAGATAGATTGTTTTGGCGGGTGTGGCCCAATTAATGATGGCGCTAGGTTGGATGCTGGACTGCGGAATGTTGGCAGGGTTGACCAGCAGATAATCACCTGGATTGGCGGCCAGCGTATTATTTTGAAATTGCATGCGCTGCGGATGCCATGGATTGCTCACGTTATAGCTGACTGCTTGGTTGGGTTGGTTGCTAATTTGATAATTGGCTTTACGTAATGCTTGCCATTGAAACGATTGATAGTTGGCATTGAGCTGCACAGGCCGCTGCCAAACCAGCCGATCAAGTGAAATGCCGCTGATTTGTTGGGTGTTGGCGATTGCCAGTTGTAGGTTTTGGCTTGGCGCAAGTTGGGCCGATTTAGTGAAAATACCGCTATTCAAACTAAGATTGATGCGTTGGCCGCTAGTAATTGCCACGCTAGTAGCAGCGCTGGTATAGACGATGCCATTCAAGGTAACTGTGCTTGGGCCAGTCGCCAGTGGCAAGGTGCTGGTGAGCCAAATTTGCTGAGTGATTGGGTTGAGATCTGGCCCTGCTTTTAAATCAGCGCTAAACCAATGGTCGCCATCAGTGCCAGCCTGCAACGAATCGTAGATTTTGGGGGCATACCAAATATTGGTTTGGTAGGCTTGGGTGCTGGTTGGCAAGCCTGTTGGATCGATTGTGCTTTGCTGAATTTTTGGGCTGCTGTGGGCGGCCCCGATTTTGAGCCATAAACTACTGGTAGCATTCCAACGGTCGCCAAGGTTAGGCAAATAAAACCAAATTGCATCGTTGCGATCAAAGCTGCCATCAAGCGTGCCTTGCTCCTCGATTGCTAGTTGTTGATTTTTATACCACAGTTGCAGGCTATAGCGTTCGAGTGTCGCGAGGTTGATGCCTGCTTGCTCTAAACTTGCGCCTGTTAATTGTTGCATGCCTGCTTGGCTGACGGTGACGCGCCAGCCTTGGCCTGGTTGTGGGCTGGGCACGCTTTGGGTTAATTGAAATGGCTGATCGATCAAGCGATTTGGATCATTCAACAATTGAGCATTACTAACATGGACGGTGGCTTGAGTAATGGTTTGTTGGTTGAATGTCGTTTGGGGTTGGAGCACGACGAGGCGTTGGCCACGAAAACGCCCTTCACGCAACACAATCACTGGTGCTGGCAAATTGGCAAGTTTATCGATGCTTTGGTGATCGAGACTGAGCGCTTGGAGCGTTGGCTGAAATTGCCAAGCATCACCCACTAAAATGGCAAATGGCCGCACTGCTTTGGCTGATTGCCATTCGATTTGCAGGCCATTGGGGGTTTCATTAATGGTTGCGCGAGTGTGAATTGCTGGTTGAGCCGAGGCATGCTGTGGTGGATTGAAGGCGAACGAACAAAGAATGCCAAAAAGAGCAAGATAACGCCACATATGCCACAATCCTCAGTATAAAAATCAAGGGCTGACTCGCATGATGCCAGCCAGCCCTTACCGACGCGATTACCGAGTGGTCATTGGTGCGAAGATGCGATAACTATTGGCTTGGGTGCCATTGGTGCTGGCTGGGCCATACTCGTTGGTTGTGCCATCGAGTTCGGTTTCCACCAACCAATAGCTGTAGTTGCTACTAGCATCGACGTTGGTATCGATCCAGCGATAGCTTGCGCCACCGCTACGGCCTTGAGCAGCGATCATGCTGCTGGTGACGCGCACTGCATTGGCGCGATTGCCATCGCTGCTACGATACAGGTGGAAGCCTAAGGTCTTCGATTCGCTGACGGTTGTCCATTGAACAACCACATTTCCTGCTTCACGAATTGCACTGAAATCAGCCAACTCGATCGCGTTGGGTGTGGTTACCCCAGCGTAAATTGTGCCATTGTTAGCGCCTGGAACCAAGACAATGATCTCGCTCAAGCCAGTGTTGGGGTCAACATCGCTATCGCTGGCATCATTGCCCATATCATCGTGGGTAAAGACGAAGCCTGGAGGCAAGTTGTCGAAGCCAACCAGATAGCTGCCTGGAGGCAAGTTAGTGAATTGGTAGCCGCCGTTGGCATCGGTGGTCGTGCTGATGATCGCCGTACCATTGATGTCGTAGAGGGTCACAATCACGCCTGGAACGCCGCTATCGCCTGGTGTATATTGACCATCAGCATCGGTATCGTACCAAACGATACTACCAAGGCTGGCTGGCATAAATACCCCAAAGTCGATGCTCAAGTTGCTGTTGGCGCTGCTATCACCATCGTTGGTTGGTTCGTTATTGGCCAAAACTGTGACGGCTAGGCTCTTGACTCCGCCTGCGAAGGTAATCCCGTTATCATCATCGTTAATATCATTGTCGGGATCGCTGGCTGGCTCGAATGGTGTTGGTTGAGCGCCAAAGTTGCCAGTGCTGCTGACGTAATTTTCGAGCACCGCGCCTGTGGCAAAGTTGCTACTTGGCAGAACCATGATGTAGTCGCCAGGCAGTGCACCAGTAAACAAATAGTTGCCGTTGGCATCGGTGAGGGTATTTGCAACCATTTCGCCAGTGTCTGGTTGATTATTGGCATTGGTATCGCGATAGATATCAACCGCCACATTTTCAATTCCAGCTTCACTGCCATCAACGATGCCATTATTGTTGATGTCATTCCAAACGAGGTCGCCGAAGCTGACTGGTGTGTAAACTCCAGCATCCCAACTCATGTCGTTTTCGCCAGTGGCCAAGTCGATCGCGGGAGTGATTCCCGTATTGGGGTTTACATCGCTATCAACTGTATCGTCGCCGCCAACATTTGGTAGAGTAAATTCCATGCCAACTGGTTGTTGGAATTCGATCGTGTAGCTTGCTGGAATCAAGCTGGTGAAGCTGTAAACTCCAGTTGGATCAGTCGTTTGGGTATCGACCAAGGCGTTGCTATTGTCGTAGATGCGCACGATCACGCCGCTAACGCCTGGCTCAGTACCATCTTGGATGCCGTCGCCATCTTGATCTTCCCAAACCAAGTTGCCAACACTGGCTAATTCATAGATGCCTGCGTCGATGGTTGGGTTGTTCTCAGCCGAAGCCAAGGTAATTAGTGTGCTCAAGCCGTTGACTGGGTTAGCATCGCTATCGATTGTATCGTTTGCACCAACATTAGCTTGGCTGAAGTTGTAGTTGGCAGGCTTGGTGAACTCGACATAATAGCCGATGCCTGGCATCAAGTCAGTGAATTGATAGTTGCCATTGATCGTGGTAGTCGTGTCGATTACCACATTACTGCTATCAAGCAAGTTGACCGTCAAGCCATTCACGCCAGTTTCGCCGCTATCTTGGATGCCGTTGATGTTGGTATCGTACCAAATGGTGTCGCCTAAGCTAGCCAATTGATACAACCCTGCATCAATATTTGGATTAGAATCGCCGCTGGCAAGCGTGACCGTTGCTGCTTGACCAGTGGTTGTGTCAGCGTCACTATCAACTGTTGGGTCGCTGCCTGCGCCTTGTTGGGTGAAGAAGTAGCCGCTAGGAGCGACAAATTCAACCAAGTAGGAGTTTGGCGGCAATTGACCAAAGAAGTAATCGCCCATAGCTCCAGTGAAGGTGCTGCTAATTGCTGCGCCATCAGGTGTGCCATCGGTGTTGTTGTCGATGTACAAGCGCACGCTGACATTGGCAATGCCCTGTTCGCCGCCATCTTGAATCCCATCAACATCAAGATCATGCCAGACATAGTTGCCTAAGCCAGCCAATTGATAAATCCCAGCATCGATCGTGTCGTTATATGTGCCAACATTGATCGTGACCAAGCCACTACAACCAGTGATTTGGTTGGCATCACTGTCGTTTGCAGGGTTGCCACCAAGGTTTGGTTGGGTAAAGACATGGCCTGCTGGCAAGTCGCTGAACTTGACCAAATAGCTGCCTGGTTGTAAATCGCCAAAGCTATAGTTGCCTGTGCCACTGGTGATTTGGCTGCCGATCACTACATCATCGGCGGTACATGGTTGGTTATCGGGGCCAGGCGTGTAGAGGGTTACAGTTACGCCGCCAACGCCATTTTCCGTGCCATCTTGAATGCCGTTGCCATTGGTATCGAACCAGACATAATTGCCCAAGCCGCCCAAGGTAAAGACCCCAAAGTCGAGCGAACGATTGGTATTTGGGTCGGTATCGCCATCGTTGGTTGGCTCGCTGCCAGCATTCAAACTGATCGCGTTGCTGGCGATGACCCCAGTTGTGCCCAGTGTGCCAATCGTCGTGCCATTATCATCATTGTTGATGTCGTTGTCGGGATCGCTGGCTGGTTCGCTGCTGCCACCCGTTGAGCTAGCCCAACCTTGCAAGATATTGCCAGTCGTAAAGTTGCCCGCTGGCAAGACCACAATATAGTTGCCTGGTAAGAGCTGATCGAAATTGTACAAGCCGCCTGCGATTGTCGTGGTTTGGCGGATGAAGCTATCGCCAGCATCGAAGCTGCCGTCGCCATCATCAGCGTACAAGGCCACAGTTACGCCAGCAATGCCTGTTTCGCCACCTGAGACCAAGCCATCGTTGTTGGTATCATCCCAGACCAAATCGCCAAGGCTGAGTAATTGATAGAAACCGAAGTCAACTGTCAAGTTGCTGTTGGCATCGATCGAACCGCCAGTGCCATTGCTATCAGCTTCACTAGTTGGCTCTGCGCCTGCGGCGAGGCTGAAACAGGTGCTTTGGACGCTACCCGTTGTGCCAAGTGCGCCAACAACCGAGCCGTTGTCGTTATCGTCGCTGTTGTCGCTATCGGGATCGAGACCAGGCTCAAAGGCTCCACTTGCGGCGGCTGCACCAGTGCTACTGCTGAAGCCAACCAAGACCCCAGCACCTGTGAAGTTGCTGCTTGGGATGGCCACACAGTAATCACCAGCAAGTAAATTGTTGAACAAGTAGTAGCCGCTAGCATTGGTTTGCACGCTGGTGATCGTTGGCGCATCGGCGGCATCAATTGCGCCGCTGTTATCGCGATCCATATACAGATCGACTGTCACATTGGCAATGCCAGTTTCGCCGTTATTGCGCAAGCCATCGTTATTGGCATCGTTCCAAATCCGGTTGCCAAGGCTCAATGGTTGGAAGACCCCAAAGTCAACCGTTAAGTTGCTGAAACTATCGGGGGTGGTATCGCCACTGCCGTTGGTTTCGCCCGTTGGTTCGCTGTTGTCGGCCAAGGTTAGGCTGGCGGTTTGAATTACGCCCGTCGTCCCCAGCGTGCCGACAATTGTGCCGTTGTCGTCGTTATCAGTATTGTTATCGGGATCGGGAGCAACTTCGTAAGCTCCAGTTGAGCTACCTGCCGTACCAGTGCTGCTGGTATAGCCGACCAACGCGCCTGCGCCAGAGAAGTTGCTGGCATCAAGCTCAATCACATAGTTGCCTGCGCTAAGCACTGCAAAATGATAGTAGCCTGTGGCATTGGTGGTGGTGGTCGCCAGAATCGTGCTTGAACCTTCGCGGTACAAGTTGACGGTTACGCCACTCATGCCAGTTTCGCCAGCATTGAAGATACCGTTGTTGTTGGCATCGTTCCAAACGTAGTTACCAACCGCTAATGGTTGATATGCGCCTGCATCGACTGAATCGTCGTTTTCGCCAACACCCAAGGCGATGATTCCAGCACAGCCTGTAGCGTTTGCATCGCTATCGATTGTGTCGTCGCCACCAACGTTTGGTTGGGTGAAGACATAGCCAGCGGGTAAACCACTGAATGAGATGACATAATTGCCCGGCATCAAGCCTGCAAAGTTGTAAGCACCTGAGGCTGGCGTGGTTTGGCTGCCGATCACCAGATCATCAGTCGTACATGGCAAGTTATCAGCACCTGGGGTTGCTAATGTTACGGTGATATTGCTCAGCCCTTGCTCAGCGTTATCGAAGATGCCGTTATTGTTGGTGTCGTACCAGACCAAGTTCCCAATGCTGCCTAATGGGAAGACCCCTAAATCAAGGCTTAAGTTGGTATTTGGGTCGGTGTCGCCGTCGTTGGTTGGCTCGCTGCCAGCGTTTAATGTAATTGCTTGGCTTGCGATAACGCCAGTTGTGCCGAGTGTACCGATAGTTGTGCCATTATCATCATTGTTGATGTTGTTATCGGGATCGCTAGCAGGCTCGCTGCCGCCACCCGTTGAACTAACATGATTTTCAAGCACGTTGCCCGTGGTGAAATTGCCAGCAGGCAGCACGGCCAAGTATTCACCTGGTAAGAGATTGGCGAAGCTATAGATTCCGCTTGCATCAGTGGTGGTTTGGCGGATGAAGCTATCGCCAGTATCGAAGCTGCCGTCACCATCATCAGCATACAAATCAACGTTTACTCCAGCGATGCTGGTTTCGCCATTGTTGAACAATCCATCGTTGTTGGTATCGCGCCAAATCAAATTACCAAGGCTGGGCAATTGATAGAAGCCAAAATCAACCGTTAAGTTGCTGTTGGCATCGCTTGCGCCGCCGGTGCCATTGCTGTCGGCTTCGCCTGTTGGCTCTGCGCCTGCGGCGAGGCTGAAACATGCGCTTTGAACGCTGCCCGTCGTTCCGAGTGCGCCAACGACTGAGCCATTGTCGTTATCGTCGGCGTTGTCGCTATCGGGATCGAGGCCTGGTTCGAAGGCTCCAGTTGCGGCGGCTGCGCCCGTGCTGCTGCTGAAACCAACCAAGACCCCTGCGCCCGTGAAGTTGCTGCTTGGAATGGCGACACAATAATCACCAGCTAACAAATTGCCGAACAAGTAGTAGCCGCTAGCATTGGTTTGCACGCTGGTGATCGTTGGCGCATCGGCGGCATCAATTGCGCCGCTGCTATTGCGATCCATGTAGAGTTCGACGGTGACGTTGGCAATGCCAGTTTCGCCGTTATTGCGCAAACCATCGTTATTGGCATCGTTCCAAATGCGGTTGCCAAGGCTGAGTGGTTGATACACTCCGAAGTCAACCGTCAAGTTGCTGTTAGCATCCACGGTCGCATCGCCGCTACCATTGGTTTCACCCGTTGGTTCGGCTGCGGCAGCAAGGCTGATTGCGGCGCTCTTGATTACGCCCGTTGTGCCCAGCGTGCCAACAATCGAGCCGTTATCATCGCTATCAACATTGTTATCGGGATCGGGTGCTGCTTCGTAGGCTCCGGTTGGGCTGCCTGCTGTACCAGTGCTGCTGGTATAGCCAACCAACGCGCCTGCACCGGAGAAGTTGCTAGCATCAAGTTCAATTTCATAATCGCCAGCGCCAAGCAGGGCAAAGTGATAGTAGCCTGAGGCGTTGGTAGTGATTGTGCCAAGGATGGTGCTTGAGCCAGCGCGATAGAGCGTGACTGCTACGCCGCTGATGCCAGTTTCGCCACCATCGAACGTACCGTTATTGTTGGCATCGTTCCAGACGTAGTTACCGACCGCCAATGGTTGGAACAAACCAACATCCAAGGTGGTATCGTCGGTTGAACCATTGGCATTGTTGACAATCGTCGCACCAAGCACCCCAGCATTGCCTGGAGTTAATGTTAGTTGGGCAGTGCTGACGATTGCGCCGCTGGCTGAGCCATTATCATCATTATTAATATTGTTGTCGGGATCAGGCGCTGGCTCATAGATGCCAGTTGCACTACCAGACGTGCCAGTGCTCGAAATATAGTTGGCTGGTGGTGTGACCTCGATGTAATAATCGCCAGGCAATAAGCCAGCAAAACTATAGTTACCACCGCCAGTCGTGCTGGTACTTGCAATCAAGTTGTTTGCTGCATTGTAGAGGCCAACATTTACTCCATCGATGCCCGATTCGCCAACGTCCAATAAACCGTTATTATTAACATCTTCCCAAATGCGATTACCAACGCTCAGCTTGAAGAAACCAAAATCAACCGAGAGATTGGTGCCTGTGGCTGGTTCCGCTGGATCGGTGCTACACAAATCGGTTTCATTGGTTGGTTCATTGCCGCCAAGCGTAATCACCTGGCTCAAAACCCCATCGGTTGCGAGGATTGGGCCTTCAATCCCATTATCATCATTATCGATATCATTATTGGCACTACCGGACGTAACCGTACTGCTACGATAACCATCAAGTGCATTACCAAGCGTAAAGTTGCTGGGGTTAATCTGCACGACGTAGCTTTCGGGAGCTAAGCCATCGAAGCGATAGCAGCCAGCAGCACTGGTCGTTTGAGTGCTCAAGGCTGTGCCGCTATCGGGAATCCCGTTAGCATCGCTATCAGCAAAGAGGCTGACGCTGACACCGCTAATGCCTTGTTCGCTACCATCGAATGTGCCGTTATTGTTGGTATCGTACCAAACGCGGTTGCCTAGGCTATAGGTGGTAAAACCGATATCATAGCTATGGTTGTTATCACCAGCAACTCCAGTGTTGAACGTAATAATTGCATCAGCGCCAGTGATCGATGCATCGGAGTCGCGAACATCGCTATTCGTGCCACTATTGGCATTCGCAGCCGTCAAAACCTTGTTAGTCAGCGCTGCTTGAACTGAAGCAACCCGAATTGAATAGCCAGTTTGGTTTGGTTGTAAGCCAGCGATGTTGAAAATGGTGCTTGCTGTGCTCGTGCCAGCCAATGATGAGAAACGATAGTTACCATTGGCATCAGTTGTGGCACTACCTAATACAGTTGTGCCATCAGGCGCATATAAGCGCACAGCTACGTTGGGTAGCGCAGCTTCGTCAGCATCCTGAATCCCATCACTATCGCTATCGTTCCAAATCCGATTACCAATTTCGATTGGAGCAGCATCGCACAAGGCTTCGAGGTCGCCTAAACCACCAGCTTTGGCCAGCGTGTTAGGTTGGGCATTACTATCGTAAATGCGGTAAGCCCGAGTCCGATTACCAGTGCTGTTGTTGAGCCACAAAATTCCGCCATCGAAATATTGGGCTGAATCGAAGATTGGGTCGTAAATCGTTTGGACAATATCAGGCTTGCCTGGAATTTGCAACAAGCCACCGAGCGAGACTTCGGCATGTTCTGGGTAGTTGTCGCGGAAGTAATATTCGCCGCCGCCTGGGCCTTCGTTGGTGCCAGCGCCAGCGGTGCTGATGCTACCACAAGTCCCATTGCTTTCGAGCGTCCAGCCACTGCCATTGCTACAAGCTCGCAAAATATCGCCAGCTGAGTCGCCAATGTAGAGGGTAGTGCTGCCCGCAGTTGTATCGTTTTGGCGATAGCCCATTTGGTCGCTGAAACGGTCACGGAGACCCAAAATCATGTTGCCGTTATCAAATTCGATGTCGGTCAACATTGGTTGTGGTTGGATATACTCGCCGCCAAAGTTGGTATTGGTGACGGTGAAGTTGGTGCGCCATGGGTTCCAGTTGGCGCTAGCACAACCAGGCACAACCGCACAACCACGGGTATGGTTCAATGGGAAGTTCAAAACTTGGGTAAAGCTATCGGTGCTTGGATTAAATTGATAGACATAAGCCCGCAAATTAGCGGCACTAGCGGTTGATTGGGCCGAACAAACCATCCCAATGTAAACGAGGCCTTCGTTGACGGCCACGGCATAAGGCCGATGATCGTTTGCGGCACAATCGGTTGGGTCGGGCACGGCAAAACGGCTGATCGCAGCGGCGCTGGGGGCGGTTGGGTTTAGGCCAATTGGAATTTCATATAATTGACGATCAGCTAAGTTGATCGTCCAAAGGGTGGTTTGATCCTCGGAAATATCCATATCGCCGAGGGCAATTTTGCCAACAGGGTCCCACGCGGCTGAATCGTGGACCAGATCAGTGCCGTTGGGGTGTGGATCGGCCCCGGTAGTGCCAGCCCCAAACACGGCATTCAAATCCAGAAACAAACTGACCGTGCGAGGACTTGGGGTAATGCGGTAAATTGCGCCTGTGCCGCTTGGCCCAAAACCAACGTGGCGTTTCATGACGGCGCTGGCAAACAAGCTGCGTGATGAGCGTTGCCAAGCCAAACCAAAGGTTGGGCCAGTTTCAGCCCCGAAGGCTAAATCGGTTGGGGCTGGGCTGTCAACCCCTGGAGCTGGGCTATTGCCCGTGTTACCAGCGGTGTAGGGGAAACTGACAATCGAGTGAAAGGTTGATGAGGGAGCTTGATCTTGGCGACCCATGCTAAAACAGTTAGTTACCAAGGTTGGGTTATCTTGGCAATAATTGGCTGGGTTGTTAAAGCCCATATTGGCTGAAGCAGTGCTACCGGCAACAAACAACACGGTTGAGCCTGAATTGCTGCCCATCGGGCCAGATTTGACCGTTACGGGAGCATCACTAAACTCAACCCGATATGGGCCAGTATAGATTGGATCACTGTCGGTCAACGAGTAATTACCAGTTGCGTTGGTCGTTGTTGTGCCAACGACGGTGTTGCTGGCATTGTAGAGCGTGATGGTTACGCCGCTAATGCCTGGCTCTAAACTATCGATCACGCCATTGGCGTTGTAGTCTCGATAGGCGCGTCCGCTGATCGTGGCAGCTGCATAGGCAACTGAGCCAGCGCTCGGCAACAAAGTGATTGCGAATGCTACCAATAAGGTGCAACACACAACTAGTGTGCTGAATGAATAACGAGAGGATGCTTGCTTCATAGGTTTAAACCTCGTTGGTTAACACTAAGCGGCGCGTCGTTGAATGCCAAAACCGATCAGAGCGACTAATAAACCCAATAAGCCAATAAACCACAAGGCGGCGGTATCTGCGCTGCTGGTGCGTGGTAATGGCGGTTGGTTGCCTGCTGGTGGCGCTGCTGGCTTGGCAGTTGGCTGCGGCATAGCAGTTGCGCTGGGTATTGGTGTTGCACTTGGTTGTTCAGATGTTGGCGATGGGCTGGGAGTTGGGCTAGGAATGCTTTGCTCAGGGGTTGCTGTGATCCCTGGCACTGAGATAATTGGCGTGGCAGTTGGCTCAAGGGTTGGTTCTTGGGTTGGCACTACACCCGTTGGTTGAGCAATACTGGTTGGTTCGGGAGTATTGGTGGGGGTATGTGTCGGCAACACAACCCTAGTAGGTACAGTGGTTGCCGGTTCAGGCGTATTGGTTGGCAAAGGTGTATTAGTTGGGGTTGGTGGCTCGGTTGGGGTTAATGCCAATGGCCCAACATCCGCAGCATGCGAAGGTTGGGTTGGTAGAGCCACAAGAGCGATCAGCAGAATTACTAGGCTTCGAATGAACAACGTCATACAAGCTACTCCCACATCAAAGGGCTGGCCTGTTCCACTGATCGCGAATCGTGAAATCGGCATGACCCAAGCAACGAGACATTGAATAAGGACAATTCGCTTGTTTGACCGTGGGAGGGGCGATCTTTTGGTAAGCCAATAACCCTAGGTCGAAGCTTACGAAGGATTGAATACTACCTAGGCTAAATGGGCTACTGCCTAGCGGTCAATCGTAGAGGGGAGTGATGCCCAACGGGGGTAGGATTTAACTAAAAACGCCCTAGATTAATGCTTGTTGCTCTGATTTGCATAGTTTTAACAAACCGCTAAGTTGCTAGCGGGCTTTGTTGAAATGTTTGGGAATTACAGTGCATCCTGATTAAGGTTGCTCGTTAAACCTATCAAGATCTTATATGCTTGATTGGGAACAACCATTCTGGAAAACGAGGAGTAGGAGCGGATTGATTTACTTGTTCAAGTCAGCGCTAAATCTTCTCTATATGGTATGAATGGTTGGAGCGAGACAACCAAATTGATGCAAGTTGGTGGATAAATCATTAACACTAGCTAGAGGACTACCATCGCCACTGCCCCGCACCCAAGCAGGATTGCCCAATATTCCATCCGTAGCAACATAAACGAGTGTGCAGTTTGGAAATTTGATCGAGCCATTGGACTATCGCGCTGATTAAGATATCGGCCAAGAAACCACACGATAATCGCGACAATAATTAACGCTCCGGCGAATAGCGGACGAGAATATAGTTTGTAGATTCCAGAACCTATAAGCTTATCAACAGCTAACTGTACAAGTGCTGGCATTGCCAGTATCAGGATTCCAACCAGCCAGCCCCAGCCCCGCCAAATAATCATAATACCTCTCTGTTATCGCCACGGGTAAACAGCTTAAGATCACCATATAATCAGCATAATTATACTTTATATCGAACCCATGTGGAGTTTATAACGCATCAGGGATTTATGGCTAAAACAGTAGGGAATTCTTCGTATAGATGGATGTGTCAGCACCCACCTATACGAAGAATTCCCTACTGTTGCTTCCAAATCTATCTAAATTTGGGAAACCCTTGTTCAGATGTAAGTTATCTAGCTTTGCTTGAAAATTAGCTTATGGCGCGGTATTGATCCAGGTGTTGAAATTGCTCAAAACGGTTGAGGTGATCCGTGTACCAGAGTTGGTGCTAGTGCCGCCGTTGGTGTGCACGCCAATCGAACAGTTGGTGCAACTGCCACTGCTGTTCCAAATTGGTGAGCCACTTTGGCCGCCATAGGTGTCGTTGGCATACGAGAGGCGTAGGCTGGTGTAGCTGCGCACGGTATCGGCGTGGAACCACATCGTGCCTGAAGCTTTATCGCCTGGGTAGCCAGCAATGTTGGTTACTTGGCCAACTAAACCTGTGCTGCTGGGGGCGCGTAAGCCGAACCAGCCAGTTTGGTTGCCAACGCTACAATTGATTTTGAATGCACCATAGTCGTAGTTTGGGCTACCGCTGGTTTGCCATTGTGAAACTGTAAAGAGTTTGGTGGCATTACAGCCGCCATAGGGGTTGGATGTGCCATTGCGGCCTGGGTAGAACTTAACGTTGGTAACCCAAGCGTTGTTGCTCCAAAGACAGTGGCCAGCAGTTGCCACGGTGTTAGCGCTGATCAACCAACCAGTACAAATATAGTTGCCGCCGCCGCTGCTAAAGGTAATTTGGCCAATCCGGCGATAGGGGTCTGAGGTCGTTGCGGTGATTCGTACCCGATTATCAGCACCAATAACCGAATTTAAGCCTTCTTGGTTGCCACTTTGGGTTGCAGGCAAAGCGTTGGGGTCAACTGCCTCGGCCCGATCATCTTCGGCTAAAACACCAGTTCCTGCGTTTCCAGCGATATACGCCCCAAATTGATCATAAACAATGCCATCAGTAATAACGTCTACAGGCTTCCCATCACTGGCCACGATAGTATGTGGGTCAACCGTAACTTCGACTTCTTTCTTGGCCAAGGTCACATCGCCTTGGGCCAAGCTCAAGCCTAAAACGCTCAAAACCACCGCGACCCGTGCGTACCGCCGAACAGATAGATGCATTGCTGATCCTCCTAGTTAGGTTGGGTTGATGAGAAATTGTTGGAAGTGGTGTGCCGTTTGATGTGTGGATGTGCATAAGTATATATTAAAACTTTTTAATTGCAAGTTAAAGATTTTAATATGGTTATATGGCGATAATAGCCTAGATCTTCTCTTCATTTGTGGTTGCTACTCTCCCAATTCTCAATTCTTAATAATCGATTCGCCACCCTTGCGTCCCTCCGCCGGAGGGAAACGCAAGGGGTTTTCATCCCCTAATATTTGTTTTGGAGATTATCATTGTTTTATCTGTACCCAATTTGTTGCTTTATAGACCAGTAATAGATTTTCTACATTCCCGATCCCCGACCCCCAACACCCGATCCCCAAAACTGAGGCTTGATTGACAGCCCCGCAGAGGCGTTGCACAATGGCACTAACCAAAAGCTTTTGTGAAGGAGGTCGCTGTGTTACAGCCGTTTGGCGCACGCAAAGGGCCATTTGTAATTGGGCATCGCGGAGCAGCAGGCTATGCTCCTGAAAATACCATGGCTGCTTTTCAACGTGGCTTGGCTTTACGCGCCGATGCCGTGGAGTTAGATGTTAATTTGAGCAAAGATGGTGAGTTGATGGTGATCCATGATCCAACTCTCAATCGCACTACCAACGGCTCAGGCTTAGTTTGTCACCATACCGCTGCCGAAATTCAGGCGCTTGATGCTGGCTCATGGTTTGATCCATCGTTCAGCGATTGCCGCGTGCCAACTTTGCGCGAGGTTTTGCAATGGGCCAAAGATCGTACCAAGGTGGTGATTGAATTAAAAAATGGCCCGATTTTCTACCCTGATATTGAAGTAGCTTTGGTACGTTTGCTCGATGAATTGAATGTGCGCGATCAAGTCATGGCGATTTCGTTTGATCATGTGGTGTTGGGTCAACTCAAAGCAATTGCTCCTGATGTAGCAACTGGGGTGATTTATGCCTCGCGCGTGCCCGATGCTCCTGCCATGGCCAAATTGGTGAATGCTGATTTAGTGATGCCATACTGGGCGATGCTAACCCGCGAGGAAGTTGAAGCCTGCCATGCTGCCGATTTGTTCGTTAGCCCGTGGGGCGGCCCCGAGCAAGATTATCAACATATTTTGAGCTTGGGGGTTGATGCGGTTGGCGCTGACTATCCCGACCGTCCACGCCAATTTATGGCTGATTAAATGCTTGACAGGCTACCAAATTGCTTGGTAGCCTGTCGTTTTTTAGGCGGCGTGAAGTTGTGGCTCGGCGGCTTGGGGAATTAATGCTGCACTCAGATCACGTCGTAAGGCATCAATATCGCCTAAATCATCATCACACAACATTGTGACGAGATATTCGCCAAGGGTTTCGACAATCAGCGTACCTTCATCGGCATGCAGAATCAAGGCACTGGCCCAACCCAATTCACATGCATAGCCCATTTGACGATAGACATCCAACAAGGCCTTGGATAAGCCGCTGATTCGTTGATGAGTGCTCGATTTGGTAAAACTTAGGGCACAGGTTAGGCCTTCGTGAGTTGCTAAGGCGATGCCGCGCAGCCGATAGTGCGACACATTGACCAATTGATTGAGCACTTGTTGCAGTTGGGCATGGCGCTGGGCAGTCGATGGAGCTAGTTTAATCGCCTGACCAATTAGCCGATACAAGGTACTAATTTGTTGTAGTTCACAGCTCGCTACGGTGGCATAGCTTGATGTGCCCAAGGCTTCGCGCAAGGCTTCACTGCTCAAGGCATTGGGGGCATTGCCACGGGTTGCCGCCACAATCAAGGGCTTGCCCAAGCGAAAAGCCTGTTCTTCAAGCTCGTTGACAAAATAACCGCTATCCACCGAGGGCTGGCAGCCATCGACAAAAGTAATGGTGGCGATGGCGCGTTCCATCAAGCCGCTGCCTAATTCCTCGTATAAATCTTTAGGAACCGCCAGCAAACGAATGCTGGTGGTGGTTGTCAATCGATATTCACCAATATGCACAGCACCAGTGGTTGGGCTGAGAGGTTTTACTGTATAGCTGCTGCTGATGGTTTTCAGACAGTGAATGCTGGCTTCACTATCACCAGTCAAAATAATGGTATGCATGCGATGCCTCCGCCGCAGAATAGGTGCTAGCTGCACGCGAATATTGCTCCACACACTACACTATATTTTGGGCTTTTCTGCATGGCTTTAAACGGTACTTTAGGCGGATTCGGTTATGGGATTTTGGGTTTGCTAATCACGACCTGCGAACTACGGTCGTATAGGCTACTTGGTTATGGCTCAGCTTGCCAGCTATCAGTTTGTGGGTTGTAACGGTAGCTCAAGGTTGTTTCATTTGGGTTGGTAACCGCAGTTAGGGTGTAATCGAATTGGACAATCCGCACTTGCATGGTCGCATCACCAAAGCTAATCCGTCGTCCGCGCTCATCGCCATGATAACCTTGACCACTAAAATCAATCTCTTGGCGCGGCTGGCCAGATGGGTTGCCTTGGTTATCAAGGGCAATTGAGTAGATTTGGGGCTGACGGGCCAAGGCATAATATAAGCGCTTGCCTGTGTTGCCGTTATACACTCCAATGCCAAAGCTATCAACGCCATCAAGCACGATACTGGCTTTATTCCTGGCTAAATCGACCCGGAAAATCCGCCCAAATTGTTGATCTTTGGTCGAGCCAAGCACCGATGAAACATACAAACTATGGGTGTTGCAATCGTAATTGAGCGCCAGAATACCATACGGGTTAGTATTATTAGCAGGTGCAGCCGCTGGCAAATCGAGCAATTCGCTCAATTCGGCAGTGCGTGGATCGATCCGATAGACTTTGTTGGCTGCTGTTGGGGGATTATACAAAATGCTGACCCATGGCACTGCGCCAACGTAAATCGCGCCATCGCGATCCAAAATTGGCGAACTCAAGTAGCCTGCTTTTGACCAAGAAAGGTGTTGATATGGCGCTGGTTGGCTGGCCTCTTGCCCATCGCTGGTCAGATCGTACATCACCATGCCACGCACTCGCCGCGCCTGAGTATCCAAAACGGCATTGACCCCGAAGCCTTGGGCTTGAGCAAAGGGCGGAATCTGCTTGCATGAGGTTACTTCGCCAACTGGAAAATTGCTGGCAGTCGCCGAACTACGATTAATCCACCACAAACCTAAACCTAAAACACTGAGCACCGCCAGCACACTGCCCAAGGCTAATAACGAGCGGCGGTTGCTCGATTTGGTTGATTTAGGGCTGGCTTTGGCCGCTGGTTGGGTGGATTGAGGGCGTTTTTTACGACGACTCATTTATTGGCCTCGCGCTGGCTGAAAGAGCGGCCCCGACCAACATGGATATTCTTCGGGTATGTACACGCCGCGCCGCAACACCGATTCAGCCCAGCAATATTGACTGCCGGGCGTATCATCGTTTTTGAGTTGGGCCACATACCACAAGACAATGTGTTGGTTGTTAATGCTTTCGGGCGGGTTATCGATAAATTGTTCTGGGCCTTGGTTGGCATCAGTATTGCAGCATGGCCCAATTGTTACCATATCGCTTTCGCCTTCGTCGCGCTCAGGATGATCAAGCGTTGCATAGACATACGCTTGGTCGCCCCGTCCGCCATCATCGAATTGGCCACGACCGGTTGCAATTGTGTAACTCTCGCCATTGGTTAAATCGAGGCGATATTCCGCGCCATCAGGGTTGATTTTACGGGTGTCGGCTCCTTGCCATTGCTCAGTTTCCCACGCTTGCCATTGTGTGCCATCCCAGGCGCTGATTGTGCCAGTCTCGGCCAAACTGATGCGCGTAACAGGCCGATAAGTGCCATCATCGCCACAGCCACGGCCAACGCTGGCAATTGCTGGCCGAAACCGCCCATCAAAATAGAAATAAAAAGCCTGTTCATAATAATAATTACATGGCTCAGGCCACAGCTCCGACCAAAATTCCTGCACCAGTTGAAAGCCAACCACCTGATCATTCTCGCGAATCTCGCCGATCATCGGCGGTTCGACCGCAATCACTGCCGCCTGCGAAAAATAGGGGCAACCGACGGCATCGCTATAGCCAAAGCCATCACGTTCGCTATAGTTAACATGCCAATCGACCAATTTGGCGCTTTTGAATAAGCGCTTGCCTTGATAACTCACATCGGAAATCCGCAGCCCATCGGATGAAGTCAGCATATAGTCAAAGGCCCAGCCATCACGCTCTAGGCGGGTGGTGTGGTCGCAATATTTGAGCACGGCCTCGTTTTGCATGCCCTTTTCAGTCACGGCAGGGCCAGTTGCCCCAACATTCGTCCAGCGCACCCCAACCAAGCGGGTGTCGGTCAAATCGACGATTGCCCAGAGTGCGCGTTCGCTTGCAACAAAGGTTGGGGCAACACACAAATGGATTGAGCGTTCGCAGCGGGTCGCATTCAACGATGTTTTGGTATTGGCCATCACCGCTTGATCCGATGTTGGTTTGTAGCCGAGGGCTTGCTCAACTTCGGCGGCGTTGCTGGCAATCTCGCGGGCCACTGCGGTTAGGTGCTCGGGAATATCGGGTTGGCTGTTGGCAAGCCGTTCGACCACAATCACTTTTTGATTGGAAATATCAACGGTGATCGCGAGGGTCAAATTCAATGCAAAATTATAGACCTCGACGCGATAGCAACTGACTTGCAAGCAGGCAGCAGTTGCTTCGATGATATCGCTTTCGCGGACTGGCACAACCCCAAACACCTCGTTACGAAATGGCGTTCCCGTTTGATCAACGAATTGGCCTTGTAATTTTGGTTCGTTGAGCGCCACAATCTGGGCCATGGCTTGTTGCGAATCGAGGCTGCCCAAGGTCAAAACTGGTGGTGTGGCGGTTAAAGCCTGGTTGATTGCTTGTTGATAGGCGGCCAATAAGGGGTACGTTTGAGCTTCGGGCGTAATTTCGGCGGCAAGAATCGCCGGAGTTTCAGCAGCAACGCTGGCGGTAGTTGGATGCTGGGCTGGGCTGGAGCCACAAGCGCTAAGCATCATTAATAACAACAATCGATAGAGAGCGCTCCGTTGCATAGAAACTCCTTCACATCCACCGAGATTACTGAACATAATGAATTTGATCGGGCAGAATAAACGGCAATAATGAAGCAAGAGCGTGATTTAATTATAAAAGATCTTGGCGGTTTTGCTGAGCGAAATTGTGAGTTTAGGAAAACCTATACGATCGCCAAATCATCGATTTTCATGCCCTCAACCCCTCCTTGCAAGGGTAGGTTTTTGATCCTTATGGGGGATCACCATCCTTCCGCCCATTCCTTAAAAGCCTACCCCCGTAAGGGATTAAGGCTCCCTGCACCCCCTAAAAGGCAATCAGCGACACGTATGTATCCACCGATGAACCACGGATACCGTGGTTCGCAGGGAAAACCGATCCTTGTAAGCTGAACCCATCGCCGAGCAAGCGAGGGGAATCCCGCTATCATAAAGTTTAGAACTCCCCTCGCCCGCCGCTGTGGGAGAGGGGTTGGGGGTGAGGGAACGTTAAACTGAGTGTTCCAACTCGCGATAGAAAAAGATTGTGGTGTGGGTTGCCCCATCGGCAGCTTGGGCAAAATTGGGAATTGCTCCCGCCGCCTGATAGCCCAATTTGCGATAGAGCGACTCGGCCTTATCGCCTTGACGCGTATCAAGCACTAAGAGCCAACGGCCTTGGGCTTGGGCTTGCTGCTCAAGCTGGTGCATTAATTGTTGGGCGATGCCACGGCGTTGAAATTGCGAATCCACCAATAATTTTTGCACTTCGGCGCGATGGCTGGCGTTGGCTTTACTAGGCAGATCAAGCTGGACGCTGCCGACGATCTGATCATCTTGCAACGCTACCAATAATATTCGCTGCTCAGTTTGCAGATCGCCGATGATCGCTTGCCAATAGGTGCTGGCTACGGCTTGGCTCAGCGGTGGCAGAAAGCCGATCGACGCACCTTGGGCAACGCTATCGATTAATAAATGGCACAATTGGTCGATTTTAGCTTGCGCTTGATTGAAATTGTAGGCTTGAATGCTGATCATGCTGGGTTCCTGTAACAACAGATTGTAACCAATTATGAATCAATTCGGCAGTTTCGCGATACGAGGCCTCAAACATTAAATCGTGGTTGGCCTTGGGAATGACCCAATATTCGGCATTGTAATGGGCCGCCGAAGGCCGTGAGTGCTGTTCGGGAATACAACGATCGTGCTCGGCGGCGAGCCATAACAACGGCGTTTTGACCTGTTTAGCTGGTCGCCATAAGGGCCAGCGATATTGCAATAACACCAATGCCGATTCGGGCGCAAGCTGGCTATGCAATTGCTTGGGCTTGATGATGGAATCGTCACTGAGAAACCAAAATGCTGCGCGTTTGGGCGTGCGAATGCTGGGCGTTGCCGAGAGTGAAAGCCAGCACAAAAGCGTGCCCCATGGGTCGAGTTTCTGGACATGGGCAAAAACTGGGCGCATGCTATGGCTCAGCCACGGGGCTACCAAGACCATTGCTGGCAAATCGTCGCCACCTTTGGCAAGATGCCACTGGCCTAAAGCGCCACCCATACTATGGCCCATGTAGATTGGCTTGATTGGCAAACGCTCGATTTCAGCCTTGAGCGTGCGATAATAATAGCCCAGCGTATTCCAGCGATTGGCACGTTGCGCTGGCGATTGACCATGGCCTGGCTGGCTGAAGGCGATGCTTTGCCAACCCCATTCGGCGAGCAATGCTTGCCATGGTTGCCAGCACCACGCCCCATGCCACATCCCATGGCCCATTAAAATTGGAGTTTGATAACGCTGTTCTTGAGGCGTATAGATGATGCGTTCGATGCCGTTATCGAGCTGATGTTCAATCGTATATTCAGTCACACAAGCCTCTTTCTCCACAAATTGAGCTACATGCTGGTAATCCCACCATCAATAATGTACTCAGCTCCAGTGATGAAACTAGCCGCTGGTGAGGCCAAAAAGACGATCAGTTCGGCGATTTCGTGAGGCGTGCCCATGCGCTTGAGCGGAATCGAGCGAATCAGCCGTTCTTGAATGCTTGGCTCGAATCCATCCAAAATGGCGGTTTCCGTCCAGCCTGGGCAAACTGCATTGATCCGAATGCCAGCGGGAGCTAGTTCAATCGCGCCAGTTTTGCTCATTTGGATTACGCCTGCTTTGGCCACGCCATAGGGTCCAAGGTTGGGTGAGCCAGCCACTCCAGCAATCGAGGCGACATTGACAATCGCGCCACCTTTGCCACCCGCCAGCATGGCTTGGCTGGCATATTTTTGACCCCAAAATACGCCAGTTAAGTCGATTTCTAACACGCGTTGCCAATTGTGATTCTCGGTTAAGTGTAATGGTGCGGGCTGTCCACCAATGCCAGCATTGTTGATCATAATATCCAAGCCGCCATGATCGAGTGCAAATTGCACTAAGGCCTGAATATCGGCTTCGTGGCTAACATCGCAATGGCGAAAATAGGCTTGGCCTGCATTGCTACGAATTTGCTCAACCGTTGCTAATCCAGCTTGCTGATTAATATCGCCAATGATCATCGTTGCGCCTTGTTTGGCTAACAAATGAGCCGTCGCCGCCCCGATTCCAATTGCTCCGCCGGTAACAATCGCAACTTTCCCGTGCAGCATCCTGTCCTCCTTGACATGCTAGGTGTAATGCTATTATCAAAAATCAGCAGACAAAAGTCAAAGGGATGAGGGATGTGGGATGTGGGATAAGCGATTTGGGATGAAACCATTCGTGCAATTCGTGCAATCTGTGGCTAAAAACCTAACCTTCGTGCTCTTCGTGGATCAAGCTTCAACTTGGAACCAGAATACTACCTGCTTGGAACGACCCTTGGAACTGCTAGTTGCTATATTAAGCCTACACACTCTCATTGCGGCGCTCCTGTGGTTTGGAAGCATCAGGGCAGTTGGCAGGTTGGTAAACGTGGGACTTTACCAACCTGCCAGCACCGCATTTAAAAAAAAGCCAATTAACGCCAAAACCCCGCAGTTGCGGGGTTCTAGCGAGAGAAGAGAGGAGAAGGAGATGACACCGAGTATAGGCCATTGCTCCTAGATTGACATTCCCTATCATGGGTGATTTCGTGGGTGACTTAAGTCATGCTAAAGCGGCGACAAAGGCATCCCACGCTTGGTGGGGGGTGATGGTTGGCGAGTAAAAAGCCGAGCCTGCAATCAGGTTAGTCGCGCCTGCCTGGACGATGCTGGCGATATTGCTGGGTTTAACCCCTCCATCAACCTGAATTACCGCTTCATGGTGACGCTGATCGAGTAAACTTCGCACGGCAGCGATTTTGGTCAAGCTGCGTTCGATAAAGCTCTGACCACCAAAACCAGGGTTGACCGACATAATCAGCACCAAATCGAGATCGTGAATGATATCTTCGAGGCTGCTGACTGGCGTTGCTGGATTGAGCGCCACGCCAGCAGTACAACCAAACTCGTGGATACGCTGAATTGTGCGATGGAGATGCACACTGGCTTCTTGATGCACTGTGATATGGTTGGCTCCAGCCTTGGCATATTCTTCGAGCAGTGCATCGGGATTGCTGACCATCAAATGGACATCCAATGTGCCTTTGAAATAAGGCCGAATTGCCTGAATCACGGGTGGTCCAAAGGTTAGGTTGGGTACAAAATGGCCATCCATCACATCGACCTGAATCCAGCTACAACCGACTTGATCGGCAGCTTGGACATCGGCTCCAAGGTTGGCAAAATTAGCCGATAAAATCGATGGGGTCAGTTCGATAGCGCGTCCAGCATGGTATCCGATTGGCATAAAACTCCTCGTTGTGTTTAACTATGCACCCCTATTAAAGCATAAATCCTGTGATGGTTAGTCAGCAGAACAATTAAAATTCAATCTTTGCTTGGAAGCGAAGGTTCATTGATTTGGCTCTTTCTGCTCAAAGTTGTTGGCGAGTGCGCCATAACTTTGGGCAGCCACATGATCGAGATGGTAGAGCGCCTCGCGAAATACTCCCGCTACATGATCATCATCAATTGTGTAATAAATTTGGGTGCCAACCCGCTGGGTACGCACCAATTTTAAATCGCGCAATTTCGCCAAATGATGCGAGACGGTTGAAGCTGAAACCTCAACATAGCTGCTTAATTCGTTGACGGTGCAGGTACGATGGGTCAGCACATAGATTAATTGAGCACGAGTTGGGTCGCTGAGCGCCTTGAACATTGCTACTACGGCATGCAGAGCAGTGGACGGCAGTTGATTGGTTGTTTGCAATGGATGAATTTCTGGCATGGCGCATTCCTTGTTATTAACTACTTCAACTCTACCATAGTGCCATCCCGCTAGCCATTGACCATGGTATGGATTGACAAGGCTCTTGAAATAGTATATCTTGATGATTGTACAGATATAGAGATATGAAATTAAGGATCGATCTATGAATCAGGCAATAACTCAGCACCATCATCATGATCACGATCATCAGCATGGATCAAGTTGGTGGCGCTCATTAGGTGAGGCCTTGCACTTACCAGGCTTTAACCACGACCATGATCATGATACGGCTAAGGTTGTTGCCTTAACTGGCTCAGCTAGCCACCTAGGGATTCGGACAATTTGGTGGTCGCTGTTGCTATTAGGGCTAACAACGGTTATTCAGGTGGTAATTTACTGGTTGAGTGGCAGTGTGGCGCTGTTGGGTGATACCGTCCACAATTTTGGTGATGCCTTGAATACGTTGCCCCTGTTGGTGGCATTTATGCTAGCACGTCGTGCCGCAACTAGTCGCTATCGCTATGGCTTTGGCCGTGCCGAAGATCTTGCTGGCTTGGCGATTGTGGCTTCAATGGCAATTAGTGCAATCTATATTGGCATTGAAGCATGGCAAAAATTGCTCAATCCAACCCAAATTACCCAATTGCCATGGGTTATAGCGGCGGCTATTATCGGCTTTTTTGGCAATTATGCGGTAGCCTATCTTGAAATTCGAACAGGCAAAAAAATTAATTCAGCGGCGTTGATTGCTGATGGTAAGCATGCCCAAATCGATGCCTTGACCTCGCTGGCAGTGCTAGGCGCGGCAGCTGGGGCTTGGTTAGGCTGGTCATTGCTTGATCCATTAATTGGTTTGCTGATGACAATAATTATTGCTGGTATGACTTGGCAAACCGCCCGCACAATTTGGCAACGCCTGATGGATGCGGTCGATCCGCATTTGATCGCCCATGTTGAAGAAGCAGTTGGTTCGGTTGCTGAAGTTCAGTCAGTCCAACAATTACGAGCACGTTGGTTGGGCCATCAATTATTGGTCGATCTAACGGTACAGGTCGTGGCTGAGCGTTCAATCGCCGAAACCGCAATCCTTCGTCAGCAATTGCACGCGCAGGTTGAGCAGGTGGTGCAGCGGCCAGTGGAGCTGTCGGTGCAATTTATGCCTGCAAAATGATCTTATGCTTAATGTACTTTGGTTAAATCTGACACTTATTTTGATGTGCTAAAACAAAACCCCGCTTCAATCAACAGGAGCGGGGTTGATTAGTTTTAGGGTAAAGCCGTCTACCAGATTATTCTTCTACCTGCGCCCATGCAAGTGGGAGGTAGATTCGATACGATGTTGCTGGTGGAGGCGAAATAGTTGCTATTGGCGTATTGGTTGCTGTCGGCGTACTCGTCGGTGTTGGTGTGTTGGTTGGGGTTGGGGTTGATTCTGGCGTGGCAAAGCTGAATACTGCAATACCCAATGAATCAATCTGGCCGACTTTGGTAAAATCGCCAACTGCATAAAGATGGGTATAATCGACAGCAAGTTTACGAATTGCCCCATTGGGATACTGTCCAAGCCCATTAAAGTTGTTCCCATCAAAACGGGCAATTCGGCCAGTTGTTACTCCATTTACCTGCATAAAATCACCGCCGATATACAATCCAGCGCCTGCTAGGCCTTGCATGGCGGTAATCGGCCCATCAAATTGGGCGATTTCGATCGGCTGCATCGCGTGATCAAAGCGATAAAGGGTTCCATTGGTATTCGCCATATATAACTGATTGTTCCAAGTGGCGAACTGATGATCAATTTTGTTCAAAATCAGCGATGGTAGCGCTTGCCAGTCAGTACCATTCCATTGATAGATATATAAATCATGGTGCCACATCCATGGTGAAACATTAATTTTATAGAGTTGGTTGTGATGCACAAAAAGTTGATCGTCGTATGCTGAGACCAAGCCACTGGCGAGGCGTTGGGTTAGTGTTTGCCCATCAAACTCGACCACTCCAGTGATTGGTAGATTCGATTCCAGTGGCGCAAGATAAGTAAACAGCTGTTGCCCTGATCGATGCCACTTAATTCGCGTGCTTGTGCTGAGAATGCCACTTTGCCAGTTACCGTTATTCCAATGCCAAATATTACTGACTGGTGCAGCACTTGCCAACGCCCGAGGATGGTTCAGCAATACATAGGCCTGCTGATTGATCGTGTGCAATAGTGCTTGACTGATGGTTGGATCGCCGCTGGCGAGCAGATCCCATTGGCTGCCATTCCAGCGCTGGATTGCGCTTGAATCGGTGGCAGTCACAGGCTTGGTTGCAATCATTGGCTGACCAAAATCCCCAGCGATTGACTGAACATTCTGGCTGCCAACAAAGCTACCAAGTGATTGAACTGTTAGGCCATCCCAGGCAACTAGCTGGTTGGGTTGGCCATCGACCAGCAAATCACCAGCCAGATAGAGCGTTTCCCCATCAGAGGTCAGTGCAGTAAGCTTAGAAATCTCAAAGGGTAATTGGGCCTGAACCCATTGATTTTGATTTAAGCGCCAGAGTTGATTTGAGCTTTGCATATAAAACGTATTGTCGAAGCCAACCAAGGTATCAATTGATCCAGGATGGGTTTCACCAATTAGCTGCAATTGACTATTCTGCCAACGATAAAGTTGACTTGGGTAGGGAGTATATCTTGAGCGCGTTACAAGATACGGGGTATTATTAATCGTATAGGCTTGCAATGTCATATTAGGCCAGCCAAAATTGATTGGAACCCATTGATCGTGTTCACGCCGTGCAAGCTGAGCAGGCTGGAAGTCAACAGTCCAGAATGTTCCCGCAGCAATTACTCCTTCAGGAGTGCTGATAAAACTGCTAACGGTATTATTGAACTCAACAGACTGGGCAATCCCAGCCCCATTCCATTGGGCAATCCCATAGGCTTCTCCCCCATTAAAGGAACTAAAATTCCCACCAATATACAGCGTATCACTAGAGACATGCAGGCTATGAACAACTGGTTCTGCTGCAGCTTGCTCCAAGGTGCCAAGTATCCCTAGCCCCAATGGCTGGAAGCCGTTACCATCCCAAAATGCAATATTATTAGCTTCTTGATCTTGGATGGTCGCAAATCGCCCAGCAACATAGAGGGTATTGCTATAGGTCGTGACTGCTCGGATTTTATTAATATCATCAGAATGTAAATTGAAATTGGCCCAATTTACTCCATCCCATTTGGTCATCCCATTGATTTCCAAACCATTAACATAGTGAAAATCCCCTAGCACATACAAGTCACCATTGTGATCGAGGGTTAATGATGAGATTGTTGCTGGTTGCTGCAAGGATTGACCAAGCGCTGCATCCCATACCCCTGCGATCGGCACTTGGTGGGCATCCACCCCTAAGTGGGTAGAAAGCGAAAGCAACCCAATAAGACTTAGGCCTATTAATAACTGTATTGTAGAACGCATGGCTACTGATATCCTCTCAATTAAGCCAACTAGGTAAGTTCTACCATACTAAACTATTGCAAAAATGTGCGCACAGCCTCGTAGTAAGGCATAGTTAATCATGGTTCTTGAATTGTAGTAACTGAAATAAACGATTTGTATTAGTTCACTTCTTGTAAAAGGTTAATTCTTCAAAACCTGTTTGGCCTTCGATTGCGAGCCGCAGAGTTCCCTCTGGCCTGAGGCTAAAGACCCAAGTTTCAGCAGCTTTGCTCAAAGTAATTTGGTTATCTGCCAAAATGAATGCATCTAATTCATCAGTAATTGCACTATCAGCACAACTAGTCTTGAAGCCAACTTTAATTCCGCTAGCGCTTTCACGGATATTGATATTTGTGATGTTGCGTGGCTTGCTATCGTTGTTCCAACAGCCGATTAATAGTGGGGTTGTCGCGCCTCCTGCTGAGGTTGGTTCTGGGGTTGCTGTTGGTTGAGGAATATTTGATTGATTTGAGGTAAGCTTGATTTGTTTTGGTAAGCGATCAGCTTGAATATCGACATTAAACATGGCTGAATCATAGCCAGCTTTTTCAATACTCAATCGTCCAGCTTGCTGATTGTACTCATCGCTAATTGAGATACGTGCAAAACCGTTATTATCGCTAAAAGCTTCGAGTGGCGCGAGGTTTGGCAAGGTTATACTAACTTTGGCTTGACTAATTGGCTTGTTGGTTGTATTGTCGATCACTTCAACTTGATAATTAAATGTATCATTTGGCATGAACTTCAAGATACCAATGATCGCAGCAATAATCACTGCCGCAGCTCCGATCCAAGCCCCTTTGATAATCGCCTTTGGTTCGGTTAAACCAGTTTTAGACTGCGTCATGGTTGTACGTTCACTCATATTTGACGAAGATCCTGTTTGTTGTTGGCTTGGCTGCTGAGTCGCTTGATTTTTGCGTTGATTAATTGCCACCTGAATTGCTGCGATTTCATTCTTGGTTGTATTGCGTTGGTTGACTAAATAGACTGGCTTGGATACTCCGTGTTCTGCCAACTGGACTTCTAAAATTTGTAAATTGTTCTGATTTTGTGACAATAGCTGCTCAAGCGTGTTAAGATCAAGATACTCGTAATTAGTCATAAACCAATCCCCTAACCATAACTACTAGTTTATTTGACGTAATGAACGATAGCCTAATAATTTCGCTGTTATACTTTGCGATGGAGTTGCCCTATCATACACTATTGGTTAGCTTGGCGAAAGGGGGATTTTGTACATATGTGGTCGTAATTGTAAGAAAATCTTGCTGCTGCTTCCTTTCCTAACATTCATCAGCAGTTCACCCTAGGCTTTCTCGCGCGACTCAAGCTTATAGGTTAAGCCTAGATTGAGAAAGGAATCAGCAGCTATGCTCAAGCGCTACCTCAGATGGATGGGAGTTATTGTTGGCTTTTGTGTGTTTATGATGATCATGGGGGGTTGTGAGGAAGAAAATAAATTTAACTATTCTATTACGGTGGTTAATAGTGTAGATAACAAGTTTATTAGTCAGGCTAAAGTTATGATTACTTTACCAAATATAGGAATGGTTGATGCTTTTACTGGTGATGATGGTTTTGCCCCCTTTTTTATTGATGATGACTATAATAATATGTTGGTTCCCATAACTATTGAAAAGGAGGGTTATAATCCTTATAAAGGTACCCTAACTATTCAATCAAATCAAATCTCCAAACAAATTAAACTCAATCCAATTCAAGCTCCGGAGCCACCCCCCACCCCTGAAAACACGCCAATCCCTGCTACTCCTACCGTTGCTGTATCGATTCGTTGTGATGGAAAAGTAGCAAACGACGATTATGCTGGGGCTATCCAAGCCTGCACTGATTATATAAATGCTAACCAAGATGACTATAAGGGCTATTATAATCGGGGAATTCTTTATGCGAATCCAAAGGTGCTCAAATGTGCTGCATCAATTGCCGATTTTGATCAAGCTGTTGCCATCGAGCCAGAATTGGCGGATGTTTATTATCAACGCGGCTTGGCCTATCAAGATTGTGTTAAGGATCTTGATGCCGCCCACGCTGATTTGACCAAGGCGATTGAGTTAAATCCTCCATATCAGCCAAATGTCTATTTCAATCGTGGCGTGGTTGAAATTGGTCGCTCACAGCTTGAGGCTGCCAAGGCGGATTTTGCTGCATGCATTCGTCACCCTAAAGTCACGCCTGAGCAAAAACAGGAATGTAATAATTGGCTGATGCAAATTAATTTTGAGAGTTGTACAACTCCTGCGACAATGACAATTGTTGGTGGTGCTCAACCAGTTTCAGCGAATGCTAAGCCATTGTTTGATCAAGGTGTCACAGCAATGGGTACTAAAGATTGGAAGGCTGCGATTAATCGCTTTACCCAAGCAATTGATGATACTAATGGTTTTGATGATGCTTTTGCCATGCGTGGGCGTTCGTATCTCAAACTCTATCATGAGACCAAAATTGAAGAGTATTTAAATTTATCGGTTGTTGATTTACAACATTCTGTAGCGCTTAATCCAAACAATTTTGCAGGCCACTATAACCTATCAGCCGCCTATACCTATCTCTATGATCTCAAAGACCAACCTGATCATATTATTAACTGTGCAGTTGAACATTCGATTAAATCAAATGAGCTAAAACCTGAGGATGCATCAGCTTGGAAGAACACTGGAATGCATTTGCTTGATCAAGCAATTAATGTATGTTCAGCGATTAATGCCTTGAATCAAGCGCTGAAAGTGAATCCTAAATACGATGCAAATTACTTTTATTTAGGCCGTGGTTATGCAATGCTGAATGATAAGCCTCAAGCATTAAAGTATTTTGAATTATTAGCCAATAGTAAAAATAGTGATTCAGAAGTTATCGAGCTGCAAAAGAAATTACCAGATGAATTAGCAATTGTAAATGCGATTGATCCAACCGCAGTTGTAAAAACGTGCCCGTAACAGCATTTTAATTCAAATACTGCCAACCAAAAAGCAACCAGCTATGCTATTGAATAACTGGTTGCTTTTGTCGTTTACAACGGCTGGGCAATTTCCCAGAGGTGACCAGCCGGGTCGGCAAAGCTGGCGGTGCGTACACTCCAAGCCCGATCGATCGGCCCATTCAGGAATTCTACCCCACGGCTGCTTAGTTCAGCATAAATTTGGTCGGTATTGGCAACCGTGATCGTATATAAGGCCCGTGAATCGACGTTGGGCACGGCCATGGGTGCTAGTAATTCAACAGCTGCACTCTCGGTGAGCAGGTTGATTAATGTTGCGCCAAATTGAAAGACCATCGATTGTTCATCGCTAAACACCTTGGGTAAGCCAAATACTTGTTGGTAAAACTGGCATGTTGGTTGCATCAGGTTATCGGGCACAAATAGCGTGATCGCGCTGATTGCGCCGTCTGTCCATTGATCTGACTGATTCATTCGCTCCTCCGTGAAGATAGTACCTGAATTATAGAACATATTTTCTATTTTGTGACATGGTGATTTTCAAAAATGGAAGCTGTCAGCGTTGTGAATTAAACATAGTCCCTCACTCTGTTGCTACTTTGGTAGGCAAAGGCGTGAGGGACTATGTTTAGGGATTGAAACGAAACGATATTACTAATTCACAGTAAAGTTTACATTTGAAAGATCAAAAAATACGTTGTTGGCGCAGCGTACTTTAATCCGTGCTTGAGTGGTTGCGGTGTTGGGAATGGTAACTGCTTGGCTGCCATCGTTGGGGGTTGAGCTAACCAAGCTGCTGAAGCTGCTGCCACCGTTGCTCGAGAAGAGAATCTCGACATTGGCGCAGCTAACTGGGGCGGCGGTGGTGCTGGCAACGTTCCAAGTGATGGTACGGCTGCTGTTACGAGTCCAGGTTACGGCGGTATTAGGCGCTGTTACGGCGAATGGCCCAGCCGCGCTGCTGACCGTCACATTGGCCGTATCAATTGCATAGCTGCCGCCGCCAGCCCGATTATCGCGAACAATCAGTCGGAACACCATGGTGCGGTTGGTGGTTGGCAACGATTCGCCAATCGTCGCAGTGTTATTCAAAATATCGCTCAATTTGGGGAACGAGCGCTTGGGATTGGTGCTTGGGTTGAAGCTACGGAAAATTGGGCGTGAGCCGTTGTCGGTGTTGGGTGGCGCGGCTGTGCCCAAGTTATATTGCTCCCAGTTGTAGGTCAAACTATCGCCGTTGGCATCGCTGCCAGTGCCAGTTAATTCAAATGGCGTGCTGCGTGGAATCATGTAATCGGCCCCTGCGTTGGCCACTGGAGCGGTGTTGCCCGTGTTGGTTGCCGTGCCACAGCTTGACCCACCACCAGTGGTGATGAAGGTGGTAATTTCGTTCAAGCTCTTGGAATGGAAATAAGGATCGCTGTTGGATTGCAAGTTTTCAGCGCCACAAATCCCAGCATAGGCCATAATTGTTGATCCACTGCCTGGCTCGTAGGCAGCGCTGCTGGCGCGATTGCCACCGCCACAACTGCCAGTTGTGCCATTGAATGTATGATTTGCCCCAAATTGATGCCCAATTTCGTGGGCCACATAATCAATATCAAATGGATCGCCAACCGGAGCCGACGAGCCAGTTACGCCTTGGGCTTTGTAGTTGGTCGAGCAGACTGAGCCTAACGAGGCTACCCCGCCGCCGCCAGTGCTGAACACATGACCAATATCATAATTGGTGTTGCCAATTACATTACGAATATTGGTCTGATTTTGGCTGAGCATCGTTACCCCATTGTTGTTGGTGTAGGGGTCGGTGCTGGCGTTGGCATAAATGATATTGCTGTTGTTGGCAACCAACACCATGCGTACAGCAACTTCACGTTCGTAGACTGCGTTAACCCGATTCACGCTGGTGGTGATTGCGGCCAAGCCTTTGGCAACGGTTCCACCATGATAGGCGGTGTACTCGCCAGTTGCGGCCATGGCCAAACGATAGGTGCGCAATTTATCGCCAACTGCTTTGGGTGCTGCCAAGCCATCATCGGTCAATGGTAAATCGATGACATAATCTTCAACTTGACGATCGGCCAATTTTTGGCTGCTGGGCACAAAATTTTTGCTATCGTAAACGATGTAGTGTTGGGTATCGCCCGCGCTGTAGGGATCGATGAAAATCCGGCCTTGATCGCCTAAAATCAAGCCATGAAAGCCTGCGGGTGTCAGATCCAAGCGTCCGCTCAGATTGGGAGTATCCACCCCAAGGATTAAGTAGGTGCGAATTTCGGGGAATTTTGCCGCTAGTTCTGGCTCCATAATCGGTGATTCGACCACTCGAAATTGCTCGAACTTGCCATCGGGCATGGGCAATTGCAGGCTATACAACGAGTTTGCGACCGACTGATCTTGCTCTAGTGGCGCTTTGGCCAAATATTGGCTCAATCCAGCGACATCTAATGCAACGGTGCGATAGATCGTTGGCACAATCTGGCGAGCACCTTTTTGAGCAATCCGACTTTCCTTGATATCTTGCCAAAAACCATCGGACGAAGCGGCGGTAGGAGTGACGAGAGTGGCGGCGGCAAAGCTACTCAGCAATGCGACCACCAAGGCTGCAACGATCACCAGCGATGAACGTTTTCCGGGCATGCCAAACCTCCTAGGGGTAGAAGTGGATACCCAGCTATTATACATTAAAATATTTAATTAATTTTGAGGTTTGTTAATTTCTAGCTTGAGTTTAGGCTCCACGTCGGTAGTGGGCTAGCGATTGATCGAGCCAAGTTTGAATTGTGCTGGTGGTGGTTGATCCAACAAGTTCTAAACAAACCCGCTGTGGTGGTCGAGATAAATATAACGGATAAACTGAATCGATATAATGCCGATGCCAAACGATGAAAGCGGCTGTGAGCATACCCGCAACCTGAATTTCAAGGCTATGACCAGCGTGCCATAACCTTCCTTCCATCCCATCTGGCTCAAGCTTCCATTCTAAAGCCCATTCAGGTTGCGGGTTAAAGCTGATTGCTGGCCAAGCCTGAATTAACGCATGGCGATAATCAAATAGATTGATCTGGAGTTGATCAGCATGGTTGGTTGAACCAATTGGATCATCAATGCTGGCTTGTGGGTTGTAGGCGCTAATCAAAAAATAAGCTGGCATAGTTAATCCTGCACAAAACTTGACCATGGCTGCAAACTTGAGCGCCACGCAGCCATACTATTCTCCCAAAACACGGCCCGACAATTTCCACAGCGATAGATCTCAATCCGATCGGCTAATTGGCCTGAGCCATCGAAGGTGTGGGCAGTGTTGTAGAGCATGTGCTCGGCGCATGCGGGGCAACGTTGGGTTTGGTTGCTAATTGGCCGTGGTTTATGCCAACCGTTGGTGGCCATGGTTACGTTGTAGGTTCCTTGAAGATGCTGCGAATCTGGCTCTGGTGGCGTAATTGCGGGCGTTAGCGGGCGGAGCAATTCAATTAATGATTGATTATCAACTGCATAAGCACAGTGTAATGCCGTCCAGCCTTGTAAGCGCCCTGCCGTAAGTTGGGCCGTCGGATCAGCTTTGGCTTGTAATAATAGTTCAACCAGATCAAGCCGATTAGCTAAGGTGGCATAGTGCAAAGCACTGTAGCCATAGGGCGTTACAATGGTTAAATCTGCACCCCAATTCAGCAATTGTTGCACACTTGCCAGCTGTTGTTGCTCAACCGCCCAGTGCAAGGCAGTGCGCCCAAAATGGTCAGTCTGATTGATATTTGCGCCGTTGGCATACAGCTTTTGAGCGCTAGCCAAATCGCTATAGACGAGAAGCTGGCTTAGCCCTAACAACCCAGCATGATTGAGGGCATGGATATTGGCTCCGCGAGCCAGCCAAACCTGCCATGTAGCGTCATTTTCTGTACAAACACGCTCAGCAAACTCTTGATCGATCAAGGCTTGATAGGCTAGAGTCGCAGGCTCAAGTTGGCTCAACATGGCCTCAGCAATTAAATCCAGCAATATTAAATTGCTAACCAATGGCCGTGCTGAACGTTGTTGGCGCAGCAGCATTGGATAATTGAGGCTTAGATTTGCTCCAACCAAGCGCGTCAAATCGGCTCCGGCCTCAATTAACGGCAGTGCGAATTGGGGATAATGGCATAGTGCTAGCTGTAAAACGGTTGGGTAATTGCGATATGGGCTATCAACATTAACGCCTCGCGCCAGAAAATCGCGAACATACTGCTCGTGTTGAGCGGTAATCGCTGCGCCTAAAACATCGGGAGCATGCAGATCAGCCCCAGCCTCGATTAATTGTTGGGCAAAGGCGAAGCGCTTGATGTTGATCATGAATGGCAATAGTTTTGGGGGAATTTGAGGTTTAAGGCTGAGCACCCAGCTAAACAATTCGCCAGCCGCCTGATCAATAACCTCGGCGTGGGCGACAACCTCAAGGGCAGTTTGCTCCATCGACCATTTGCCATAGCCTAGCAGATTTATGTCAGCACCATAGGCCAATAAACATTCAGCCAAATCACGGCGTTTGTGAGCAAGTACATAGGCTAAAGGTCTCCAAGCTTCGCGCACCTGAGTTTCGTTGCCAATGTGCTTAATTGCATAACTTGGCTGGTTGGGATCGGCTCCCATGTGCAGAAAAATTTCGATTAGTGCTAAATCGGTGCTTTTGTTCAAACAAATACTACTGATTGCTAAATGAAATGGCATTAAGCCTTGCCCATTGATCGCGCTGATTTTGGCTCCGTTGGTCAAGAGTTGTCGTGCCATTGTAGGGTTATTGAACTGAACAGCGGCATGCAAGGCGCTCGAATGGGGTTTTATAATTTCACAATTAATGGGTGAGCCACACTGCAATAAGCGATCAACTACATCAGCAGCATTATGCCACGCAGCCAAACACACGCAAGTATAGCCATCGCTAGTATAGGCGCTGGTCGATGCACCGTGATCAAGCAACAGATTGGCGATTGCCATATGACCTTTAATTAATCCAGCATGCAACGGAGTACGAATTCTGAATGGCGGGCCTTCGATTGCTGTGCTATTGGCTAATAACCATTCAACTGCTGCTTGATGCCCATTCCAAGCAGCTAAGGTTAGTGCCGAAATGCCATTATTCGTCGTTTGATCGATATCAATTGCTTGTTCTAACAACCAGATAAGTAGTTGCAAATTGCCACTGCTGGCAGCATATAACCATGGCGTGAAGTTTGAATCGGCTTGAGCATGCAGATCAGCGCCGTTTTGCCAGAGCAATTGAGCCAGCTCGAAATGGCCGTTGAGACAAGCCAAATGCAATGGAGTTTGTTGTTTATAGCTTTGGGCATGGCAGTTGGCTCCATGGCTCAGCAAAAGCTCGGCTATCGCATAGCGATTGTAGATCGCCGCCCGATGCAAGCTGATATAGCGGTTATCTTGCAGTGGTTGGTTGGGGTTGGCTCCCGCGCTGAGTAATGCGGCGACCAATGTTTCGGCTGGTTGGCTGGCAAGTTGATAGAGGGCGAAATCAAGCGACTTTTGCTTCCAGGCTGGACCTGTTTGCAAATGCTCAAGTATTTGTTCGTAGGCTTGGTGTTTGAGCAGTTTTTTTAATGAATTGAGATTCATTGGCAATGCCTCGCGTGATCTACGTACCTAAGTATAGGCGATCAATATGTGGCATGACAAGCGATCATAATCGTTTAATTGAGTGATATGCTGGCCCGTTAAGCCTGCTAGACAGGCTCAATCCTGCTTGCTACACTGGAGCTACAACTCTTTCTTTTCAGGAGGTGTATTGATGGAGAGTATCTGGAAGACGAGTGTTTGGCAGCAATTTGGTGCAGCAATTGCCATGCTAGAAGATCCAATTGTCCGTTGCCCCGACCAGCTCTGGACGAGTGTTTTGTGGGAAGACCCTGATGATCCGCGCTATGGGCATTTCTGGTTTGTGGCCTATCATACCTTGTTCTGGCTGGATCTCTTTTTGACTGGTTCAAGCGAGGGATTTAAGCCGCCAGCGCCATTTGTTCGTGGTAGTTTGCCAGAAAACCCCTATACCAAAGATCAAGTGCTTACCTATCTGCAAGATTGTCGGCAGCGCTGCAAGGCGACGATTATGGGCTTGACTGATGCAAAGGCCCAAGAGCGCTGTGTTTTTGAGTGGATGCAACCAAGCTTTCTGGAACTTCAACTTTATAGCATGCGCCATGTTCAAGAGCATGCCGCCCAATTGAGTTTGGTGCTAGGCCAGCAAGGTATTGCAGGCGCTGATTGGATTGCTCAAGCGATTGAGAAAGCTGAGTAAACCCTAAATTATTGTAGTCATCAGTAGGAGCACAGCTCTAGCCAATCAAATTAGGGCTGTGCTTTTAATTAAATGATTGTCCACCCGTAACTTCCAATCATAGCATTACGTATCGCCAGCAATAGTGATAGAAAGGTGGAGTTATGCGATTTCGAAAACTATTGATTGGCTTGCTCATTGGGGGTTTAATGGCGGCATGTGGCAATCAAGCCAGCCTGTCACCAACTGATTCGCCCACACCTACTGATCGGCCAGCGCCGACTGAACGCAGCGTTCAAGTAACCGTTACAAATCTTGATGCTGAAGAACTTGAATCATTGTTTGAATTTGCCTCGGCCAAAGAACCAATTGTCAAAGGCGAAATACTGGCGATGGCCAGTACAAACATTTCCTTCTCGTTTGAGGTACTAGAATTTGTGCGAGGCGAGCAGGCCTTGGCAACGATTGCAACGCTTGATCCAGCGTATGCAGGCCCACCGAATGGATATGAGCTTGGACTGGTTCGGGCAGTAATCAATCATGGAAATGTTCATGCAGAGCCAGTGGTGCTTGATGGTACGCTCATATCGCTGCTCGTTCTGACCAATGGAGAATATCAGGCGCTAAAGGATCAGCAGGGTTTGCCGTGTTGTATCGAACCTCGCTTTGATACTCCGGTTGCAAAAGCTGATCGAGTGGAAATCTATTTTCCGATCTTGGTTGCGGCTGATGACCCCAATCCCTTGCTAGTGATCAATCGTGATGGGTCGGACAATGCTGATGCTAGCCATTTTGCCTTGCAATAAGCCATCCTTAGCTCAGCGATTCATTCCAAATCTCCGTTTCAGGATTTTATGGCTTAGAGCTATGCCAAAAACAAACGATACACAGCTCTTTTGGCTATGTTCAATTGGAGAATGCTCCAATCAAAAGCAGTAACCGATGCAGAGAATCGAGATGTTAATAGCATGTTAATAGTCATAACCAGAGTGTTCTGGTATACTGACGTCAAACCTTCTCCTCTCTCTTCTCTCCCACAAGTGACCCTCAGCGGGTCGTTTGTGGTTTTAGGGCTATGAACGTGAATCATATCATGGTGTTCAACCTATGCCTGCATCACCTCATCGGCGGCACGCAATCCACTGAGGTAGGCTCCATGGACGGTTGAGGGATAATCGCGTGATGTTGCTTCCCCTGCAAAGAACAGTCGCCCACCAACAGGTTGGGTAAGATCGTCACGCAGGGCATCGGTTGCCCCAATGCCCAAAAAGGAGTATGAGCCAAGAGCATACGGGTCAGCGCCCCAGCGGGTGATCTGCCACGCCTCTGGATCTGGAATCGTAGGCCCATAGATCGTGCGCAACACCTGCATCCCATCCGCAATAATCTCCGCATCGCTGCGTGATTCGAGCATACGAGCATACGAACCAGCATTAAAGCCTAGCAAGATCGGGCTATTGGTGTAGTGATAGATATTGAGGAATTCAGCCCAACGGCCTTTTTGTTCGTCAATATAGTTAATGATCTCTGGTTCCTGTGGCCAGAACGCCGTTGGAAAGCGCAGCCATGTTTTGTTGAGCAGCCCCGATCCGAGCAAGGTGATCGCATCAGTTTTCGAAGCATCAAGCGGTGGGATGAACTGAATACGGCCTTGTTTGAGTACACCGAGCGGAACGGTGATAATGACGTGCTCCGCTGCAAAGGTCGCGGTATCGGTCGTAATCGTGATTGATTCAGCAGTGTAATTGATGGCGTTGACGGATTGCCCAGTGTGGATTGTAAGGCCTGCCGTGAGGCGATCAAGGATTTGATCATACCCATCAAGAAAAATGACATCACCCCCAACAACTTCCCCATCATTATCCCAATACTGGGCTGATAATTCCTCGACATCGGCAGCATACTCATGTTCAATCGTGCTATTGATGCTGAAATTCAAGTGTGGTTGATCGAGTGATTCAGCTTGTTCAGCGAGAACCTGCTGCATTGCCGCCGCGAGTGACATATCATCGGTGTCTTCGACTAACTCAGCCACGGCATCCATCAGCGTGACCAACTGCTCCTCAAGCTGTTCCACAGCGGCATCGTCGAGTTCTTCGCCATCCATGGTGTAGGCCAGACTGTTCTCATAATCGGTGGGTGTTCGCTCAATGCCTGCGGTATCTGCCAGATCGGTGAGGGGATTGTGTGTAACGCCATGAATCCACGAAGCCCCTAAATCCACGGGCATATCGTCCCACATACGGCTTGTCCAAATGCGCCCACCAATCCGATCGCGTCCTTCGATGATCTGGACGCGATAGCCGTTCGCTTGGAGTTTGGCGGCAGCAGCTAATCCCGCGATGCCTGCACCAATCACGATGACCTGCGGAGTGCTGTCACTTGGTACTGGGCTATTCGATGTGGTAGTGGGCTTGATGGTTGGTTCATTCGGATCATTGGATGCGCAGGCAGGTAGCCATGGGCTAAGGCCAACGAGTGCCGCAAGTTTCAGGATATCGCGCCGTGTGTAAGGCATACATCCTCCAAATAAAGGTGATTATATGACTTCGCACAACCATTCTGGCTAGGAGTTGGTTAGTTAGTATAGATCCGATGAATCATGAGATGTATATCTATTGGTATAGATATTTACTCTACTCCTCAAATGTGTGTAAGTTTGTTCGTGATCAGGTCGTTTGTGGTTTTAGGCGCAACAGCATTGACAACATAGCTTGATAAGCAATTAGGGTAGCGTAGATCGTGAGAGGAACCAATCGTGGGCATTAAAAATTACCGAATCGATGGTGTTTCCTGTGCTGGTAAAACGACGGTTTGCACGGAGCTCCAACGTCGTGGCTATCATGCCATCCATGGTGATCGCGAGTTGGCCTATACCGGCGATTTGCAAACGGGTGAGCCGGTGGATACAAGCAACAACGAACCTGGGGCGTGGATTTGGGATGTAGCAAAGGTGCGTGCATTAGTAGCTGATCGAACCCATCCGGTTACTTTCTTTTGTGGTGGTTCTCGGAATTCTGACCGCTTGATTGACCTGTTTGATGCGGTATTTGTCCTCGAGCTGGATTTAGATACCCTTAATCAACGGCTTGCGGCTCGACCTGCCCATGAATGGGGTGGAACAGCCGAAGAGGGCGAAGCCTTTGCATGCTTCCAGCATGCGACAAACGATGGTTTCACCACACATGCAATCCGTATTAATGCAACTGCTCCGCTGGCAATCGTGGTTGATACAATTCTTGCCTATACCACCAAATAATTAATCAACGGTTCTGTAAAGCGCGTGTTTCACGATAAATTGGGTAGTTCTTAGCAATAGCCGAGGAAGGAACAACGATGACTCTTCAACGGATGGACAATGTGTTGATCGTGGTTAACGATCTTACGGCTGCAAAGGGGGTCTTCATTGAACTTGGGATGGAACTTGAGGGCGAGATGCCACTGGCTGGACTGTGGGTTGATCAGGTCGTTGGGCTTGAGAATGTACAATGCGACAGGGACTGTCAAGTAGATTGTGTATTTCGCCCCATTACCCCGGAAAGCGTCCGTCAAAGCGAATGGCCAATTGGTTGCGAATCCGTGCCCAGTTTGGCAGCGTGACCCATTTTGCAGTGATATCGCGA